>NZ_JBNPJV010000028.1:0-26066 GCF_050312585.1 Pseudomonas sp. R19M
CGCCCCAACAAAGACGCCGCGGTATTTCAGGAGGACCGAGGTGCCTGGGTTTGGGGCGGCTGCACCACCCAGCGCGGGGCAAGCCCGCTCACTACAGAGTTTGGTCGCGGCAGGTTCTCTTGACTGAGTAGGATTAGGGAGGGGGCAAGCCCCCTCCCACACTGGAACCTTGTTGCCGCTTAGCGCACACCGTCCTGGCGCAGGGCCGCTGGAGTGAAGTCGCTAGTGGTGGCGGTGAAGCCGAAGTCATACGCCTGCTTCTCTTCGTTTTTCATGCCCAGCGCCAGGTAGCGGCCGGACTGCAGGTCGTAGAGGGTTTCCAGGGCGTACCACGGCACTTGCTTGTCGTAGTAGTTCTCGGCATGGGCTTCGGCGACGCGCCACAGCTGACCACGGCCGTCATAGTGGTCGATCACGGCCGCTTGCCAGGTATCTTCGTCGATGAAGAAGTCACGCTTGGCGTAGATGTGGCGCTGGCCTTCCTTCAAGGTGGCGACCACATGCCAGACGCGGCGCAGCTCGTAGCGTGCCAGGTCCTGGTTGATGTGACCGGCCTTGATGATGTCGGCGTATTTGAGCTTGGGATCGTCGACCTTGTAGCTGTTGGAGGCGATGTAGAGTTCTTTCTTGCCTTCCAGTTTCCAGTCGTAGCGGTCCGGGGCGCCGTTGTACATGTCGAGGTTGTCGGAAGTGCGCAGGCCATCGGCGGCAGTACCCGGCCCGTCATAGGACACTTGCGGCGCCCGACGCACGCGGCGCTGACCCGCGTTGTAGACCCACGCCGAACGCGGTTCCTTCACCTGGTCCAGGGTTTCGTGCACCAGCAGCACGCCACCGGCCAGACGCGCCGGCGCGGTCACTTGCTGCTTGAAGTAGAACAGCACGTTGCCTGGGTTTTTCGGATCAAAGTCTTTCATCTTGTCGCGGAACACGAACTGATCGCGGAAATACACCAGGCTGTACGAACCGTTGGTTTGCGGCGTGGCCTGGGTTACCAGGCGGGTCACGCTGCCGCCACGATAGCGGGTAATGTGGTTCCAGATGACTTCCACGCCGCTTTTTGGAATCGGGAACGGCACCGCGGTTTCGAAGTTCTCCAGGCCGTTGCCGCCGGAAACCAGGTTGGTGTGCGTGGCGTTCTTCTTGATGGCTGCAAACACATCCGCCGGCACGGTCGCGCCGCGATGGGTCGGGTAGACCGGCATCTTGAAGGTGTCCGGGTAGCGCTTGAACATCGCGTACTGACCGGGTGCCAGCTTGTCTTTGTACTGTTCGACGTTGGCTGCGGTGATGGTGAACTGCGGTTGTTCGTTGGCGTAGGGGTTGGCCAGGAAACCACGCGCATCCACGGCACCGGCATTGGTGGGCAGCGGCGACCATTTCGGAATGGTGCCCGCCGCGTTACCAGCCATTTCAGCGCCCATCGGGGTCAGGCTCGTGCCCAGCTTGGCGGCTTCATCCGCCGATACCGCCGCCATGACATTGCTCGCCAGGATCGACAGCCCCAGCACACCCACGTGCAACAGACTTTTTGTTATTTGCATATTCTGGTCTTCCTGAAAATACAGTGTGCTTAGAAGTTGGCGCCGACGCTCAGGGCGATGAAGTCGCGGTCATCCACCGTGCTGAACTTGCCACCAAAGAAGTTGGTGTAGGCCAGGCTGGCGGTATAAGTATTCTGGTACTCGGCATCCAGGCCCAGGCTGACTGCCTTGCGACCTTCTTCGAAGTTACCGCCGGGGCCGGGTGAATACCCCTTCACGTCATGCGACCAAGCCACGTTTGGCTTGAGGTTGACGCCCGCGAACACGTCCGGGTATTCCCAGATGGCTCGGGCGCGGTAGCCCCAGGACGTGGCTGTGGTGTAGCCGTCGTTGTTGCAGTTGGTGTTCAGGCCAGCGGCATTGGGCAGGCCCGCCCCCGTCGCGGTGGAATTGTTGAGCGCATTGCAGAAGCCACCCGGCAAGCTGCCAGGACCGAAGACCGGATCGCGGCCATAGCGGGCTTGTGATTTGCTTTCCAGCCCCCCGACATGGGTCACCCCGATCTCACCGACGGTGGTCAGGCGGCTGGCGCCCATGACTTGGTCGAAGAAGTGCGTGAAGGTGGTCTGGAACTGCGTCACTTCCTTACGGTTGTAACCATGCAGGTCCTGGCCCGGCGTACCTTTAAGCACGGATGCGTTGCCAAAGCCAGGGATCGGCGTGACGCCGGCGTACAGGATATCGGTGGTGCTCAATTGCACGGGAGCGTTTGGACGGTAGCTCAGTTCACCACTCCAGGCCGTGCCTGTCGGCAACGTGGTCGAGAAGCTCAAACCGTACAGGCGGATATCTTCCGGGTACTCGACGAAGTAGTTGGAACTGCCGGCCACGATCAACGGACGCAAGGCGGCCAGAGGCCCCAGAGGGCGAGTGTAAGCCGACGAAGGAGCGCCTTGTGCACTGAAGATCGGCGCGCGGCTGTGGTAATTCATGAAGTACGCGCCGAACTCGGTATCCAACGGCTCGAAGTTGTAGTGCATGGCCACGCCGAATTGGCCGCTGTCGCGGGCATCCCGGTCCGGACCGCGACGTACCAGTACGCCTTCGTTGTTGACGTCCACACCCAGGGCATTGAGCGTCGGCAACGCAGCGCCCGGGATGGTCGAACGCTTGTTGAGGACACGCAGGTTGTTGTCACAGCCATCGGAAATCACGTCGGGCTGGGAGAAGAACGTGCCGCAGTTATCGGTCACCGTCTGGTCCCACTCCAGCTGATAAAACGCCTCAGCCGACAAGTTATCCGTCAATGATTGCGACACATAAAACATGTTGACCGGAATCAAGCCTTCCTTGATCTCGGCGCCCGGACGACGGAATGCGGACACGTCGATCGGGTTGATGGAGTTGATGCCGCCGCCGATGAAGGTACTTTCACCCCAGCTCACCACCTGCTTGCCGAAACGCACGTTGCCCGGCAAATCGGCGATGTTGTAGTTGTGGTAAATGAATGCATCGAGGATCTGCCCGCCGGAGGACTTGGCGCCTTCCTTGCGGTTGTTGTCGCTGATGTCCTTGAACGGACGGCTTTCGTCCTTGAGTTCGAAGTCGTACCAGTACTTGCCGCGCACAAACACGCCGGTGTCGCCGTATTTCAGTTCCAGGTCGTGGATACCCTTGAAGATCTTCGAGAACGTTTCGCCGCGCTTGAAGTTCAAGTGACCGTCATCGGAGGTCTGGGACAACCCCTTGCCGCCGTTGTTGGCACCGATCAGGTCTCGGTTAGGCTTGGCTGTCGACCAGCTCGCCCCCACGGAAAGCGACGAGTCAAAGCTCCCTTCGACTTCACCGATATTGAAACTGACGCCGAATGCGGGCCCGGCGAGCGTAGAAGCGAGACTGACGGCCAGAGGCAATCTCGCCCGGCGCCAGAACTGGTTTACTGAGGTCATCGACGCTACTCCATGTGCATTATTGTTATGGCAGTGAGTTCTTTCCTACAGATGCATGTAACGGCCGGGATACAACGATCCCAATGCCGTACGGCACCCGAGCCTCCATGGCCCGAAGCGGAGCATCCGTGAATAACTCTGGAAGGGACTATAGCCAGCAGGGGGGAGCGCTTGATCCCTCTAAAGTGTGATTTGCATCACCAACCCGTCTGCCACAACCCTTTCGCCACACCGACGAAGATCGGCGTGGCAAGGATGGCTGAAAATCGATAAATCACAAGTGAAGGCTTGAGATAGAGCTTTGCCGCGCCCGAGCGGGCGCGGCGAAGGGCGTCACAGGGTCGACAGGAACGTACTGTTGTTGGCCTGCCATTCGATGATGTCGATACGGATACGTTTTTTGTCGAGTTTTCCTACGCTGGTCTTGGGAATTTCAGTAACAACCGCGATCTGGCTTGGAATGGCCCACTTGCTCAAGTGGCCCAGTTCGACAAAAGGCTTGAGGTGCTCCTTGAGCTCACGCGCACCTATCACATGGCCATCACGCACGACCAGCAACGCAAACGGGCGCTCGCCCCACTGCGGATCGGCGATGCCTACCACTGCTACTTCACGTACCGCCGGGTGACGGCTGACCAGGTCTTCAAGTGCCAGGGAGGAGATCCATTCGCCCCCCGTCTTGATCACGTCCTTGATGCGATCGCGGATATCAATCACCCCGAAGGCGTCCAGGGTCGCCACGTCACCGGTGTGCATCCAGCCGCCGGCCCACAGCTCGGCGCCCTTCTGCGGCTCATTGAAATAGCCTTCGCTGAGCCAAGGGGCGCGCAACACCAGCTCGCCCTGGGATTCGCCATCGGCGGGCAGGAAATTGCCGTCATCATCGATAATCGCCGCTTCCACCAACGGCCCGGGCACGCCGGCCTTGATGCGGTAGGTGGTGCGCTCATCTTCACTGCCGGCCATCAGCTCTTCATTGAGGTGGGCACAGGACACCAGCGGCCCGGTCTCGGACATGCCGTACGCGGCGGTCAGTTGAATGCCCCGCGCCTTGGAGGCGTCATACAACGAGCGATTCAGCGCACTGCCGCCGATGACGATTTTCCAACCGCCGAAATCCACGCCCTGGGCGGCCTTGGCGTTGAGCACCATTTGCAGGATGGTCGGCACGCAGTGCGAGAAGGTGACTTTTTCCTTGCGCCACAGCTCCACCAGGTATTCCGGGTCATAGCGGCCGGGATAGACCTGTTTGAGCCCCAGCATGGTGGCTACATAGGGCAGGCCCCAGGCGTGTACATGGAACATCGGCGTGATCGGCATGTACACATCGTTGGTGCCCAACAGGCGCACGCTGTCGACGCTGCCCATGATGGTTGCCACACCCATGGTGTGCAGCACCAGTTGGCGATGAGTGAAGTACACACCTTTGGGGTTGCCGGTGGTGCCGGTGGTGTAGAAGGTGGTCGCGACCGAGTTTTCGTCGAAGTCCTGGAAGTCGTACTTCGGGATGGCGGCCGCCAGCAGGCTTTCATACTCGCCCACCAGGTTCGGCAGCTCGGCGGTTTGGGCGTCACCATCGGTGAGCAGCAGGGTCTTGTCGACGGTGGTGAGGTGCCCGGCGATCGCCTGGTAAAGGCCCACGAACTCGCTGTTGACCAACACAAAGCGGTCTTCGGCGTGGTTCATGGTGTAGAGGATCTGCTCCGGCGACAGGCGCACGTTAATGGTGTGGATCACCGCACCGATCATCGGGATAGCGAACATGCACTCCAGGTACCGGTGGCTGTCCCAATCCATGACCGCCACGGTGTCACCGGCCTTGACGCCGGCTTCGGTCAATACGTTGGCCAGCCGCGCGACCCGTTCGATCAAGGTCGGGTAGGTATAACGCAGCTTGTCACGGTAGATGATTTCCCGGGTTTTCTCGTAACGGGTGCCGGACATCAACAGGCGTTTGATCAACAGCGGGTACTGGTACGCACCTTCGGCGGGCGGGATAACGCGGGTCTGCAACATACTAATCCCTTATCTGACTGCACGGTCTTGGCTTGAAGACCTGCACTTTAGAGAGCTTATGTGTCAGCTAAATCAGCCAAAGGAATGATTTGCAGACCCCGGCGAATGCTAGCTTTAAGCCAGCATCCGGCCACTGAAAAACTCATTTCATGCTGGTAAAGGCCAACTTCACACCGATAGCGATCAGTACCGCACCCATGGTGCGGTCGAACCAGTGGCCCATCCGCGCAAACCCGGCACGCACGCGCTGCTGGCTGAACAACATCGCCACCAGGCAGAACCACAGCGCCGTCGCCACCGCCAGGTACACGCCGTAACCCGCTTGAATGGCCAGCGGCGTCTGCGGGTTGATCACCACAGTGAACAACGAGAGGAAAAACAGGGTGGCCTTGGGATTCAAGCCATTGGTCACGAAACCTGCGGTAAATGCGCCACGCGGGGTGCGCTCGCCGGCTTCGCGGTGCAACTCGCCTTCGGCGGCAGGCTTGGCCGGCTGCGCACGCAATGCCTTGAAACCGATGTACAGCAGATACGCGGCGGCCGCCCATTTCAGCGCGTTGAACAGCACGATGGACTGCGACACGATCAAGCCGATGCCAAGCAACGAGTAACCCACGTGCAGGAAAATCGCCGAGCCGACGCCCAGCGCCGTCCACGTCCCGGCGCGGCGGCCATGGGTCACACTTTCACGCACGACCACGGCGAAATCCGGGCCGGGGCTGGCCACTGCCAACAGGTGAATCAGCGCTACGGTCAAAAACTCGGCGACGTACATGCTTACTCCATTAAGTAACTGATTATTTCATCTGATAGGCTCGGCAGATTACGCCTTCGAACCTCGTCACAAAAGGTACAGTTGAGATGAACAATCGCCGCGCCGTCTTCCTTGATCACTCCTCTCTGGACTTGGGCGACCTCGACCTCGGCGAGTTGCGCAACAGCTTCAGCGAGCTGCAGCTGTTTACGGATACCACGCCACAGAATGTGCTTGAGCGCGTGCAAAACGCCCAGGTGGTGATCAGCAACAAGATCGTGCTCAACGCCGAAACCCTGGCGGCCTGCCCTGAACTGGAACTGATCCTGGTATCGGCCACCGGCACCAACAACGTCGACCTCGCCGCCGCCCGCGCCCATGGCATTACCGTGAGCAACTGCCAGGGCTACGGCACACCGTCGGTGGCGCAGCACACGATCATGTTGCTGCTCAACCTGGCGACACGCTTGAAGGACTATCAACGCGATGTGGCGGCCGGCAAATGGCAGCAAGCCAAGCAGTTCTGCCTGCTGGACTACCCCATCGTCGAGCTGGAAGGCAAAACCCTCGGCCTGCTCGGCCATGGCGAACTGGGCGGCGCCGTGGCACGCCTGGCGCAAGCCTTTGGCATGCACGTGATGCTCGGCGCGATTCCCGGACGCCCTGCCCGCGCCGACCGCGTGCCGCTGGATGAATTGCTCGCACAGGTCGACGCGCTGACCTTGCACTGCCCGCTCAACGAACATACCCGCGACTTTATCGGCGCCCGCGAACTGGCATTGCTCAAACCCGGCGCCTTTATCGTCAATACCGCGCGCGGTGGCTTGATCAATGAACAGGCGCTGGCAGACGCGTTGCGCAGCGGCCACCTGGGCGGCGCAGCCACCGATGTGCTGAGTGTCGAGCCGCCGGTGCAGGGTAACCCGCTGCTGGCAGGCGACATTCCTCGACTGATCGTCACGCCGCACAATGCCTGGGGCAGCCGCGAAGCTCGACAGCGGATCGTCGGCCAATTGGTGGAAAACGCCCAAGGCTTTTTCAACGGCGCCCCGTTGCGCGTCGTCAGTTGATAAACTGCGCCCCTTTTCAAGGAGCAGACCATGGATCCGCGCAGTGAAGTACTGCTTCGTCAGGCCGAACTTTTTCAAGGCAACCTGCTGCTGGCCGGCTTGCCCGCCGACGACCTGCTGGGCCGCCTGCCCAACGCCCACGGTTGGTGCTGGCATGCCGGCGACCAGGCCGCGCTCGATGCACGCTTCCCCGAGCGCAGCCAGTTCGGTGTGAACGTGCCCGAACGCTCGTTCGACGCGGCAGTGATCTTCCTGCCCAAGTCCAAGGACCTCACCGACTACCTGCTCAACGCCGTGGCCGCACGCCTGCCCGGCGCCGAGCTGTTTCTGGTCGGGGAGAAAAAAGGCGGTATCGAAAGTGCCGCCAAACAGATGATCCCCTTCGGCAAACCGCGCAAGCTCGATAGCGCACGGCATTGCCAACTGTGGCAGGTCACCGTGGCCAATGCCCCGCAAGCGGTCGAGCTGGAAAGCCTGGCGCAAGTGTTCGACGTACCGCTGGCCGAAGGGCCGCTCAAGGTCGTAAGCCTGCCGGGCGTGTTCAGCCATGGGCGCCTGGATCGCGGCACCGAGCTGTTGCTGGAGCATCTGGACAAGCTGCCTGGCGGTCACTTGCTCGACTTTGGTTGCGGCGCCGGTGTGCTGGGGGCGGCCGTCAAGCGACGCTACCCGCACAACAGCGTCACGCTGCTCGACGTGGACGCATTTGCCGCTGCCAGCAGTCGCCTGACATTGGCTGCCAATGGCCTGGAAGCCGAGGTGTTGACCGGTGATGGTATCGACGCCGCACCGATGGGTTTGAACGCCATCCTGAGCAACCCACCGTTCCATGTCGGGGTGCATACCGATTATTTCGCCACTGAGAACCTGCTGCGAAAAGCCGCGAAACACCTGGCAAAAGGCGGCGAACTTCGGTTAGTCGCCAACAGCTTCCTGAAGTATCAGCCGCTGATCGAAGAGCATCTTGGGGTCTGTGCGATCAAGGCCGAAGGCAACGGCTTTCGCATTTACCGTGCCAAGCGCGGCTGACGGGCGTTTGAAAAAGAACGCTTGCCGAATGGATTTTGCCTAGGCAGAATCCGCTCCGTCCTAGGGGAGTAGTCTCCCACGAGCGCCACGCTCGTCCGGCATACGTCAACATACTTGGTCAGCAGGCCATGGCGTATGCGACCCAGGAGTCCGCACAGACGGACCGGGGTTTGACAAGACCTATGACACGCACACCTTACCCGGGGCGGGAAGGCTGTACGTGTCATAGCCGTGTCGACCCGCCCCTGGAAGCCTACCTGATGCTGGATTCATTACTCGTTCCTACCGCAATCGTTGCCTTGGCCGAAATCGGCGACAAGACGCAACTGCTCGCGCTCATCCTCGCCGCACGCTTTCGCAAGCCCTGGCCGATCATCGCCGGTATCGTCGCCGCGACCCTGGCCAACCATGCGGCCGCCGGTGCCGTGGGGGCCTGGTTCGGTAGTTTCTTCTCGGATGCGGTGCTGCACTGGATCCTGGCGGCGAGCTTCTGTGCCACCGCGCTGTGGACGCTGGTGCCGGACAAGCTCGACGATGACGAAGCCAGTACCACACGCAAGTTCGGGCCATTCCTGACCACGTTGATCGCATTCTTCCTCGCCGAAATCGGCGACAAGACGCAGATCGCCACGGTGATGCTGGCGGCGCAGTATCCGGAGTTGTGGCTGGTGATCATCGGCACCACCCTGGGCATGCTGATTGCCAACGTGCCGGTCGTATTGGCGGGGAACTTTGCAGCCGAGAAGCTGCCGCTGACCTTGATTCGTCGACTGGCGGCTTCGGCGTTTTTCATCCTGGCGATCGTGGCGGTGTACAAGGCCATGCAAAGCAGCGGTTGGATCTAAGGCTGTAAACCCAAACCCATTGTGGGAGGGGGCTTGCTCCCGATAGCAGTATTTCAGTCGGTATATATGTTGACTGATTCACCGCGATCGGGAGCAAGCACCCTCCCACACTTGGATCTTCACAAGGTTCGGAGTATCAGGATTTCCGGGCCTGTTGGTAGAGCGGCATCACCTTCGGAATGGCCGCCTGCAGCGAGGCGATCCGGCTGTCGGACGCCGGGTGAGTACTCATGAACTCCGGTGGCGCGCCCTCTGAAGCCTTGGCCATCTTGTTCCACAGCGTGATGGCGGCGTTCGGGTTGTAGCCGGCGCGAGCCGAAAGCTCCAGGCCGATCAGGTCCGCTTCGTTTTCGTTGGCGCGGCTGTTAGGCAAGGTCATGCCGTAGTTGGCAACCGTGTCGGCCAGTGCCAGGCTGTCCTGGCCCAGGCCAAACAACGCACCGGCGCCCTGCTTGGCCATCTGGATACCATACGCCTTGGACATGGCTTCGCGGCCGTGTTCACGCAAGGCGTGGGCAATCTCATGGCCCATTACGGCAGCCAGCTCGTCATCGGTGAGCTTGAGATTGTCGATCAACGCGCTGTACACGAAGATCTTGCCGCCAGGCCCGCAGTTGGCGTTCATCTCATCGCTCTTGATCAGGTTCACTTCCCACTGCCACTGCGCCGCATCCGGGCGGAAGTTCGGCGCCTGGGCGATCAAGCGGTTGGCGATGGCCTGCACGCGCTTGGCGTTGGTGCTGGTCTTGTCGACCAACCCCTTGCCGCTCGCCTCACCCAACGTCTGCTGGTAAGACTGGGCATACATCTGGTCGACTTCCTGACTCGACAGCATGCTGAACATGTACTGCTTACGCTCCACACCCACGGCGCCACCACTGGTGGTGTTGACCGACTGGCAACCTGCGAGCAACACCGCTGAACTGAGTAGACTTACCGCCAATGTTTTCTTCATGACACTCTCCCTGAAAATCTGGCGCATATCGTAGGCGGTCATTTATATCGACGCCAGATACAACAGACGTTTAACCGCTGATTTTCGGATACATCTCACAACGCCAGCCATCATCGCATTTGCGACACCCCCCACTCATTTGCAGGACAAGCCTTAAGACTCCCTCCGGCATGGCCGATATAACAACAAGCCCAACCTCTCTGCGCCCGGAGCCTTCATGAAATTCAAGTCGATTCAGTTTTCTGTCGCGGCACTCACCGGCGCCATCGTGCTGAGCGTGGTCGCCGTGCTGGTGCTCTACGCCTTGTTTTCCGGTGCGCGCACCCAGGAGATGGTGCAGGAACGCACTCAAACCCAATTCAAGCAAATCATCAAGGAGCGCCTCACCGCGCTGGCACAGACCCAGGCCACACTGATCCAGCGTGAACTGGAGGCGCCACTGGTGACCGCCAAAGGTTTGGCCACCACCAACGCCCTGCTCGGCATGAAGGACGCCAAGGGCGAACCCGCGCTGCAGATCGGCCGCGAGCAATTGATCAGCCTGCTACATGAAACGGTGGTGCGTAACCCGAAAATCCTCGGCGCCTACATCGGCTGGGAACCCAATGCAATCGACCATAACGATGCCAATTATGTAAACAGCCCGATCGTCGGCATGGGCACCGACGGCCGCTTTCTACCCTGGTGGTACCGCAACGCAGACGGCAGCCTGGGCCTGGACAAACTCGCCGACGTCAACGACCAGAGCATTCTCTCCACCGGCATACGCGCCAGCGAGTACTACTTGTGCTCCAAGGAAAGCCAGAACCCCTGCGCCATCGACCCTGCCCCCTATAAGGTCGGCAATGCCATGGTGATGCTGGCGTCGTTCATCGAGCCGATCATGATCGACGGCAAGTTCCAGGGCATCGTCGGTGCCGACCTGTCGGTGAACTTTATCCAGGACATGCTGACCCGCGCCGACCAGAACCTCTACGACGGCGCCGGCGAATTGGCGTTGATCTCCAACAATGGACGCCTGGTGGCCTACACCAAGGACTCAAGCAAACTCGGCGAGAAAGCCAGTGACCTGCTCGACAGCAGTGAGCTGTCCAATCTTGGCCAATTGAAGGTTGGCGAAGTGCGCTACGTCATCGACAAGGAACACGGGCATATCGAGTTGCTCCTGCCGTTCAATATCGGCCAGACCGACGCGCGCTGGACCTTGATGCTGCAACTGCCCCTGAGCGCCGTGATGGCGGATTCGAACGCGCTGCAAAGTGACCTGCAGGCCCAGCGCAAGGCGGACATCTTCGGCATGGCCATGGTCGGCCTGGTGATCGCCGGCCTCGGCCTGCTGGTGATCTGGCTGGTCGGCCACGGCATCGCCCGCCCACTCAAACAAATGGTGGCCATGCTCAACGATATCGCCCAGGGCGAAGGCGACCTCACACGCCGCCTGAGCAGTGACCGTGCCGACGAGTTGGGCGCGATTGCCAGCGGCTTCAATACCTTCCTGATCAAGCTGCAAGGCATGATTACGCAAGTGGTGAGCTCGGTGCAGAAGGTCAGCGACTCGTCGGAACACACCGCTGACATTGCGATCCGCACCAACCAGGGCGTGCACAAACAAATGGTCGAGATCGACCAGGTGGCAACCGCCGTGCACGAGATGACCGCCACCGCACAGGATGTGGCGCGCAACGCTACCCAGGCCGCGCAAGCCGCCAGCCATGCCGACCAGGCGGCCAGCCAGGGGATGCGTATTGTGCGCGATACCTCTTCCTCCATTGGTGCGCTCGCAGAGGAAATCGGCAAAGCCGTGGGCGTGGTCCAGACCCTGGCCAAGGACAGCGAGAACATCAATGCGATCCTCACGGCGATTCGCGGGATTGCCGAGCAGACCAACCTGCTCGCGCTCAACGCGGCCATCGAAGCGGCCCGGGCCGGCGAACAAGGCCGTGGTTTTGCCGTGGTCGCCGATGAGGTGCGCAACCTGGCGCAGAAAACCCAGAAGGCCACCGAAGAAATCCAGGCCATGATCCAGCAGTTGCAACAAGGTACCCGCGATGTGGTACGGGTGATGGAAGACAGCCAGAACCGCACCGATGAAAGCGTGCAACACGCAGCCAAGGCGGCTGAGGCGCTTGAGACCATCACCCAGGCGGTGTCGGTGATCAACGACATGAACACCCAGATCGCCAGTGCTGCCGAGGAACAGAGCGCGGTGGCCGAGGACATCAATCGCAATGTGATCAATATTGGCCAGGTGGCCAATGAAGTCGCGGGCGGTGCGGATGAGTCCAGCACGGCCAGCGCCGACCTGACCAAACTGGCTGAACAGCAGCGGCGCCTGATCAATCAGTTCAAGGTTTGAGATTTGCGGCGACTTTGAGGCCGCATCGGGAGCAAGCCCCCTCCCACATTTGAATGTATCCACAAATCAAACTGTGGGAGGGGGCTTGCTCTCGATAAGGCCGGTCAATCCCACCACTAGGCCGGGGTCAGGCACTCCGGCCCGTTGAGCTTGGGATCGTTGACCATATTGGCCAGGACCCGCTCGCGCAATGCGGCGGGCTCACTGGCCAGCAGGGCCTGCAGGGCAGGCAGGGAGGTTTCGGGATTGAGCCAGGCCTCCTGCCCCTGCGCGTCCAGAATCAACGGACGCCGCTGGTTTTGTGCAGCCTGGGTCACCACCGCCGTACTCAGCCAGACCTGCTCCTGCACCGGGTACGCCTCCCAGATGGCGGCAAAAAACAACGTGGACCCCTCCCCCGGCGTCAGCCAATACGGGCGCTTGCGCTGGGTGCCTCGCCATTCATAGAACCCGTTGGCCGGCATCAGGCAGCGACGCTGGCGAAAGGCTTCGCGAAACATCGGTTGTTCGGCCAGGGTCTCGGCGCGCGCGTGGGCCGGGGTGCGCGACAGATCGGTCAGCCAGGGTGGCGTGAGGCCCCAGCGCGCACGCGCCAGCGTGCGCTGACCCTCACTCAGGCGCTGGATCAGCACCGAGTCATTGGGGGAGATATTCCACTGGGCCTGCTGATCCGCCGGGAAGCCCGGCAGGGCAGCAAACGATGAGTTCCAGCGAAACAAGGCATAACGTCCACACATGGGGTAACACGACTCTTGGGTAAACCGACCGACAGCCTAACAGACCAGCACGTCGGGGAAGCTGTCGGGTTCTTCACCGGGCAGGGGTTGGGCGCCGATGTAGGCAGTAATCAGCTCACGGGCATAGGCGGCCTGATCGTTGTCCACTTCCAGGCCCAGCAGTCCGAAAATCGGCAGTTCCCCCGTACCGCCGAGCAAATGGCGCCCCACCAGATGCGCCTCGATACCTTCGCTGGCAAGCATCTGTTGCAGCAACTCGCCTTCCATCAGGTTTTCCGGTTCGTAGATTCGCTGCATGCGCATACCTGTTATTCATGACCTGCCGGTCATTCGTTCTCGCTGCGGGTGTCCAGCATCCACTCGTCACCGTGCACCTGGAGGGTAAAAATGACCGGCCGGCAACACACTTGGCAATCCTCTATATAAGTCTGGTCACCGCCAGACAGGTCCACCGTTGTCTCGACCTCTTCGCCACAATAAGGACATTCGTACAGTGCGGTTTCCAGCATCGCGGTCTCCCAGGTGACTTGTGCGTATAATCGCCGGTCTATTTACAGGGCTATTCACGGCAGAGCCAATATTGCGGCCGCACCCTGATGTTTCCTTCTACTTACCCTAGCCGTTTCTAACAAGAGAGCATGATGGGCGAATTCGATACCATCCGACCTTACAACGACAGCGAAGTCCCGGCAGTGCTGGCACGCCTGTTCAGTGACAAGGCCTTTCTGGACATCCTGACCCACTTCCGCTTCCCGCGCTTTGCAGGCGCCCTGGGCTGGTTGCTCAAGCCGATGATCGCGCGCAAATTGCGCCGCGAGTTTGCCGGCGTCACCACCGTGGCGACGCTGCAGGACAAAGTCGAGTATTACGTCGACCATACCATCGACCGGGCGACCGACGGCGTGACCTATACCGGCGTCGAGCAACTCAAATCGGGCACCGCCTACCTGTTCCTGGCCAACCACCGCGATATCGTGATGGACCCGGCCTTCGTCAACTACGCCGTGTACCACGCCGGCCTGCCGACACCCCGCATCGCCATTGGCGACAACCTGCTGCAAAAGCCGTTTGTCAGCGACCTGATGCGCCTGAACAAGAGCTTCATCGTGCACCGCTCGATCACCGGGCGAAAGGAGAAGATGGCGGCGTTCAACCTGCTGTCGGCCTACATCAATCATTCGATCCGCAACGACGGCCAGTCGATCTGGATCGCTCAGGCCGAAGGTCGCGCCAAGGATGGGGACGATCGCACCGAGTCGGCGATCCTCAAGATGTTCCACGTCAGCCGCAAGGACGAACCGTTTGCCGAAGTCATCCAGTCGCTGAACCTGACGCCGGTGTCCATCAGCTACGAATACGACCCCTGCGATGCGGCCAAGGCCCGTGAGCTGTATATCCGTGCCACAACCGGCACCTATAGCAAGGCCCCAGGCGAGGATGATGTGAGCATCGCCTTGGGCATCACCGGCTACAAGGGCCGAGTACACGTCAACTTCGCGCCGCCGATCACCGAACGCTTTGAAGACACCAAGCTGCTCGCCGTGGAAATGGACCGGCAGATCCTGGGTGGGTATCGACTGTTCCCGGTGCACTACCTGGCTTATGCACAGTGGAGTGATGCCGACCCTCAACTGCAGGTGCCGAAGGCAGCAGACCTGTTCCCGGCCGACGAACTGGCCAAGGCCAAAGCGGAATGGGAGCGGCGCTTGAACGAATGCCCGGCCGAGCACCGCCCGTACCTGGTGGTGCAATATGCAACACCGGTGCGCAATCAGTACCGGGTCAAGGCCGGAATGCCTCTGTAACCGCCGATGACACCTGTGGGAGGGGGCTTGCCCTCTCCCACAGATGTTTTTGCAGTGCTTTTTTTACAGATGGGTGCTGAGCCAGGAGGTGGCCAGCGCCAGCCCAAGGCAGGCAAACCCGACACGATAGGCCAGGCGATACGCCCGTTCGGTGTGTACATCCAGAAACAGCATCGGTTGGTCAACGGCGCGCTCTTCGCTTCGCGCGGTAAGATCGGCCATCGCACGCTGTGATCGCAGGCGGGTTATGAATAGCAGCGCGGCGCCCGGGCAGGCAACCAGTAGCGCGGCAGTATTGATGAGCAGTGCGGGCAGTGCCATCGCAAACCTCGATGTATCAGTGGCCTGGTATCAGCTCAGATACAAACCTGAACGATAGTCGCCTCCTGCGCCTTCCTGCTCCCTCCCCCATAGCGCTAATGTATCCAGTAATTTACAGCGTCACCTGAACGTCACCTTAACAAGCCACTCTGTTGCCCTTCGACGTTTGAGGAGCTTGTCATGCTGCACGCGCAAAACCAGGATCGACTGTATTGGGTCGCACAAAGCGACGAGCAAGAGGCGCTGGTCGGCAGCCTGGCATTCAACGTCCAAGACCGCCATTGGCTGGTGTATTGCGCCCTCGCCGGGCATCAGCATGCCGACCTGCCGGAGCTGGATCTGCTCACAGGTGTCAGTGTGCTGGAGCTTTATGTCGAAACGGCGGCATGAACATCACAGGCATAAAAAAACCGGGCTCATCACTGAGCCCGGTTTTTTATTGAGCGGTGTTTACTGCGAGCCGAGCAACTGGCCGATGCTTGGGTCTTTGAACAGACGGGTCAGGGCGTCGCTGAGCACGTCGCTGACCAGCTTGGTATTGGTTTCCTGGTTCGGCGACATGCCGAAACGCTGGTCCAGGGACGCGCCGTAACGGCCACTGTAGCGACGGGTGCCGGCAACGACGTCGGACTTGAAGGTCGCGCCGATGGACGCTTCAGTCACATACAAGCCTTGTTTAGGCGACTGGTACTTCAGTTCGGCCAAGGTAATGGTCAGTTGAGGTGCGCCCGGCGAGTTGGCCGGCGTGAAACCCAGCAGGCGTACAGCCGCTTCGGCCTGGGCTTGCAGCTTGGGCAGCACATCCTGGCCGGTTACCGAAATAAGCGCGGTCTCAGGGTACAGCCCCCCGCGAGAGCCCAGGGTCGGCGACGGACGACCATCCACCACGCGTACCGACACCGGCTGGCCATGCCCCACAGGTGCCAACTGCGCAGTGACTTTAGGTTGCGGGCTGAGTTGTTGCGGGCTGTTGGCGCAGCCAACCAGCGTCAAACTGGTCACAGTGATCAAACCGAACAACAGGCGTTGCAACATACTCATTTCTCCAGAACTAGAGGCAAACAGGTCGCCAGTATAACGGTGCAGGCGCGCCGCTCACCAGCCATCCTGAACGGCAGCTGAAGGCACGCGGAAATTACAATTTCACATAATTTGGTCACTCCAGTGTCATGGCACACTGGCAACCTTCGAGCATGTAACGTAACAGGTACAAAACCATGCGCCTTCTCAAATCACTGTTCATGCCACGCGCCGACCATCGCCACTTTGCCCGGCTCGATGCCCGTGGCTATTGCCTGGCATTCAAGCAGTGCCGCTTGCCGCCCGTCGGTGAGGGTTGGGTGGAGGTGACGGAGACTCACCTGGGGTGGATGAACCGTCCGTTGCCGGCCAGCGCCCGGGTGCGCCCGCTGTCTGCGCATGCACAACCACCGCAAGCGTTGGCCTCCTGACCGAGGCGCTAATAAAAGTCATAAAACACGCCCATTTCCCTGGCGTTCTTCGCTACAATCTCCCCCCGATTATAAGGACGTCTCCTGATCGGGCCCCGCAGCATCGTTAATGCCCCGGCATTAACCCCCAAACCGCCCACAGAGAGCCGCCCACACAGATCGTGTGAAGCCGGCGCGCTTGCTGTTTTCTTGCAAACCACCCGCCTTTACCGAATCTGCCAGAGCTGCCATTGCGCTCGGCCACTTGAGTTGTTTGCCCGTTTTGCCGCGTGTCGGCAAGGACCTCGGGCCAGGTGCCAGGCTGGGGCAGCCCATTTTTGAGGTTCACGTCTTCAAAAGAGCGTGAAAAAACGGGTTTTCACAACTTCACAAGAGTGTGGCGAGCAAATGAATAGTTTTGCGTTTGTACAAGCACCATCAGCGTCTGGAACAGCCCAACACAGGACCGAGAACTCCCCGAAAACTGGAGCTTGAAACCTGTCCGCTACGGATTTGGTTGCACGAACCGCACGCTTTGACCATAAGTCGAATTGCCACAGGCGCCCATGAATGCGTTCATAGGCAGATTAGCCCGGCAGGAAGCGTGCGCTGAAGTTGCAAAAAAATTGCGAAGAATCGGACATGGCGATCCTGGCCATGGGTAACCTGGGGCAACACGTGAACCGCCCCGTCACTCCTGGCAGCCATGCCGTCAATTTGGTGCTGCAGATTTTGGAGACGCGTTAAATGGCGCATAACGAAGCAGTCGACGTAGTACTGGTAGGGGCCGGCATCATGAGTGCCACCCTGGCCGTACTGCTCAAAGAGCTCGACCCCGGCCTCAAGCTGGAAGTCGTTGAGCTGATGGACTCGGGTGCCGCGGAAAGTTCCAACCCGTGGAACAACGCCGGTACTGGCCACGCCGGGCTGTGCGAGCTGAACTACACGCCGCAGGCGGCTGACGGTTCCATCGACATCAAGAAAGCGGTGCACATCAACACCCAATTCGAGGTATCGAAGCAGTTCTGGGCCTACCTGACCAAGAAAGGCACGTTTGGCTCGTCCAAGTCCTTTATCAGCCCGGTGCCGCACCTGAGCTTCGTGCAGGGTGAAAAAGGCGTGTCTTTCCTCAAGAAGCGTTTTGAAACCCTCAGCCAGCACCACGCGTTTTCGGACATGCACTACACCGAAGACCGTAGCGAAATGGCCGAGTGGATGCCCTTGATGATGCCGGGTCGTCCGCTCGATGAAAAAATCGCCGCCACCCGTGTGATGAACGGCACTGACGTCAACTTCGGCGCCCTGACCAACCAACTGCTCAGTCACCTGACCAGTTCTGCAGACGCCCAGGTCAAGTACAGCAAGCGCGTTACCGGCCTCAAGCGCAATGGCGCGGGCTGGACCGTGAGCATCAAGGACGTCAACAGTGGCAACAGCCGCGAAGTGGATGCCAAGTTCGTGTTCCTCGGCGCCGGTGGCGCGGCCCTGCCGTTGCTGCAAGCCTCGGGTATCGAAGAAAGCAAAGGCTTTGGCGGTTTCCCGGTCAGCGGCCAATGGCTGCGTTGCGACAACCCGGAAGTGGTCAAGCACCACCAGGCCAAGGTCTACAGCCAGGCGGCCGTGGGTTCGCCACCGATGTCCGTCCCTCACTTGGACACCCGCGTGGTAGACGGCAAGAAATCCCTGCTGTTCGGGCCATACGCCGGCTTCACCACCAAGTTCCTCAAGCACGGCTCGTTCCTTGACCTGCCGCTGTCGGTCCGCGCCGGCAACATCGGCCCGATGCTCGCCGTCGCCCGGGACAACATGGACCTGACCAAGTACCTGGTCAGCGAAGTGATGCAATCCATGGAGCAACGCCTGGAATCCTTGCGCCGCTTCTACCCTGAGGCGAAAGCCGAAGACTGGCGCCTGGAAGTGGCCGGCCAGCGGGTGCAGATCATCAAGAAAGATCCGAAGAAAGGCGGCGTGCTGCAATTCGGCACCGAGCTGGTCGCGGCCAAGGATGGATCGCTGGCAGCACTGCTGGGCGCATCCCCAGGTGCTTCGGTAACCGTTTCGATCATGCTGGAGTTGATCGAGAAGTGCTTCCCGGAGAAAGCCGCTGGTGAGTGGGCAGCCAAGCTGCACGAGATCTTCCCGGCACGGGAAAAGACCCTCGAAACCGATGCCGAGCTGTATCGCAAGATCAACACGCAAAACAACATCAGCCTGGAACTGGTTGAACCTGCCGCCGAGACTGGTAGGAGCGAGCTTGCTCGCGAAGATCGTTAACGATAACGCAGCGCGCCTGGTTTAGCCCGGCGCCCTGGGGCTCTTCGCGAGCAAGCTCGCGCCTACAGAAGAGCCCATAAAAAACGCCCCGCCCTCTGCATGAGGACGGGGCGTTTTTTATGTTCGGATAATCAGCCGCGAGCGTTTTCGATCAACTCGATGTACTCGTCCGCGTGACGCTGATCCTTGATCAGGTCGATAAAGGTCTGACCATGCTCATCCTTGCCATCGAGATCCAGGCCTGCAGCCTTGAAAAAGCCCAGGAACCGCTCGAAATCGTCGATACGCAAGCCACGGTAGGCCTTGATCAGTTTGTGCAGGGACGGTGAAGTCGCATCAGCCGGCTCGAAGTCCAGGAACAACTTGATCTGATCGTCACCGATCTCATCACCAATCACCTGTTTCTTATCTTTACGCATTACCGACTCCAGCCTGCAGACATTTACACGGGGATTGAAGTCTACCTGCGGGGCTCGGCCTTGTGTAGGCGAGGATCAAACCGCTCATTCGAACTGGGCAAGCATCCAGCGCTGGTATTGAGCGACCTCGGCATCGCCCTCGCGAGGCGCCCACTCGGCAAGCTCCCCTTCACCCACCGGGCGATACGGACCGGCTTTGCACTCAAACATGACGGTGTCGGGCTCCAGGACCGCCAGGCCGTGGAACACACCCGGCGGCAGATCGACGCCCGAACACTCTCCACCGGCCTGCATGACACGCTTGGCGATGACCTCGCCGGCCTCGTTGAATATCAACAAGCCCAAACGCCCTTTGAGCACCAACAAGGTTTCCGCCTTGTCCGCGCTCAGGTGCCGATGGGGTGGTACGTAGGTGGTGGGCTGCAGGCTCACCGCCAGGCGATGGCACGGCTCTTCCATCTGGTGAAAGTTGTGATGGTGCCGACCGCGTGGACTGCTGGCCGCTTTCTCGGCCAACTCAGCAAACAGCGATTGATCAAGAAAGCGGGCCATTCATTACATTCCTTTAACGGCGAAGATGCCATTGGCGTTACGCCAGTAGCCTTTGTAGTCCATACCATAACCGAAGATGTAGCGGTCGACGCACGGCAGGCCGACATAATCGGCTTTCAGGTCCGGGCGGGCCTTGCGGTCGTGGTCTTTGTCGATCAGCACGGCAGTGTGCACTTTGCGCGCGCCGGCGTGCTTGCAGAAGTCGATGATCGCGCCCAGGGTGTGCCCTTCATCGAGGATGTCGTCGATGATCAGTACGTCGCGGTCGATGAACGAGACTTCCGGCTTGGCTTTCCAGAACAGATCGCCGCCGCTGGTTTCATTGCGATAGCGCGTAGCGTGCAGGTAGGACGCTTCCAGCGGGAAGTGCAGGTGCGTCAGCAATTTGCCGGCGAAGATCAGGCCACCGTTCATCACACAGAAAACCACCGGGTTGGTGTCGGCCATTTCGCGAGTGATGTGCGCTCCAACCTCGGCGATCGCTGCTTCGACTTGCGCTTCGGTGTACAGGCAGTCAGCCTCGCGCATGATTTGACGGATATGCTCGAGATCAGCGGACATGGCGCTCTCCAAGGGGTGCTGTGGCAAGAAAAGCGGGCGAAGGTACGCTTCTCGTGCGCTCCAATCAAGCCTTTATGGACTAACGTACTTGATGTCTATAGGACAACACCCTCGGATAGATTAATCTAGGCCGGTTTTTTTGCCCGCTGCCGGAGCCTTCCCCATGCCCACTCGCGAGATCCGCCACCCGCTGATCCGACACAAACTCGGCCTGATGCGCCGTGCCGATATCAGTACCAAGAACTTCCGTGAGCTTGCTCAGGAGGTCGGAGCGCTGCTCACTTACGAAGCCACCAAGGATTTGCCCCTGGAAAGCTACGAGATCCCAGGTTGGGCCGGTCCCGTCCAGGTCGAGAAAATCGCCGGCAAGAAGATTACCGTGGTGCCGATCCTGCGCGCCGGTATCGGCATGCTCGAAGGCGTGCTCAGCCTGATTCCAGGCGCCAAGGTCAGCGCCGTCGGCGTGGCCCGCAATGAAGAAACCCTGCAGGCGCACACTTACCTGGAAAAACTCGTTCCGGAAATCAACGAACGCCTGGCAATGATCATCGACCCGATGCTCGCCACCGGCAGTTCCATGGTCGCCACCATTGACCTGCTGAAAAAGGCCGGTTGCAAGGACATCCGCGCCATGGTGCTGGTCGCCGCCCCCGAAGGGATTGCCGCCGTCGAGAAGGCCCACCCCGACGTGCAGATCTACACCGCATCCATCGACGAGCGCCTGAACGAACACGGCTACATCATCCCTGGCCTGGGCGATGCCGGTGACAAGATCTTCGGCACCAAACAGAAGGACGCGTGAACATGCAGGATGAATTCAACGACCCGCTTTGGCGCCAGATCCTGTCTGGCGCACAAATGCTCTTCGTGGCATTTGGCGCGCTGGTGTTGATGCCGCTGATCACAGGTCTGGATCCAAACGTCGCGCTGTTCACTGCCGGCCTGGGGACGCTGTTGTTCCAGGTGGTGACGGGGCGGCAGGTGCCGGTGTTCCTGGCATCGAGCTTCGCGTTCATCACTCCGATCATTCTCGCCAAGGGCCAGTTCGGCCTGGCAGCGACCATGGGCGGCGTGATGGCGGCCGGTTTCGTTTATACCTTCCTGGGCCTGGCGGTGAAGATCAAGGGCACAGGGTTCATTGACCGGTTGCTGCCGCCAGTGGTCATCGGCCCGGTGATTATCTCCATCGGCCTGGCCATGGCGCCGATTGCCGCCAATATGGCAATGGGTAAAGCCGGTGATGGCAGCGAGCTGATTCATTACCAGACCGCCATGATGATCTCGATGCCGGCCTTGCTGACCACCTTGATCGTGGCGGTGTTCGGCAAGGGTATTTTCCGCCTGGTGCCGATCATCTCCGGGGTACTGGTGGGTTTCGCCATGTCGTTCTACTTTGGCGTGGTCGATACGGCGAAGATCGCCGCCGCCCCCTGGTTCGCCCTGCCCCACTTCACCGCGCCGGAATTCAACTGGCAGGCGATTCTGTTTATCGTGCCGGTAGCCCTGGCCCCGGCGATCGAACATATCGGTGGTGTGATTGCGGTGGGCAGCGTGACCGGTCGTGACTACCTGAAGAAACCGGGCCTGCACCGTACTTTGCTGGGTGACGGGATCGCCACCACGGCCGCCGGCCTGTTTGGTGGCCCGCCGAATACCACCTACGCCGAAGTGACCGGCGCGGTGATGCTGACCAAGAACTACAACCCTAAAATCATGACCTGGGCCGCAATCTTTGCTATCAGCCTGGCATTTATCGGTAAGTTCGGCGCATTGCTGCAAAGCATTCCGGTACCCGTGATGGGCGGCATTCTATGCCTGCTGTTCGGCTCGATTGCCGCAGTGGGGATGAACACGCTGATCCGCCACAAGATCGACCTGGGTGAGGCACGCAACCTGGTGATTGTGTCCGTGACCCTGGTGTTCGGTATCGGCGGTGTACTGGTAGGCACCGGCACTGGCCCGGATGATTTCGGCCTCAAGGGCATCGCCCTGTGCGCGGTGGTGGCGATTGGTTTGAACCTGCTGCTGCCGGGTAATGATGGCTGGAAGAACAAGCAGTCTGACAAGCCGTTGATCTAACAAAATGTGGGAGGGGGCTTGCTCCCGATGGCGGAGTGTCAGTCGATACATGATTGACTGATCTACTGCCATCGGGAGCAAGCCCCCTCCCACATTTTTTGATCTCCAGTGTCGCTTAGAGCTCGCCGAGCCCATCGACCAGCGCCTGGTTCTGCTCAGGCGTGCCGATGCTGATCCGCAGGAACTGGGCAATCCGCTCCTGCTTGAAGTGCCGTACGATCACACCCCGCTCACGCAACTTGGCCGCCAGGCCGGCTGCGTCGTGCCGAGGGTGGCGGGCAAAGATGAAGTTGGCTGCCGACGGCAACACTTCAAAGCCTTTGCCTTCCAGTTGTGCGACCAGTGTGTTGCGACTGTCGATCACTTGCTTGCACGTTTTCTCGAAGTACTCACGGTCCTCGAACGCTGCCGTCGCGCCGACAATCGCCAGGCGATCCAGCGGGTAGGAGTTGAAGCTGTTCTTGACCCGCTCCAGCGCCTCGATCAGGTCCGGGTGGCCTACGGCCAGGCCCACCCGCAAACCGGCCAGTGAGCGCGATTTGGACAGGGTCTGGGTCACCAGCAGATTCGGGTAGCGGTCCACCAGGCTGATAGCGGTTTGGCCACCGAAGTCGATATAGGCTTCATCGACCACCACCACCGAATCCGGGCTGGCCTTGAGCATCTGCTCGACTGCCTGCAATGCCATCACGCAGCCGGTCGGCGCGTTCGGGTTGGGGAAAATGATCCCGCCGTTAGGCTTGGCGTAATCGGCCACACGAATCTGGAACTGCTCGTCCAACGGCACCGGGTCGGACTTGATGCCGTACAGGCCGCAGTACACCGGATAAAAGCTGTAGCTGATGTCTGGAAACAGCAGCGGCAAGTCGTGCTGGAACAGACCGTGGAAGATGTGTGCCAGGACTTCATCGGAACCATTGCCGAGGAATACCTTGCCGGCGTCGACCCCGTAATACTTGGCCACAGCCTGCTTGAGCAGGTCGCTGTTGGGGTCCGGGTACAGGCGCAGATTGTCATTCAACTCGGCCTGCATGGCCGCCAGTGCCTTGGGCGAGGGACCATAGGGGTTTTCATTGGTGTTGAGCTTGACCAGCTTGGTCAACTTGGGTTGCTCGCCGGGCACGTAAGGCACCAGGTCCTTGACGAAAGGGCTCCAGAATTTGCTCATGCCTTACTCTCCCTTGAGGATGCGATATTCGGCGCTGCGCGCGTGCGCACTCAGCGATTCACCACGGGCCAGCACCGAGGCGGTCTTGCCCAACTCGGAGGCGCCCTGCGGCGAACAGAAGATGATCGACGAACGCTTCTGGAAGTCATACACCCCCAGCGGCGACGAGAAACGCGCGGTGCCGGAAGTCGGCAGCACGTGGTTAGGGCCTGCACAGTAGTCGCCCAGGGCTTCGCTGGTGTGGCGGCCCATGAAGATCGCTCCGGCGTGCCGAATCGACGGCAGCCAGGCCTGCGGGTCGGCCACGGACAATTCCAGGTGTTCCGGCGCGATGCGGTTGGCCACTTCGATGGCTTGCTCCATGTCGCGAGCCAGAATCAGCGCGCCCCGGCCGTTGATCGACTTCTCGATGATCTCGGCGCGCTCCATGGTCGGCAGCAGCTTATCGATACTGGCGGCGACCTTGTCGAGGAACTCGGCGTCCGGGCTGACCAGAATAGCCTGGGCGTCTTCGTCGTGCTCAGCCTGGGAGAACAGGTCCATGGCGATCCAGTCCGGGTCGGTGTGGCCGTCGCACACCACGAGGATTTCCGAAGGACCGGCGATCATGTCGATCCCCACCTGGCCGAACACATGACGCTTGGCGGTGGCCACGTAGATGTTGCCCGGCCCCACCACCTTATCGACCTTCGGCACGCTTTCGGTGCCGTAGGCCAAGGCCGCAACGGCTTGGGCGCCGCCAATGGTGAACACGCGATCAACACCCGCGATGCACGCCGCCGCCAGCACCAACTCGTTGATTTCGCCGCGCGGGGTGGGCACCACCATGACCACTTCGGTCACGCCAGCCACTTTGGCCGGGATCGCGTTCATCAACACCGATGACGGGTACGAGGCTTTACCGCCCGGCACGTATAGGCCAGCGCGGTCCAGCGGCGTGACCTTCTGGCCCAGCACGGTGCCATCGGCTTCGGTATAGCTCCACGAGTCCTGTTTCTGCTTTTCGTGGTAGCTGCGCACCCGCGCCGCCGCGACTTCCAGAGCTTCGCGCTGGGTTGCAGTGATGCGCGTCAGGGCCAGTTCCAGGCGTTCGCGGGGCAGGATCAGGTCGGCCATGGACTGGACGTCCAGGCCGTCGAATTGGCGGGTGAAGTCCACCAGCGCTGCGTCACCGCGCTCGCGCACAGCCTTGATGATGTCGAGTACTCGCTGGTTGACCGAGTCGTCGGACACGCTTTCCCAGCTCAGCAGATGATCCAGATGATGGGCGAAATCCGGGTCGGCAGCATTGAGTCGGGCAATTGCAGTGGACGTGGTCATAGCGAGGGCCTCATAGGATTGGCAAAAATGCTCAGGCGCCGAAAGTTAGCAGTCGATCCGCTTGGGCACCTGAGAATTCTGGCTATGAGGCGGATAGACGGGCGCGACCTAAGGCCGCGCGGGTAGGTCAACCGCGGTGTCGAGACTCCACTGCCTTGCGCAGGGTGTCGATCAACGCCTGAATACGGGCGTGTTGCATTTTCATGGAAGCTTTGTTGACGATCAGGCGGGAGCTGATGTCAGCAATGAAATCCTGGGGTTCCAGGCCGTTAGCACGCAGGGTGTTGCCGGTGTCGACGACGTCGATGATCTTGTCGGCCAGGCCAATCAGCGGCGCCAACTCCATCGAACCGTAGAGCTTGATGATGTCGACCTGACGACCCTGCTCGGCGTAGTAGCGCTTGGCAACGTTGACGAACTTGGTGGCAACCCGCAGGCGGCCCTTGGGTTCGACGTCACCGACACGACCGGCAGTCATCAGCTTGCACAGGGCAATACGCAGGTCCAACGGCTCGTACAGGCCCTGGCCGCCGTATTCCATCAGCACGTCTTTACCGGCGACACCGAGGTCGGCCGCGCCATGTTCAACATAGGTCGGCACGTCGGTAGCCCGCACGATCAACAGGCGAACGTCGTCCTGGGTCGTGGGGATGATCAGCTTGCGGCTCTTGTCCGGATTCTCGGTCGGCACGATGCCCGCTTCAGCCAGAAGCGGCAAAGTGTCGTCAAGGATGCGGCCCTTGGACAGTGCGATGGTCAACATGGGAAACGTCAGTCCTTCATCAGGCTATTGCTGTCCGGGCGCAAACGGCGCCAGACACAGATCGAGGCCATTACAGCCTCGACTTGAAATAACGGCAAACTTCATTGTAGTGAGCGGGCTTGCCCCGCGCTGGAGTGCGCAGCGCTCCCAAGATTTTTAGGGCCGCTTCGCAGCCCAGC
>NZ_JBNPJV010000035.1:0-25058 GCF_050312585.1 Pseudomonas sp. R19M
GGCCATCGGGAGCAAGTCGAATCGTCGCACCGCCCCTCCCACAATTTATCCATCGTCCGCTTTATCGCTTAACTGACAGGCATTAGGGCAAGCCCACCTCCCACAGGATTTGCGCTGTCTTTATCGGGGTGGGTAGTTGGACAGGATCTTGCCCACGGTCGAGCGAATCGCATTGCTGCGGTCCTGCGGGTTCGGCGAGCTGGCCATGATCTGTTCGTCACTGCCCCGCCATACCAGTTTGCCGTCCTTGCCGTCGAGCAGGTCGATCTGGATAGTCGCCACTTTGTAGGTGATGTTGCGCGTTTCGTTGTACATCGGCGCCCCCCAGTAACCATTCCATGGGCCGCCCCAGGCGCCGCCGTAATTGGTGGTGACTTGCTGCTGGCGGTCCTCGACGATCAGGTAGGCCTGCACCTTCAGGTCGGCATGCCCACCCGCCGCCGCAGGGCGCAAGCCGCGTTGGTCGAGTTGTTCGCCCACAGCCTGGCGGATGCGTTGTTCGGTAAGGTCACTCTTGATCCGTGGATCATCCGGGCGGTATTGCAGCGCCGGGTCTTTCCAGGCCCAGCTGCGGTAGGCGCCAAAGTCGCGGCTGGCATCGAAGTCATGGTTGACCTGACTGGTCTGGCAGCCGCCCAGCAATACAACAACGGCAAGTGCAGCAATGCGACGAAACATGGAGGTTCTCCAAAAGACGTTCGAGCCTGAAATGAGAATAGCGGCTAACTGGGCGGATAGGCGGACATTGCCTTCTGCATCGCCTCGCGCAATGCATCAGCTCGCTCACTCAGGCTGCCCTGGCTGCTGGTTTCGGCGCTGGTGCTCCAGACCGGCTGGCGGGTGCGCGCATCGAACAGGCTGATCCGCGCCACCGCGACGGTGACTTCATAGGTACGCACCACCGGCACCGTGTTGTACATGCCGTAACCATTGCCATAGCGGTTATAGCCGCCATAGCCGTAGCCATAATCGTCCTGCACCTGCCGCAGGCGCTTCTCCAGACGCACGTCGGCACTGACCAGCAGGTCTGGCGCACGGTTGTCATGCAACAGGCGCAGGCCGCGCTGGTCGAGGGCACCGTTCACCGCCTCGGCAATCTGTGCCGAATCGACCCAGGCCGAGCCCGCCGGCAGTTGGCCGTTGAGCCAGGCCCAACTGCGGTAGGCACCGTAGTCACGCACCGGCGCCGGGTAGGCGCTGGCATCAAAGGTCTTGGCCGCCTGGGCCGGTGCCGGCGGCATCGGCGCCGAAGCCGCCACATAGGGGTTGGGGCTGGAACAGGCGCCCAGACCGAGGGACAACAGGATCAAACACAGACGACGCATTTCGACCTCCGCAACTGGGCCGCTCAAACCGGACGGCAGATCCAGTGTAAATAACGCCCAAGTCCGGCAAAGCTTGGGTGACGACGATGAGCGAGTTCCATCTCCAACAAATCCTGCAGGTCGGCACGGGCCTGGAACTCCACGGGCATATAGTCGTGGAACACCCGCACGCCACTTTGACTTTCGACTTGCCACAGCCCCTCAAGTTGCGCCGCCAACTCCCGTGGATCAAGCGGCTGTTGCGGGGTGAGGCTCTGCTTTTCGCCGGCCATGTCGTTCTTGCGCATCTTGCGGAAGTGGCCTTTGAGCAGGTTGCGATAAATCAGCGCATCGCGGTTGTAGAACGCCAGCGACAGCCAGCCGCCAGGCACGGTGAGTTGGTGCAGCACCGGCAGGATCGCGTGGGGTTCAGCCAGCCACTCCAGCACGGCGTGGCACAGCACTAGGTCATAGGGCTCGGTGAGTTGCCCAAGCAGGTCCTGCCAGGGCGCATGGATAAAAGTCGCGGCCTGCCCGGCCTCGGCGAAACGTTGACGGGCGCCTTCGAGCATCGGCTCGGCAGGTTCGGCCAACGTCACGTCATGGCCGCGCTCGGCCAACCACAGCGACATGTGCCCCAGGCCCGCACCGATGTCCAATACGCGCAACGGGCGATCCGGCAGCGCTTCACTCAGGTCGGCCTGCAATACAGCCAGGCGAATGGCGCCCTTGGCACCGCCATAAATCTTCTCGGCGAACCGTGTGGCCAGTTGGTCGAAATGACGATCACTCATGGGCAAACCGCCGTTCGCTATCGGCCAGCTTGGCGCGCACCACCTCGTTCATGTCCAGGCCCAACTCACTGCACAGCAACAACAGGTACAGTACGATGTCGCCAACTTCCTGGCCGGCGTGGGCGAGTTTGTCCGCGGGCAACTGGCGCGACTGGTCTTCGGTCAGCCACTGGAAAATTTCCACCAGCTCGGCCATTTCCACACTGGCGGCCATGGCCAGGTTTTTCGGACTGTGAAATTGCTTCCAATCGTTGGTATCGCGGATGCGATGCAAGCGTTCGGTGAGGTGTTCGAGGTTCATGCGCGGGCTCCTGAAGGCGTATAGCTTCGGGCGGATAAGCCATCAAGGCAAGTGAATCCAGCGACACCCAACACAGCCCATGATTACCACGCGGCAAACCTCTATGCTTATAGGGAACTCGCCGGGCGCAATCGCAACCCAAGGCACAGCAACGTCCACTCTCTCATCAGGGCACACACATGCAGGTAGAAAGCTTTTTCGGATGGTTGGGCCAGGCGCTCGGTTCCATCATCCGCTTTATCGTCGACGGGCTCAGCGGGCTATTCGGTGCCTTGACCAACGCCGGTGGCAACTTCGTCGATGGACTGTCACGCACCTTGGGCATGGACACCTCGATCATCAGCATCATTACCCTGATCATCGGCCTGATGCTGTTGTACTCGGCGGTGCGCGCCTTTATGCGGGCGTCGATCATCGTCGGGATCATCTGGCTGATGCTGGGCCTTTGGCTGCTCAGCTGGGTCGTGCATTAATAATTGAATACCCTACTCACCGATTGGCGCCACCGCTCCACCCATCGTCGCGTCTGGGCCCTGGCCGCACCGATGATCCTGTCCAATATCTCCGTGCCGCTGGTGGCCCTGGTGGACAGCATAGTCATCGGTCACCTGCCCCACGCCCATCAATTGGGCGCCGTGGCCGTGGGTGCCAGCCTGTACACCTTTCTCGCCTGGGCCATGGGGTTCTTGCGCATGGGCTCCACCGGGTTTGCCGCGCAAGCCGCCGGGCGCGGCGATGGCGCGGCGTTGCGGCAAATCCTGCTGCAAGGTCTGTCGCTCGCGCTGGGCATGGCGATAGTGCTGGGCACAGTCGGCATTCCTCTCAGCCACCTGGCCCTGGAATGGATGCAACCGTCCCCCGAACTGACTGAGCTGACCCGCGAATTCTTCCACACCCGCCTGTTCGGCCTGCCCGCCGCACTGGCCAGCTATGCGCTGGTGGGTTGGTTCCTCGGCACCCAGAACGCCCGTGCACCGCTGGCGATCCTGCTGACCACCAACCTGGTCAACATCGCCTTGAACCTGTGGTTCGTACTCGGCCTGGATTGGGGGGTAGTCGGTTCGGCGCGAGCGTCGGTGGTGGCCGAGTGGGCCGGCGCCCTGCTCGGCCTGGCGATGACGCACAAAGCCCTGCGCGCCTACCCCGGGCATATCGCCTGGGCGGCGTTGACGCGGTGGAAAAGCTGGCGCCCGCTGCTGGCGGTCAACCGCGACATTTTCATCCGCAGCCTCGCGTTGCAATCGGTGTTTTTCATGATCACGGTGCAAGGTGCGCGCCTGGGTGACGCCACCGTGGCGGCCAATGCACTGCTGCTCAACGGCCTGCTGCTGACGGCTCACGCGCTGGACGGCCTGGCACACGCGGTGGAAGCGCTGTGCGGTCACGCCATTGGTGCGCATGATCGCCAGGCCTTGCGTCGCTCACTGGTGGTAGCCGGCGGCTGGTCACTGATCGCCAGTACGGGGTTCGCCGTACTGTTCACCTTCGGCGGCCACCTGTTTATCGCCATGCAAACCGATATCACCAGTGTGCGCGAAACCGCCGACCGCTACCTGCCCTACCTGGCCGTGCTGCCGTTGATCGCCGTCTGGAGTTACCTGCTGGACGGCCTGTTCATCGGCGCAACGCGGGCACGGGAAATGCGCAATGGCATGCTGCTGACGGTCTTGCTGACATTGCCATTCGCCTGGGCGTTGCAGGGCATGGGTAACCACGGCCTGTGGATAACCTTCCTGCTCTTCATGGCGCTGCGCAGCCTGACCCTGGCATTCATCGGCTGGCGCCTGAACACGCAGAATCGCTGGTTGGTCGGGTCATGAAATAAAAAACCCACCTGAGAAGGTGGGTTTTGCTCAACCGCTATCGCCTCACGACGACAGGTAAGACGAGCGAGTCAACCCGAGGCGCAATGCGTCGAGGAACTGGGTACGTTCACTCGCACTGATCTTCGCGCTGGCGCACTTGTCACGGTAGTGCGTCATCAACTCCTCCGGCGACAAGTGCACGTAGCGCAGCATGTCTTCGATGGTGTCATGGGTCTCGATCCCGGCGCTGTACACCGAACCGTCTTCGCGCTGGTAGATGTTCACCGAATCGGTATCGCCGAACAGGTTGTGCATGTCTCCCAGGATTTCCTGGTAGGCGCCCACTAGGAAGATACCCAGCAGGTAGTCCTCACCTTCATTCAGGGCGTGCACGGGCAGGCTGGTCTCGATGGACTGCTCGTCGACGTACTGCTTGATCTTGCCGTCGGAGTCGCAGGTCAGGTCCTGCAATACCGCACGGCGCAGCGGCTCTTCGTCGAGGCGGTGCAGCGGCAGGATCGGCAGCACCTGGCCGATAGCCCAGGTGTCCGGCAGGCTCTGGAACACCGAGAAGTTGCAGATGTACTTGTCGGCCAGCTTGTCGTTGAGTTCGTCCAGCACCTGGCGGTGCGAGCGCTGGCGCGCCTTCAACGAGTTGTGCAGGCGGCGGCACACGGCGAAGTAGCATTGTTCGGCCAGGGCTTTCTCGGCCAGGGTCAGCTTGCCGTCGGCGTACTGAGCGGCCACGTCGCTCATGTAGTGCGTGGCGCGCCAGTAGGTTTCGGTGACCATTTCGATGTCGGTTGGGCCGAGCAGGTCGACCAGCCACTGCACGGTCTCCGGCAGCGCTTCCTTGTTCTCGATCTGCGGCACGTCGTCGTTGTGTTTCTCGACGTCGGTGACCTGTACCACCAGCATGGCGTGGTGCGCGGTCAGCGAGCGGCCGCTTTCGGAGAAGATGTGCGGGTGCGGCAGGCTCTGCGCATCGCAGAATTCCTTGAGCATCCCCACTACCACGCCGGCGTAATCGTCCATGTCGTAGTTGATCGAGCTGGCGTTACGCGAGTGCGTACCGTCGTAGTCCACGCCCAGGCCGCCGCCGACGTCAATGTGGTCCACCGGCAGGCCGAGGTTGCGCAGCTCGCCGTAGTAACGGATGGCTTCCTTGAACCCATGCTGGTAGTCGGCCAGGTTGGCGATCTGCGAGCCCATGTGGAAGTGCAGCAGGCGGATGCCCTGGTCCAGGCCGGCAGCGCGGAAGCGCTCGACCACCGACAGCAACTGCGCCGCCGACAAACCGAACTTGGATTTCTCGCCGCCGGTGTCCGCCCATTTGCTCGACGCCAGCGACGACAAACGCACGCGCAAGCCAACCTGTGGCTTGACCTTGAGGCTCGCGGCCTCTTCGATCACCAGGCCGACTTCGGACTCTTTCTCGATCACGATAAATACATTGTGGCCCAGCTTCTGGCCCATCAGCGCGAGTCGGATGAACTCACGGTCCTTGTAACCGTTGCAGACGATGGTGCCGCCCTTCGGTGCCAGGGCCAGCACGGCCAGCAGCTCAGGCTTGGAACCGGCTTCCAGGCCGATGGACACGTTCTGGGTGGCGATGATGTTTTCGATCACCGCTTCCTGCTGGTTCACCTTGATCGGATACAGCGCGGTGTACTTGCTCTGGTATTCCAGGCGCTCGATGTTCGAATCGAACGCGCCGGTCAGTTGGCGCACGCGGTCTTGCAGGATGTCAGGAAAGCGCACCAGCAGCGGCAAGGACAAGCCGCTTTTGCGCAACTCGTCGACTTGCTCGTACAAGTCGACGGGTGTGCTGTTCGGGCCGTTCGGACGGACTTCAACGCGACCGGCATCATTGATCGCGAAATACCCGGCCCCCCAATGGCGAATCCCGTAAACACTGCGGCTGTCCGCAACTGTCCATTGGCTGCCATCGTCTTTGCGTGTGCGTCGTACGGACATCGAAGTCCCCTATAAATGAAGTCGAAGGCACCGCCCCCATCTGAGGCTGGCGCAGTCTAAAGAATTAAAATGACGATTTGCCTGTAAGAGAGGTAGACCCCGCTCGCAGGACAGAGTTTAGACACAGGTCGGGAAGAGGCTTTCAGCCGCCGGACTTCTTGGCCTTGTACCCGAGCTTGATCAGCTCGGCCAACAGCAACTCGACGTGATCGCCCTGGATCTCGATGACGCCGTCTTTCAACGCGCCACCGGTGCCACAGCGCTTTTTCAGCGTCGTGGCCAGCTCCTTCAGGGCATCTTCGGCCAGCGGTACGCCGGTGATGGTCGTCACCGTCTTGCCGCCACGGCCTTTGCTCTCGCGTCGCACGCGGGCAATGCCGTCGCCTTCAGGGATCAGGGTCTGTTTGCAGGTGCAAGCGGCCACGGGCTGACGACAGTCCGGGCAGTGTCGACCTGCGTCGGTGGAAAATACCAGGCCACCAAGGGCGGCGAAGGATGCGGCTTTTTTGGCCACCGGCAATCCTCTTGGGAGGACAAAGACAGATCGGTACCTGCGAAGAGGTCACCGACCGCGAAGCCCCACTCAGGCAGGGGCAGCGCTACCGAACCGCACAGGGTGGTTCGGGTGAAAAGTCGCGCAGTGTAACCACAAAAAGCCGACTTGCTAAGAGCCAAATGGCGCCAATTATACAACTTTAGCGACGCGAGGCCAGATAGCGCCGCAGGCCCTCTTGAGCGTCCGGGCAATAAGGCTTTTGCTCAGCCTCCAGCAGCACGGTTTCAATGGGTAAAAAGCGTGCTTCCATGACCTCCTCGGGCTGCAACCGCAGGGGGCCATCCCACACGGCGGAGTAGGATTTGCACCAAAGCCGGCTGTCGCCGTCTTCAAAGAAGAAGTGATCGTGCTCGGTCAGTACCGCCCCGGCGACGCCCAGTTCTTCTTCCAGCTCCCGCGCCGCCGATTCAGCGTAGGACTCGCCTGCCGCCACCATGCCACCCGCCGCCGTGTCCCAGAACCCGGGATACAACGCCTTGCTAAGGGTGCGTCGGTGCACACACAGCAAACCTGCCGAATTGAACAGGAAGATAAAGGTGCAACGGCCGATCAGGCCGCGCTGGCGCAGGTCAGACCTGACGAGGTGGCCGAGCAGGTTGTCTTGCCTGTCGACCCAGCAGATCAGTTCAGCATCAGAGGCCGCGCGGTGCGCGGCCTCGTTTGGAGTAGCGTCCATCATCAACCCTGGTTGAGGAGCTGACGCAAATCGATCACTGCAGCGTTTGCCCGGGAAATATAGTTGGCCATCACCAACGAGTGGTTGGCGAGAACGCCGAAACCACTGCCATTAAGGATCATAGGACTCCAAACGGTTTCCTGCGAGGCCTCCAGCTCACGAATGATCTGACGCACGCTGACGGTGGCGTTCTTCTTGGCCAGCACATCGGCAAAGTCGACTTCAATGGCGCGCAGCAAATGGGACAATGCCCACGCCTGGCCACGGGCTTCGTAGAACACGTTGTCGATCTGCATCCACGGCGTTTCCACCACTTCTTCATCGACCTGCGGCACTTCACCTGGAGCCAGGGCTTCAGTTTTCAGTGCAGTGTTCAGCTTGACCCGGCCCACGCTGGCCGACAGGCGTTGCGACAGCGAACCCAGGCGGGTGGCGACATCCCCCAGCCAGTTGTTCAGGTTGTCGGCACGCGCATAGAACAGCGCGCCGCGCTGGTTCGGGTCAGACAGGCGCGCTTCATAGCGGCTCAGGGAGTTGATGCCTTCCTGGTATTCCGACTCACTGGACGGCAGCACCCAACTCTTGTTGTCGAAGTTGAAGCGCGGCTCGGCCTTGGCCAGATCGGCGTCTTCAGCCGACTGCGACTGGGAACGGGCAAAATCCTTACGCAGGGCGCGGGTCAGGTCACGCACCTGTACCAGTACGCCGTACTCCCAGCTCGGCATGTTGTCCATCCACAGGCCAGGCGGGAAACGATCGTTGGAAATGTAGCCACCGGGCTTGTTCAGCAACGTGCCGACCACGGTCTTGAGGGTTTCAACGGTGGTGTAGCCCACCACCATCTGCTTGCCTTCCTTCTCGGCGGCAAGCTGGGCGTTTTGCTGGACCGGGAACAGCGCCGGCTCTTCGCTCCAGTACCAACCCAGGGCACCGGTGACCAACAGGTACAAGCCCAACACGCTGAGCAAGGCTTTGCTCATCAGCAGGTTGCGAAAGTAGCCACGATTGGCCGACTTGGGCTCAGGGGCGGGGCCTTTGGCACTGCCTTCACGGTTTTTCCAGTCCAGCATGGCGATATCCTTTCAATCACTTGAGTTCATGCACATCAATTGTCCGGGTGCGTTCAAACACTCCGACCACAACCCTACCCCATCGTGCCCGCCGGTGCGGCCTTTTAAACGAAAGTGGCACACAGGCAGATTCGACTATAAAGGATGCACGCTTTTTACGCTGCGCGACCACTCGGTCAAAAACTGAATGGCAGAGACTTGCACTTAATTGACGTATGACACTCATGCAACATAAAAGAGGTGCTAGCATAGAGCCATCAGTCGACCTCAGCATGCACCCTCACTAGTAGTCAGGATATGACCGAGCCAGAAGACCCCAGCCGTGAGCGTCTCAAGCACCATTTTGCCCAGCGGGTAATTCATCAGGCACGTCAAATTCTTGAGATCTGGCAACGCCTGCAACGCAGTGAATGGTCGAACGCCGATTTTTCCGAACTCAGCGAAGCCAACCTGCGCCTGCTGCGCTTTGCCGAGCGCTTCGAGCAGCCGGAGCACGGTCAACTGGCACGGCATATCGGCGAGTCCCTGCAGGCTGTGGACGAAAATCGCGGGCGCTTGAGCAGCCAACTGATCACCGAACTCAACCGCCTGATGCAACGCCTGTCACGCACCGGTCTGCGCCAGGGCGACCAGTTGGAACAAACCTTCCTGCCACCGATGCGCAAGCCGATCTACGTGATGTTGGCCGATCACGACCGCGCCGAGCGCTTGGCCAAGCAGCTGGAATTCTTTGGCATGAGCGCCCAGTCCCTGGACAGCATCGCGGCTTTTCGGGCGTCCATGGCCGAGCGCCTGCCGTCCGCCATCGTGATGGATGTGGACTTCTGCGGCGAAGGCCAGGGCCTCAAGCTCGCAGCCGAAGCCCAGGAGGGCCTGGAGCAAAAGCTGCCGCTGCTGTTCTTCAGCTTGCATGAAACCGACACCCCGACCCGCCTGGCCGCCGTGCGCGCCGGCGGCCAGGAGTTCCTCACCGGCACGCTGGAAGCCTCAAGCCTGCTGGAAAAGATCGAAGTGCTGACCTGCGTTGCCCAGTACGAACCCTATAAAGTCCTGATCATCGATGACTCACGCGCCCAGGCATTGCACACCGAGCGGCTGCTCAACAGTGCCGGTATCGTCACCCGCACCCTGATCGAACCGATCCAGGCCATGGCTGAACTGGCGGATTTCCAGCCAGACCTGATCATCCTCGACATGTACATGCCCGCCTGCACCGGCACCGAACTGGCCAAGGTGATCCGCCACAACGACCGCTACGTCAGCGTGCCGATCATTTACCTGTCGGCCGAGGATGACCTGGACAAACAGCTGGACGCCATGAGCGAAGGCGGTGACGACTTCCTCACCAAACCAATCAAGCCGCGCCACCTGATCACCACCGTGCGCAACCGCGCCGCGCGTGCGCGCAACTTGAAGGCGCGGATGGTGCGCGACAGCCTGACCGGCCTGTATAACCACACCCATATCCTGCAACTGCTCGAAGACTGCAGCTTCCGCGCGCGCCGCGAGAACAAGCCGTTGAGCTTCGCCATGCTCGATATCGACCATTTCAAACGGGTCAATGACAGCCACGGCCACCCTATGGGCGACCGCGTGATCAAGAGCCTGGCGCTGTTTCTCAAGCAGCGCTTGCGCAAGACCGACTATATCGGGCGCTACGGCGGTGAAGAGTTCGCCATCGTGATGCCCGACACCGACCTGGAATCGGCCTGCAAGGTGCTGGATGAAATCCGCGGGCGCTTTGCCGAAATTCATTACCCGGCCCAACCCCAGGATTTGTGGTGCACCTTCAGCGCCGGCCTGGTGGAATTGTGTGATGGCTCCGACAGTTTGATGATGGCCGCCCAGGCCGACGAGGCGCTGTACCGCGCCAAGGATGCCGGACGCAACCGCGTACTGGCCGCACGCACGAAAAGGCAAAGTGCCACTTTTTCACCGGAATCCACTGATTCCGTCATAACTATGTAATAGAAACGCAATAACTTCAGGCACTTATCTTTCGCCGTCGGTTGAAACCCCGCATGCGCCTGAAGCTGCTGACCAATCTCAATACCCTTCTATTGGTGGCCGTGTGCCTGGCCCTGGGTGCGACACTCTGGTGGTCGCAACGGGCGCTGGAACGACCTTACCTGTTGATGGAGCGTTATCTGGGTTTGTCCCAGACCTTTCAGAACGAGGCCGCGCGCAATATCGACGATTACCTGGCCAGCGGTGATGCCTTGCGCCTGAGCAGTGCCGGCCAGAGCCTGGAAAGCCTGCTGCAGCATCTGGATGACCTGCCGGCGGAGCTCGCGCAGAACCTGCGCCCCAGCCTCGTTGACCTTGATGCGTTCAGCAAAACCGACCTGCTGGCCGCCGGCAAACTGGCGGGTGACCCGCAAGCGCTGTTGCTGCAAGCCGAACGTGAAGTGGGTGCGAACCTGGAACAACTGAGCCAGTACGCGATGGGCGTCAACTCGCCTGAGGCGGCGCGCTACCTGCCGCCGCTGCTGGACGCGTCCCAGCACCTGGGCAAATTATCCCTGGCCCGCGATAAGCTGGTCAGCAGCGGGCGCGCCGAACTGGCCGACGATGTAGAGCGAGAGCTGGGCAGCATCCGCACCCAGGCCGAACGGTTGGCGCAATTGCCCCTGCTGGGCGTCAAGGCCAGTAGCGAATCCAGCGCCGATGACTTCTCCGCCATGATGGGCCTGGAAAACAACGAAAAGACCGAAGCGCAAGACACCGGCGTCGACCTCAAGCGCGAACTCAACAGCCTGCTGACCCGCTACCCCGCCGAACTCAAGCGCACCCGCGAGCAGATCCAGCAACGGGCCGACCTCGCCACGGCCACCCATTTGAAAATCGCCGCCGTGCAGCAAGCCATCGCCGGCCTGGAGCCCGTGGTGCGTGCGCAACACGGCAAGATCCAAGGCGAAGTACGCTTGATGCAGGGCGTGATGATCGGCCTGATCCTGCTGATCGCATTGTTGATCGATACCCTGCAACGGCGCCTGGCGCGGGTGCTGACCCATCTTGCCCCGGCGCTTTCGACCTGGGCCGAAGGCGACTTCGGCCAACCGATCGCCCTGGGCAAAACCAACCGCGAACTGCACGACATCGAAGCCTCCCTGAACCGTCTGCGCGCCTACCTGGTGGACTTGGTCGGCACCATTCGCGGCAATGCCGAGGAAGTTGCCGGCACCAGCCGTACCCTCGCCGAGCTGAGCAGCGGCCTTCACGACGGCGCCGAGCGTCAGGCGGGCGATACGGCGCAGATTCGTGACTCCCTGGGCGAGCTGGAAGCCACCATCCAGCAAGTGGCGGGTGATGCAAGCCAGGCCGCCGACGCCAGCCGCAGCGCGGGCCAGGCTGTGGAACAGGGTCAACGGGTGATCGGCTTGAGCCTCACCGGGCTGCATTCGCTGGTCGGCGAAGTGCAGCAAAATGCGCAGATGATCGAAAAACTTGCCGAGGAGTCCGCCACGATTGGCGGCGTGCTGACGGTGATCCGCTCGATTGCCGACCAGACCAACCTGCTCGCGCTCAACGCTGCCATCGAGGCCGCCCGCGCGGGTGAGGCCGGGCGCGGGTTTGCCGTGGTCGCCGATGAGGTGCGCTCCCTGGCCCAACGCACGGCGGGCGCCACGGCGCAAATCCAGGACCTGATCGCCGGCCTGCAAACCGCCGCCCACCAATCGGTGCAAGGCATGCGCGCCCAGGTCGAACACGCCGAAGCCACAGCCCAGCAAGCCCAGGCGGCGGATGGCGCGCTGGATGAAATCGTCGGGGCGATCCAGACCATCTCCGACACGGCAGTGCGCATCGCCGATGTGACGGCACAACAGAGCGGCGCCGTCAGCGAGATTCGCGATAACAGCGAGCGGATTCACCAGCTGGGTGAGGACAACCTGCAGCGCATCGGCCAAGGGCGCAGTCAGGGCGAGCACCTGCTGGTGCTGGGAGGCCAGCTCAATACGGCAGTCAAAGCCTTCCGCGTCTGAGCCGTTCCAACGCCATATGAGGATAAATTTGGGAGGGGGCTTGCTCCCGATTGCGGATTGTCAGTCTCAGTATCCATGACTGATCCACCGCTATCGGGAGCGAGCCCCCTCCCACAGTTGATGTTCGTTGGATTCGGAGTGTGTCGCCAATGACCGGATCCTGCGGCGCAGTCACAAACTTTGCGCTATCCTCGCTAATCGTGCCGCCTACTGCATAGAACTGGACAGTCACAAAGGCTTTGCGGCATAGTCGCCGGGTTCTGCCGTACCCCATCCATAACAAGGAACAGCCGATGGCGACCTTACTGGTTCTTCACGGACCCAACCTGAACCTGCTCGGCACCCGCGAACCGGGCGTCTATGGGGCAGTGACCCTGGATCAGATCAACCTTGATCTTGAGCGACGGGCCCGTGAAGCCGGCCACCATCTGCTCTACCTGCAAAGCAATGCCGAGTACGAATTGATTGATCGCATCCATGCCGCACGCGGTGAAGGCGTGGACTTTATCCTGATCAATCCCGCCGCTTTTACACACACAAGCGTTGCATTACGTGACGCGTTGCTGGCGGTGAGCATCCCATTCATCGAAGTGCATTTGTCCAACGTGCATAAACGCGAAGCTTTCCGCCATCACTCTTATTTCTCCGACGTAGCGGTAGGAGTGATCTGCGGCCTTGGCGCCAGCGGTTACCGACTGGCCCTGGAGGCCGCCCTGGAACAACTTGAACAACCGGCCAAGCGCCCCTGACCGACCCTTGGGAGTTGATGATTCATGGATATCCGTAAAGTTAAGAAACTGATCGAACTGCTGGAAGAATCCGGTATCGACGAGCTGGAAATCAAGGAAGGCGAAGAGTCCGTACGCATCAGCCGTCACAGCAAGACTCCGGCCCAACCCTACTACGCACCACAAATGCAGGCACCGGCTCCCGCCGCACCTGCTCCGGCCGCCGTACCCGCTGCCGCTGCTGCACCTGCCGCCCCAGCCGCACCTGCGCTGAACGGTTTCGTGGTCAAGTCGCCAATGGTCGGTACTTTCTACCGTACCCCGGCACCGGGTTCGCCATCCTTCGTTGAAGTCGGCAAAACCGTGAAAGTGGGTGACACCATCTGCATCGTTGAAGCGATGAAGATGATGAACCACATCACCGCTGAAAAAGCCGGCGTCATTGAATCCATCCTGGTAGAAAACGGTCAGCCGGTTGAGTACGACCAGCCGCTGTTCACCATCGTTTGAACCGCGGAGCGCCTTCGATGTTGAAACCTGCGAAGAAACTGCAAAAAGTCCTGATCGCCAACCGCGGCGAGATCGCGCTGCGTATCCTGCGCGCCTGTAAGGAAGAGGGCATCAAGACCGTCGCTGTTTACTCGACGGCCGATACCGAATTGATGCACGTGAAGCTGGCGGACGAAAGCATTTGCATCGGCCCGCCACTGGCCTCGAACTCGTACCTGAAAGTCTCCAACATCATCGCGGCCGCGGAAGTGACCGGCGCTGATGGCATCCACCCGGGCTACGGCTTCCTCGCGGAAAACGCCGACTTCGCCGAACAGGTGGAAAAATCCGGCTTCGCCTTCATTGGCCCCAAAGCCGACACCATCCGCCTGATGGGCGACAAGGTGTCGGCCAAGGACGCGATGATTGCGACCGGCGTGCCAACCGTTCCAGGTTCTGATGGCCCGCTGCCTGAAGACGAGGAAACCGCCCTGCGCATCGGTCGCGAAGTCGGTTACCCGGTGATCATCAAAGCCGCTGGTGGTGGTGGTGGTCGCGGCATGCGTGTGGTGCACAAGGAAGAAGACCTGATCGAAGCGGCCAAACAGACCCGCGCCGAAGCCGGTGCCTGGTTCGGCAACTCGATGGTCTACCTGGAAAAGTACCTGACCAACCCACGTCACGTGGAAGTGCAGGTGCTCTCCGACGGCCAGGGCAACGCCGTCCATTTGGGCGACCGCGATTGCTCGCTGCAACGTCGTCACCAGAAGGTACTGGAAGAAGCTCCGGCACCGGGCCTGGACGAAAAGGCTCGCCAGGAAGTGCTGGCTCGCTGCGTCAAGGCGTGCATCGACATCAACTACCGTGGCGCCGGCACCTTCGAGTTCCTCTACGAGAACGGCCGCTTCTACTTCATCGAGATGAACACTCGTGTGCAGGTAGAGCATCCGGTCACGGAGATGGTCACCGGTGTCGACATCGTCAAGGAGATGCTCAGCATCGCCGCTGGCAATAAGCTGTCCTTCACCCAGGACGACGTGAAGATCCACGGTCACTCCCTGGAGTGCCGGATCAACGCCGAAGACCCGAAAACCTTTATCCCAAGTCCAGGCCTGGTCAAGCATTTCCATGCTCCCGGCGGCAACGGCGTTCGCGTCGACTCGCACCTGTACAGCGGCTACAAGGTTCCGTCCAACTACGACTCGCTGATCGGCAAGCTGATCACCTGGGGCGCGACCCGCGACGAGGCCATGGCCCGCATGCGTAACGCCCTGGACGAAATCGTGGTCGACGGCATCAAGACCAACGTCCCCCTGCATCGGGACCTGGTTCGTGATGAAGGCTTCTGCGAAGGTGGTGTAAACATTCACTACCTGGAACACAAGCTGGCCAACCAGTAAGTGCTCTACCCAACAAAGCCGCCTTCGGGCGGCTTTGTTGTTTCTGGCCTGCTGATGTGATCGTTCCCACGCTCCGCGTGGGAATGCATCTTGTGACGCTCGGCGTCACGAACGCGGGATCGATCGTCGGCGCAGTCGTCTTCTGCCCGCCTCTCGCGTAAACTTGCGCGCTTTCGCGACACATCTAGTCGTACACTCATTTTTTCAAAGGTGCCCGCCATGCCTTGGCTGCAAGTCCGTCTCGCCATCAGCCCAGAACAAGCCGAAACCTATGAAGACGCTTTCCTCGAAGTAGGCGCCGTTTCGGTCACGTTCATGGACGCCGAAGACCAGCCGATCTTCGAACCCGAACTCAACACCACGCCGCTGTGGTCCCACACCCACCTGCTGGCCCTGTTCGAAGACGGCACCGATGCCGCCAGCGTGCTGGCCCATATGGAATTGCTCACCGGTAGCCCGCTGCCGGAGCATCACAGCGAAGTGATCGAAGACCAGGATTGGGAACGCAGCTGGATGGACAACTTCCAGCCGATGCGTTTCGGCCAGCGCCTGTGGATCGTGCCGAGCTGGCACGCCGCACCGGAGCCTGGCGCCGTCAACCTGCTGCTGGACCCGGGCCTGGCGTTCGGCACCGGCACCCACCCCACCACTGCGCTGTGCCTGGAATGGCTGGACGGCCAGGACCTCACCGACTGCAACGTACTGGACTTCGGCTGCGGCTCGGGGATTCTGGCGATTGCCGCGCTGTTGCTGGGCGCCAAGCAAGCCGTGGGCACCGACATCGACGTGCAAGCCCTGGAAGCCTCCCGCGATAACGCGGGGCGCAACCACATTGCCGAGGACAAATTCCCGCTCTACCTGCCGGAGCAATTGCCCCAGGTGCAGGCCGACGTGCTGGTGGCCAACATCCTCGCCGGGCCGCTGGTTGCCTTGGCGCCGCAACTGTCGAGCCTGGTCAAGCCGGGCGGCCGCCTGGCGTTGTCGGGCATCCTGGCCGAGCAAGGCGAGGATGTCGCCGCCGCTTACGCCGAGGATTTCGAACTGGACCCGATCGCCAATCGTGATGGTTGGGTACGCATCAGCGGTCGTCGGCGCTAGAATGAGCGCTTGCCTGAATCGGATGGCCGCATGACCGACAGTTTCGTCACCCAGTGCCCGCATTGCCAAGCCCGCTTTCGCGTCAGCCACGCCCAGTTGAGCGTGGCCCGTGGCGTGGTGCGCTGCGGCTCGTGCCTGCAAGTGTTCAACGCGGCTCGCCAGCTGCTGGAGCAGCGCGCTCAAGCACCTGTACCCGCACCTGCGCCGGAACCTGAACAACCGACCGCCGTCGAGGCAGCACCCGCGACGCCACGGGCCATCAGCCAGAAGCAGTGGACCGCCGAAGTACTGGACCTGGATAACCTGGACCTGGACGAAGAACTGGCCAAGCTGGAACGCCGTGAGATTCAGCATACTCAGCCATTGAACGCAGAGCGCCGCCAGGCGGGCGCTGACCGCCGGCAAAAAGACGCCCTCAGCGCCAGCCGCGACACCGCCAAGGCGGAGGAAGAAAAATGGGCCGCCAGCCTGTTCAGCGAACCGCCGGAAGAACGCGCCCAGGCCAATGACGCCGAACCACCCTCTGCGACCCGGCAGCGCACCGAACCGTCCATGTCGCATCCTATCGACGATCTGGATGATGAACCGCCGCTGAGTTCAGGCCCTGAGGATGAGGTTTTCGACCCGCCCGTGACGCCGGTCATCGACGAAGTGGAAGAGCCCGCTCCCGAAGAATCACAGCCGCGCCGCAAACAGGCACGGCCGCAGGCAAGCGTTCACGACGACGTCCTCCAGGACCTGGAAGACGATCCGCTGCACCTTTATTCACAAAAACGTCCGTCAGGCTGGGGCCGTCGACTGCTCTGGCTGCTGCTGGTAGTAATCGCCGCCGGCGGCCTCGCCGGCCAGTACATCGCCTACCAATTCGACGACCTGTCGCGCCAGGATGCCTACCGCCCCTGGTTCCAGCAGTTGTGCCCGAAATTGGGATGTACGGTGCCATCACGGGTCGACATTGCTCATATCAAGAGCAGCAACCTGGTGGTGCGCAGCCACCCGGAATTCGCCGGAGCATTGGTGGTGGATGCGATCATCTATAACCGTGCGACGTTCTCCCAGCCGTTTCCGCTGCTGGAACTGCGTTTCGCGGACCTGAACGGCAACCTGATCGCCAGTCGTCGCTTCAAACCCGCCGAATACCTGAGCGGCGAGCTGGCCGGCGTGAGCGAAATGCCCTCGCAAACCCCCATCCACATCTCCCTGGACATCCTCGACCCGGGCAATAAAGCCGTGAATTACAGCCTGAGCTTTCACTCGCCCGAGTGAAGCGGTGCACAACCGAAGGTTTGGCGACGGATTATTGACTGCATCGCCGCCGACCAAACCGACGGCGATAAAGAAATAGCTGCTCAGATTTTATCCAATTCAGCCTTTATCCAGTCATCGAGAGCGGGTATCATGCCAACCCTTTTTCGAACTCTAATGATCCGGCCCCACAACAGGGAAGTCCTATGTCGGCGGTACGCATCGGCCCATACACATTGCAGAACGGCTTGATTCTCGCCCCAATGGCGGGCGTCACCGACCAGCCCTTTCGTCAGTTGTGCAAGCGTTTGGGCGCGGGTCTAGTAGTCTCGGAAATGGTCACCAGCGACATGAGTTTGTGGAATACCCGCAAATCGCGGATGCGCATGATCCACGAAGGTGATCCCGAGCCCCGCTCGGTACAGATCGCCGGTGGTGATGCACAGATGCTGGCGGATGCGGCCCGGGCCAATGTGGAACTGGGTGCGCAGATCATCGATATCAACATGGGTTGCCCGGCCAAGAAGGTCTGCAACAAGGCCGCCGGTTCCGCGCTGTTGAAAGATGAGCAGTTGGTTGCCGAGATCCTGCAGGCCGTTGTTGGCGCAGTGGATGTGCCGGTCACGTTAAAGATTCGCACCGGCTGGGACCGGGACAACAAGAACGGCCTGACGGTGGCGAAGATCGCCGAACAGGCAGGAATTACAGCGCTGGCAGTGCATGGTCGCACCCGCGCCGACCTTTACACCGGTGAAGCCGAGTACGACACCATTGCCGCGATCAAGCAGGCGGTGTCGATGCCGGTCTTTGCCAACGGCGATATCGACTCAGCCGAGAAAGCCCGGCGCGTGCTGCACGCAACCGGTGCCGATGGCTTGTTGATTGGCCGGGCTGCCCAGGGGCGGCCGTGGATTTTCCGTGAGGTCGATCACTTTCTGCGTACCGGCGAAGTCTTGCCGGCACCGGAGCTGATCGAGGTGGAACGTATTCTGCTAGAGCATCTGGCCGCCCTGCACGCCTTCTATGGGGACGTGATGGGTGTACGCATTGCTCGCAAGCATGTCGGCTGGTATCTCGCAACCCTGCCGGGCGCCAGGGAGTTTCGCGCCCACTTCAATCGTTTGGATGATACGCAAGCACAGGTCACCACCGTTCGAGAGTACTTCAGCGAGCGCGAAAAGAGCCTGAGGACAGGGAACGGAGAGGGGGTGGCCGCATGACGATGATGACCGAGACTTTAGTGAGTGGAACAACACCCGTGAGCGACAACGTCAATTTGAAACAGCACCTCAACACACCGAGCGAAGAAGGCCAGACCCTTCGCGGGAGTGTCGAGAAGGCGCTGCACAATTATTTCGCCCACCTTGAGGGCGCTTCCGTCACGGACGTGTACAACCTGGTCCTCTCGGAAGTCGAGGCGCCCTTGCTCGAAAGCGTGATGAACTACGTCAAGGGCAACCAGACCAAAGCCAGTGAGCTGCTGGGCCTCAACCGGGGCACCTTGCGCAAAAAGCTCAAGCAGTACGATTTGCTGTAAGCATTCAATCAACCCAGAAAGGCGCCCGCGTAAAAACGGTCGCCTTTTTTGCTGACTCCTTTGCTTTTGATGGAAATTGAAATGACCGACCAGACTACCCGCCTTCCGATCCGCCGCGCCTTGATCAGTGTTTCTGACAAGACCGGGATCCTCGAATTTGCCCGGGAGCTGGAAGCTCTGGGTGTGGAAATCCTCTCCACGGGCGGGACCTTCAAACTGCTGCAGGACAACGGCGTGGCCGCAGTAGAAGTCGCGGACTACACCGGTTTCGCGGAAATGATGGACGGTCGGGTCAAGACCCTGCATCCGAAAATCCATGGCGGCATCCTCGGCCGTCGCGGTATCGATGACGCCATCATGAGCGAGCACGGCATCAAGCCGATCGACCTGGTCGCCGTCAACCTGTACCCGTTCGAAGCCACCATCAACAAGCCAGGCTGCGACCTGCCGACCGCCATCGAAAACATCGATATCGGCGGCCCGACCATGGTGCGCTCGGCGGCCAAGAACCACAAAGACGTGGCCATCGTGGTCAACGCCGGCGACTACGGCCAAGTGCTGGAAAGCCTGAAAGCCGGTGGCCTGACCTACGCCCAGCGCTTTGACCTGATGCTCAAGGCGTTCGAACACACCGCCGCCTACGACGGCATGATCGCCAACTACATGGGCACCGTGAACCAGGCCGCGCAAACCCTGAGCACAGAAGGCCGCAGCCAGTTCCCGCGGACCTTCAACAGCCAGTTCATCAAGGCCCAGGAAATGCGCTACGGCGAGAACCCGCACCAGAGCGCGGCGTTCTACGTGGAAGCCAAGCCGGCCGAAGTGGGCATCGCCACCGCGACCCAACTGCAAGGCAAAGAGCTTTCCTACAACAACGTGGCCGATACCGACGCCGCGCTGGAATGCGTGAAGAGCTTCGTCAAGCCGGCCTGTGTGATCGTCAAACACGCCAACCCATGCGGCGTGGCCGTGAGCCCGGACGCAGAAGGCGGGATTCGCCAGGCGTATGAGTTGGCCTACGCCACCGATACCGAATCGGCCTTCGGCGGCATCATCGCCTTCAACCGTGAACTGGATGCCGAAACCGCCAAGGCGATCGTTGATCGTCAGTTCGTCGAAGTCATCATCGCGCCAAGCGTGAGCGAAGAGGCACGTGCCATCGTTGCCGCCAAAGCCAACGTGCGCCTGCTGGCCTGCGGCGAATGGTCGGCCGAGCGAGCCGCTGCCTGGGACTACAAGCGCGTCAACGGCGGCTTGCTGGTACAGAGCCGCGACATCGGCATGATCAGCAGCGCCGACTTGAAAGTGGTGACCCAGCGCGCCCCGACCGAACACGAGATCAACGACCTGATCTTCGCCTGGAAAGTGGCCAAGTACGTCAAGTCCAATGCCATCGTCTACGCCAAGAACCGCCAGACCATCGGTGTCGGCGCCGGCCAGATGAGCCGTGTGAACTCGGCGCGTATCGCCGCGATCAAGGCCGAACACGCTGGCCTGCAGGTTGCCGGTTCGGTGATGGCTTCCGACGCATTCTTCCCCTTCCGTGACGGTTTGGACAACGCCGCGAAAGCCGGCGTAACCGCCGTGATCCAACCGGGCGGCTCGATGCGCGATGCCGAAGTGATTGCCGCGGCCGATGAAGCCGGCATTGCCATGGTCTTCACCGGCATGCGCCACTTCCGTCACTGATCGATCGTTCCCACGCTCCGCGTGGGAACGCAGCCTGGGACGCTTCGCGTCCCAAAGCGTGACGCAGAGCGTCACAAGAGGCATTCCCACGCAGAGCGTAGGAACGATGACCCAAACGAGGTTTTTGAAATGAATGTTTTGATCATTGGCAGCGGTGGCCGTGAACACGCCCTGGCCTGGAAAGTTGCCCAGGACCCACGCGTTCAGAAAGTCTTCGTGGCCCCCGGCAACGCTGGCACCGCGATTGAAGCCAAGTGCGAAAACGTCGCCATCGACGTGCTGGCCCTTGAGCAACTGGCCGACTTCGCCGAAAAGAACGTCGCCCTGACCATCGTCGGCCCGGAAGTCCCGCTGGTTGCAGGCGTCGTGGACCTGTTCCGCAGCCGTGGCCTGGACTGCTTCGGCCCAACCGCCGGCGCGGCCCAACTGGAAGGCTCCAAGGCGTTCACCAAGGATTTCCTGGCTCGCCACAAGATCCCGACCGCCGACTACCAGAACTTCACCGAGATCGAGCCGGCCCTGGCTTACCTGCGTGAAAAAGGTGCACCGATCGTGATCAAGGCCGATGGCCTGGCCGCCGGCAAAGGCGTGATCGTTGCCATGACCCTGCAGGAAGCCGAAGACGCCGTGCGCGACATGCTCGCCGGCAACGCCTTTGGTGAGGCCGGCTCGCGCGTCGTCATCGAAGAATTCCTCGATGGCGAAGAAGCCAGCTTCATTGTGATGGTCGACGGCAAGAACGTATTGCCAATGGCCACCAGCCAGGACCACAAACGCGTCGGCGACGGCGACACTGGCCCGAACACCGGCGGCATGGGCGCCTACTCCCCTGCCCCAGTGGTCACCAGCGAGGTGCACCAACGCGTCATGGACCAGGTGATCTGGCCGACCGTGCGCGGCATGGCCGACGAAGGCAACGTGTACACCGGTTTCCTGTACGCCGGCCTGATGATCGACAAAGCCGGCAACCCGAAAGTCATCGAGTTCAACTGCCGTTTCGGCGACCCGGAAACCCAGCCGGTGATGCTGCGCCTGCAATCGAGCCTGGTGCTGCTGGTGGAAGCCGCCCTGGCCCAGGCACTGGACAAGGTTGAAGCGCAGTGGGACCCTCGCCCGAGCGTCGGCATTGTGCTGGCGGCCGGTGGCTACCCTGCCGACTACGCCAAGGGCGATGTGATTGAAGGCCTGGACGCGGCAGCTGCGCTGGAAGGCAAGGTGTTCCACGCGGGCACCGCGCTCAAGGATGGCAAAGTCGTGACCGCAGGTGGCCGCGTGCTGTGCGCCACGGCAATGGGCGCCAGTGTCGACGCGGCGCAACAACAGGCATACAAGCTGGCGGCGAAAATCGACTGGAAAGGCTGTTTCTACCGTACGGACATCGGCTATCGCGCCATTGCCCGTGAACGTGGCCAGAACAGCTGAGCCGCTACTCTCCAGTAGCTATCCGTTCGGTTAGGTAAGGGCCTTCGGCCCTTGCCCTACGCATGTCGCCCCGCGCATAGTTAACCCATGCATCACGTGCATCAACCTACGAAGGGATTTCGCCGTGCGCTGGCTCAGGATCGCCATAGGTTTCACCGTCAGCCTGCTGACACTGCTCTGCTTGTTCCCGGCCCAGGCCGCGGCGCAAGGCAGTGGTTGGGCGGTATTACTTGATGAACAGGCCGACCTGCAACTGAGCGACATCCGCTCCTCACGCTACACCAATCAATTCAGCCCCATCGAACTGGACCGGATTACCGCTGCGCAACCGGACGGCGCGTTGTGGGTGCGCTTCAGGCTGCAACCCGGCAAGCACGAGCAAGTGCTGCGGGTGTTTGCCCCGGACCTGTCCCATCTGAGCCTGTATGTGCTGGACGGCGACACCCTGGTGGAACAACAGACCACCGGCACCCGTCAACCTCAGGTGGAAAGGCCGCTACCGAGCAGCGACTTCATGCTGCCGATGCCCCAGAGCCCCAAACCACTCGACGTCTACCTGCGCCTGGTGTCGGAGCATGAGCTGCGCCCCTATATCACCCTGGAGCCGGCCGTACTGGCGGCGGCCGACCAGCACCAGACGCTGATCTACGGGCTGCTGTTCGGCGTCCTCTTGATGCTGATCCTGCACAACCTCACGCGCTTCGCCTACCACCGCTCGCGGAGCAGCCTATGGCTGGCCGCCTGCGAGTTCCTGTTGATGCTCAGCCTGCTGCTGTTGCTCAACCTGATCGGGCCCTGGCTGCCGAACTGGCAAGCCATCCAGACGCCCGGCGCCTACCTCGCGCTATTGCTGACCGCCCCCTGCGGGCTGATGTTTGCCTACCGCTTCTTCATGCCGCTGGGCCCGCATCCGCTGAACAAACTGTTGATGGCGGACATCCTGTTCATCGTGCTGTGCGGTCTGCTGCTGTTGTTCGTCAACACCTTGCCGCTGAACATCATCACCTATGCCCTGGTCGCCCTGGCCGGGTTGAGCATGCTGTTCATCTCGGCCTACCACTGGCAGAAAGGCTATCGCCCGGCACGCTTGTTCGTGGCGGCCATGGTGGTGTTCAACCTCGGCACGCTGATCATCCTGCCGGCCCTGCTCGGCCTGACACTGGTGGCACCGCAGGGTTTGATCGTCACCCTGCTGAGCTTTATCTGCCTCAGTGGCCTGCTGATGAGCCTGGCCCTGGGCGAGCGCCAGCGCGCGATTGTTGAAACCCGTTTCAGCCTCAGCCGCGACCTGGCCGCCAGCAACGCCGAGATCGCGGCCAAGGCCGAGTTCCTGGCGAAGATCAGCCACGAAATCCGCACCCCCATGAACGGTGTGCTGGGCATGACCGAATTGCTGCTGGGAACGCCGTTGTCGGTCAAACAGCGGGACTACGTGCAGACCATCCACAGCGCCGGGAATGAGCTGCTCACGCTGATCAACGAGATCCTCGATATCTCCAAGCTGGAGTCCGGGCAGATCGAGCTCGATGATGTGCAGTTCGACCTCAACGCACTGATTGAAGACTGCTTGAGTATCTTCCGCGCCAAGGCCGAGCAGCAAAACGTCGAACTGATCAGTTTTATCCAGCCCCAGGTGCCTCGTGTGATCAGTGGCGACCCGACACGTCTGCGCCAGGCACTGTTGAGCCTGCTGGAAAACGCCCTGCAGAAAACCGACGAAGGCGAAGTGCTGATCGTCGTCGCCCTGGACGAACGCAGCCCCAAGCCGCGCCTGCGCATTGCCGTGCAAGACAGCGGCGTCCCCATGGACGCCATCGAGCGCGATGCCCTGCTGCACAGCGAACTGCACAGCAAGAACTTCCTCTCGGCCACCCGTCTGAGTGGCCATCTGGGCCTGGTCATCGCCCGCCAACTGATCCTGCTGATGAACGGCGAGTTCGGCATCAAGAGCAGCAGCCATCAGGGCAGCACCCTGTGGTTGACCCTGCCGCTGGACCCGGAACGTCTCGAACACCCGACCTCCGACCTCGATGGCCCGCTCAAGGGCGCACGGGTGCTGGTGGTGGACGACAACGACACCTGTCGCAAAGTGCTGGTGCAGCAATGCTCGGCCTGGGGCCTGAACGTGAGTGCCGCGCCCTCCGGCAAAGAGGCCCTGGCCTTGTTGCGCACCAAGGCGCACCTGCGCGATTACTTCGATGTGGTGCTGCTGGACCAGAACATGCCGGGCATGACCGGCATGCAGCTGGCGGCAAAGATCAAGGAAGACCCGAGCCTGAACCACGACATCCTGCTGATCATGCTCACCGGCATCAGCAACGCGCCGAGCAAGATCATCGCGCGCAATTGCGGGATCAAGCGCATTCTCGCCAAGCCAGTGGCCGGGTATACGCTCAAGACCACCCTGGCCGACGAACTGACGCAGCGCAGCAAAGGCAACGTGCCGCCACGCCCCGTCCTCAGTGCACCGGCAGCCATCACCGTACCTGCCGATTTCCGCATCCTGGTGGCTGAAGACAACAGCATCTCCACCAAGGTGATCCGTGGCATGCTCGGCAAGCTCAACCTCAACCCAGACACCGCCAGCAACGGCGAAGAAGCGCTGGAGGCCATGAAAGCCCAGCGTTACGACCTGGTCCTGATGGACTGTGAGATGCCGATCCTCGATGGCTTCTCGGCGACCCAGCAACTGCGTGCATGGGAAGTCAGCCACCAGCGCATCCGCACGCCGGTCGTAGCGCTGACGGCGCACATTCTGTCGGAACATAAAGAACGCGCACGCCTAGCCGGGATGGATGGGCATATGGCCAAGCCGGTGGAGTTGTCGCAGTTGCGTGAGTTGGTGGAATACTGGGTGGCGCAGCGTCAACAGCGCCCGGAACACGCCCCCTCCTGAGAAATTTGTAGTGAGCGGGCTTGCCCCGCGCTGGGTGGCGAAGCCGCCCCAATAACAACGCCGCAGTGTTTCAGAAAGACCGAGGTGT
>NZ_JBNPJV010000058.1:0-24253 GCF_050312585.1 Pseudomonas sp. R19M
ACGCGTTCTCGACCTGGATCAACCAGGCGATACGGTGCACCAGCTCTCGGGTTTTACCGGAGCCAGCACCGGCCAGGCGCCATTGCAGGTCAGGGTGGCGGAAGTCCAGATAACCCAAGGCGCAGGCCACGCTGATGGCAGCGATGTCGAAGTGGCCGGCGAGTTCGTCAGGCGCATTCGCCTCCCATTCGGCGAGGGTGCGGCGGATTTTGTTGCGTTGCTCATCGAGCCATTGATCCCAATGCTTCTCGACCGGCCGCATGGCGGTTTCGTAGCGCACCAGCACGGCGGCGTCCATGACGCCGTCGGCCATCGAGGCCAGGTTCAGGCGACGCCAGCGAGCGGCGCCCTCGCGGGGGATCAGCGGGGTGCCAGCGTGCTGATGGTCGAAGTAGTCGAGGATCACTCGGCTGTCGTGCAGCACCGAGCCGTCGGCCAGGCGCAGGGCCGGGATCTTGCCCACGGGGTTGTCTTGCACCAGTTGCGCATCGGGGTTGACCGGTGTCGGCAGGCAGCCTTGCAGGGTGACGCGGTCTTGTTGACCGGTCTCGCTCAGTAACACGCGGACTTTGCGAACAAACGGTGAGGCAGGGTTGTGGAACAAGGTCAGGCTGGGCGCGGACATTGGGCATTCCTCGAAAAAGGGCAGCGCTAATCTAGCTCAGCGTTTGATCAAAGCCCAAGCACCGATTGCAGCAGGAACCCCCAGCCCTGCCCAGCTCAACGAATCCCACCACCCGTCCCCCAGCAATGCGGCAAACAACCCGGCGGCACTGAGCAGGCCAATCCCCAGCGGCATGGCAAATACCTTCCAGAAATTCGATTGACGCGGCTTCATGGCCGAGCCGCCTTGCGCCGCACGATCCACAGGTAAACCCCACTGCCCAGTACGATGATGGTCAGCACATCCAACACGGCCCAGAGGACTTTCATCGGCATGCCGCCGTAGTCGCCGAAGTGCAACGGTTGGGACATGCCCATGGCGTCCATGTACCACGGCCGTTCGGCGATGGCGGTGACGGCCAGGGTGCTGGCATCGATCAGTACCGGCGTGAGCAGGTGCGAGGTCAGATGGGTGTTGCCTTTCATGAACACCGCGTAATGGTGCTCGCTGGAAAAACGCGTGCCGGGGAAGGCGATGAAGTCCGGCGTCATGCCGGGCGCGGCCTTGGCGGCAATGTTCAGCAGTTCAGTGGCGGGCGCGCGTTGGGCCAGCGGCGGGGCGTTTTGGTAGGGCTCGATCATGGCGCTGAGGCTGTCCTGGCGCCAGGCGGCGATGATCAGGTCGGCGCAGGCGCTGATCACCCCGGTCACGCCCACCACCAGCGCCCAGGTCAGGGTGACTACGCCGATCAGGTTGTGCAGGTCCAGCCAGCGCAGGCGCGTGGATTTGTCGTTGCGCACGGTGGCGAATTTCAAGCGGCGCATGAACGGCAGGTACAACACCGTGCCCGAGATAATCGCCAACACAAACAGCACGCCCATGAACGCCAACAGCAGCTTGCCCGGCAGGCCGGCGAACATGTCTACGTGCAGGCGCAGCAGGAACAGGGTGAAGCCCCCGTTGGCCGCCGGGGTTTCCACGGCTTCGCCGGTGCGGGCGTCGAGCATGAAGGTGTGGGACGCATTGGGCTCGGTGCCGGCCGTGGCGGCCATGATCGCAATCACGCCATTTTTGTCGTCTTCGTCCCAGGCCAGGTATTGCATGGCGTCGCCGGGGCGATGGGCTTGCGCTGCGCTGACCAGTTGCTCCAGGTTGAGCTGCGGCGTGTCGGCAGGCATTTGCGCCAATTGCGGCTCGTTGCCCAGCAGATGATCGATCTCATGGTGAAACACCAGCGGCAATCCGGTGAGGGCGAGCATCAGCAGGAATACCGTGCAGATCAGGCTGGTCCAGGTGTGGATGAAGGACCAGCGGCGGATGGTTGTGCTTTTCATGTTCTAGCCTTCAGACACGCCAAAGCCGCCCCGAAGGACGGCCTGGTGGTTAACTCAGCCGATCACCACTGGTAGGTGGCACTGGCGACGACGCTGCGTTGGTCGCCGAAGTAGCAGTAGGAAGCGTCACAGGTGGAGATGTAGTCCTTGTTGAACAGGTTGGTGGCGTTCAACTTCAGCGATGCGCCTTTGAGGCTGTTGTCCAGGCGGCCCAGGTCGTAATGCACGGCGCCGTCGAACACGGTGTAGGCGTTGGCCTTGCCCAGCCAGGTGTTGGCCTGGTCGCCGTAGGTGTTGCCGGTGTAGCGGGCACCGAAGCCGATGCCGAAACCGTCGAGTACGCCGGTGTGCCAGGTGTAGTCGGTCCACAGGGAGGCTTGCTGGTTTGGCATCAGTTGCAGGCGGTTGCCTTTGAAGTTGCCCTTCTGTACTTCGGATTTGGCCAGGGTGTACGCGGCAATCACTTTGAGGTTTTCGGTGACGTCAGACACGGCTTCCAGCTCCAGGCCTTTGACTTTCACCTCGCCGGTCTGGTCCGTGACCGACTGGCCACCGGCCCCGGTACTGGCAACCAGCACGTTTTTCTGGGTCAGATCGTAGACCGCGGCGCTCAATAAGGTGTTGGAGCCCGGCGGCTGATACTTGATCCCCAGCTCCCATTGCTTGCCCTCTGTGGGTTTGTACGACTGCAGTGGGTCGACGCTGGCGTTGCTCGCCGGCTGGAAGGACTCGGCGTATGACAGGTAAGGCACAAAGCCTGAGTCGAACACATAGCTCAGCGCCGCGTTACCGCTGAAGTTCTTGCTGCGGTCGGTGTTGGTTGCATCGTTCTTGTTGAAGTAGGTGGTGCCTTGGTGCACCCAATCTTCACGCCCGCCGAGGGTCAGGCGCCAGTTGTCCAACGCCATCTGGTCTTGCACGTAGAGGCCGGTCTGGATGGTTTTCTGGTTGTAGTCGTAGTACGCCGTGGAGCGCGCCGGGCGTTCCACGGGGCGGGTATTGACCGGGTTGAAGATGTTGACGGTCCCGGCGGAACCATAAATCGACAGATAGGACGTATCGGTACGCTGATGGTCCAGGCCGAGCAGCAAGGTGTGGGTGACGTCGCCTGTGGCGAAGTCGGCCTGGAAGTTGTTGTCGAGCGCGAATTGGCCGATGTTCTCGTCAACGTTGGTTGAGGTACGGCCGATATTGCCGGCGGCATCAACCGGGAAATAGCTGTAGGCGCCCACGGTCAATTGCTGGAACGCCAATTCCGATTTGGTGTAACGCAGGTTCTGCTTGAACTGCCAGGTATCGTTGAAGCGATGTTCGAACGCATAGCCCAGTGCGTAATAAGTGCGGTCGTAGAATTCGTAGTCCGGGTCGCCCAGGTTCTTGTGATGTGACACGTCCCCCAGCGGCGATTTGATCTTGGTGCCTACGATCGGCAGGAACTGGCTGGTGGCGCCGGTATCGTCGCGGGTGAACTGCGACAGGAAAGTCAGCTTGGTGTCGGTGTCGATGTTCCAGGTCAGGCTCGGCGCAATGTTGTAGCGCTGGTTGTCGATGTGGTCGACCTGGGTGCCGGCATCGCGCACCACGCCGCTGAGGCCATAGAGGAACCGGCCTTCATCATCGAGCTTGCCGGTGCTGGCGAAGTTGAGTTGGCGGTAGTTGTCGCTGCCGTATTGCACTTGGATGGCGTTGCTCGACTCCGCACTCGGGCGACGGCTGACCATGTCCAGCAGGCCGCCCGGCGGGGTCTGGCCATACACCGAGGACGCCGGGCCACGCAGCAGCGCGAGGCGGTCGAGGTTCCAGGTTTCGGCCTTGGGGTTGGCGTAGACGCCACGCGGCAATGGCAGGCCGTCGAGGAATTGGGTGGGTTCGAAACCGCGTACACGCATCCAGTCATAACGGGTATCGCTGCCGTAGCTGGCGGACACGATGCCGGGCATGTACTTGACGGCGTCATCCAGGTTCTGGACGTTACGATCCTGCATCTGCTCGCGGGTGGCCACGGAGATCGAGCGCGGGGCTTCGACCAGTGCGGTGTCGGTCTTGGTGCCGGCGGCGGTACGTGTCGCCAGGTAGCCTGTCACGGGGCCCCAAGCGCTTTCAGTGTTGCCTTGGGCGATGATGCTGGTCTGCGGCAACGCCACGACGCCTTCGGCAATGGCCACTAGGGTAAAGGTGCCTGCGCTGCTCTGCTCCAGCTGCAAGCCGGTGCCACGCAACGCCTCCCGCAACGCGCCCTGGGCATCGAACTGGCCTTTGACCGGCGCCGAGGTCTTGCCTGACGCCAGCGTCGGATCGAGGGTCAGTGCCAGGCCCGCCTGGCTGGCGATCTGGTTCAGGGTCGTGGCCAACGGCGCGGCCGGCAGGTTGTAGGCGCGAACGCTGGACGCTTGCTCGGCAGCGATCAGCGGGGTGCTTGCCAGCGGGGCGCTGAGCGCAATGGCGATGGCTAACAGGCTGGGGCGCAACAAGGTGTCTAGCGTGCGGGACATAGGTGGCTCCTGAATGGAAATATTTCTCAATTGCCTAGGTGCCGGACGAGAATCGAAAAGTGATAGGGCAGGATGAAAATATTTTTGCGCTGAGGTTTTCGAGGTGTTCTTCAGGGCCTTATCGGGAGCAAGCCCCCTCCCACACTGGCTGCGTTTGCAAATCAAGGTGTGTGAATGCAGTCAGTGTGGGAGGGGGCTTGCTCCCGATAGCAGTCGCCCGGCCACTGCAGAACCTACGGCTTGCTTTTCACCGTCACCCACCACGGCGTGTGCTGCTCGATCTGCACCGGCAGCGTCGGCAACAGCGCATTGAGCGCCAGGGTGGTGTCGTGCAGCGGGAAACTGCCGGTGATGCGCAGGTCGGCCACGTCTTTATCCACACCCAGGTGCCCGGTGCGGTAACGGCTCAGTTCCTCGACCACATCGCCCAGGCGGGCGTTGTCCACCACCAGCATGCCGCGGGTCCAGGCGTCGGTGGCGGGGGCGACGGCCAGCAGCGGGCCGAGGCCATCGCTGCGCATGAGCACTTGCTGGCCCTCTTTGAAGATCTGTTCCTGGTGCAGCGCCTCGGGCTGGGCCGCCACGGCAGACTGCAGCACGCTCAGGCGCGTAGCGCCGTCTTCGCGCTTGACGATAAACCGCGTGCCCAATGCGCGCAGGTTGCCGTCGCGGGTCTGCACGTAGAACGGGCGGCCATCGTTGTGCCCGGTCTCGATCAGAATCTCACCGGCCTGCAGCACGATCAGCCGGCGTTTTTCATCGAAACGCACGTCGATGGCGCTGTGGGTGTTGAGGTTGATCAGCGTGCCGTCCGCCAATTTCAGAGTACGTTGCTCGCCGGTGGCGGTGCGTTGGTCGGCCAGCCAATAGTGGATGGGCACGTAACGCTCACCGGCCAACAGTGCCAGGCCGCACACCAGCGCGATGCTGGCGAGGCCCGTGCCCAACTTGCGCACGCGCTGGCGAATCCCTTCGCGTGACTGCAAGAGCGCCGCCCGTGCCGGACCAGAAGCTACGCTGAAACGCTGGTCGAGCATGCCCAACTGGCGCCAGGCCCGCGCATGTTCTTCATCGCTGGCCAGCCACTTGGCGAACTCTTCCTGCTCCACCGCACTGCCGTCGCCGGAGTCGAGGGACAGTTGCCAGGCGATCGCCGCATCCAGCACGCGGGCGGAAACCGGTCTGGAAGCGGTCACAGCGGTTCGCCATACAGGGCGATGTAGCATTGGCGAATGCCCTGGGCCAGGTATTGGCGCACGCGGGGCACCGACACACCGAGGCGCCGGGCGATTTCGGCGTGGCCCAGGCCATCGAGGCGGTTATAGAGGAAGGCGGCGCGGGCCTTGCTCGACAGCTTGCCGAGCAGGCGGTCGATGGCCTTGAGGTCTTCGAGGATCATTTGCTGGGCTTGCGGCGACGGGTGTTCGCTTTCCGGAAGCAGCATCAGTTCGGTGAGGTAGGCCTGTTCCAACGCCGCGCGACGGAAATAGTCGAACAGCAAACCTTTGGCGATGGCCACCAGAAACGCCCGCGGCTCGCGAGGTTCGCGCAGCTCGTCACGGCCCAGCAGGCGCATGAAGGTGTCCTGGCTGAGGTCCTCGGCGCGGCTCGGGCAGGCCACGTTGCGGCGCAGCCATGCCAACAGCCAGCCGCGATGGTCGCGATACAACGCGCCAACCAGCTCACTGTGTGGGTTTGGGACCGACGACAAGGCATCACCGAATAAACAAGAGGTTTAAACTAACGAGAATTATTCGCGATTGTGTCAGAGGCGTCGGATGGGCGCAATTGGCGTCTGTCGGGCGGTGCTATTAAAACGATGGCGCTTGTTTACGCCGTTTCCATTGGCTCAAACGTTCTTGCAATTGCTGGGGGGAGTCGAGGTGTTGCTGGCGTGCGCGGCTGAACAGGATGAGCATCAGTTCCGCCGTGGCCAAGGCATCGGCGCTGGCGTGATGGCGCTCGCCGACCTGAAGGTGAAAGTGGTTGATCCAATCGTCGAGCCCGGCTTCGCGGATATTCGCTTGCGGGCACAGCAGCGGGGCGATGTCGGCGACGTCGAGGAACGGGTGAGCCAGGCGATACCCCAGGCTGTCCTTGAGTGCTCGGCACAACATGTGTTGATCGAAGGGGGCGTGGAACGCCAGCAGGGGGCTGTCGCCGACGAAATCCATAAAATCCAGCAGGGCCTCGGCCGGGTCGCTGCCGGCGGCGATCGCACTGGGCCCCAGGCCATGGATCAGCACGCTGGGGCTGAGTTTGGTTGCGCTGCGTTGCAGGGTACGCTCGAACAGTTGTGAGAAGTCTATCGCACCGTCCTCGATCACCACGGCGCCGATGGACAGGACCTGGTCACGGTTGAGGTTCAGGCCGCTGGTTTCCAGGTCCACCACCACCCAACGCTGGCTGCGCAAGGGGCCATCGCCCAACTCCACGGCTTTGGGCAGTTGGTCCAGGCGCTGTTGTTGCGCCGCGTCGAGCCCGGGCTTTTTCGGGCGTAGCCAACCGAGCCAGCTCACAGCTGATACCGCAAGGTCAGGCTGCTTTGCAGGCGTTGCGCCTGACGCAGGGATTCACGCAGGATGCGCCGGTCCAGGTGGTTGAGGCTGTCGGGGTCGACGCGGTTGGAATAGGGCTGGTTCTCGCGGGTTTGCAGTTGGTGCTGCTGCATGCGGGTTTGCTGGATAAAGTGATACGCCTCTTCATAGGCGGCACCGTCCAGCGCGTCGATGACTTCCTTGAGCACCAACTGGCGCAGGCGTTCCAGGGTGTTGTTGGCGTGGATGCCATTGGCCAGGGCCAGCAGGCGCGCACCATCGACAAAGGGGGTCAGGCCTTGCACCTTGAGATCGAGCGTGGCCTTTTCGCCACCTTTGCGCGTCAGCACAAACTCTCGGAAACGCCCGACTGGCGGGCGCTGGCGCAGGGCGTTCTCGGCCAGCATGCGTTGGAACAGTCGGTTATCCGCAACCTGATCCAGGATCCCCTGGCGCAATTGTTCGCAACCGCGCTCATCGCCCCAGACTACCCGCAGATCGAAATAGATGCTCGACCCCAGCAGATTCTCCGGCGTCGCCTCGCGTATGAACGCTGCAAAGCGCCGCGCCCATTCGGCCCGTGACAGGCACAGCTCGGGGTTGCCGGCCATGATATTGCCCTTGCACAGGCTGAAGCCGCACAACGCCAGGCTCTGGTTGATCTGCTGCGCCAGGGGCAGTAACCGCGCCCGGATCGACGCTGCTTCGGCGGCGTCCTTGGCTTCGAACAAAATACCGTTGTCCTGGTCGGTGAAGAGGGTTTGTTCACGGCGACCTTCGCTGCCGAAACACAACCAGCTGAACGGCACGCCGGGGTCGTCTTTTTCGGCAAGCGTCAGTTCGATCACCCGGCACACGGTGTGATCGTTAAGCAGGGTAATGATGTGGGTGATCTGCGTAGACGAGGCGCCGTGGGCCAGCATGCGTTCGACCAGTTGGCCGATTTCGCCGCGAATCGCTACCAGGTTTTCCACGCGGGGCGCATTGCGGATGGTGCGGGCCAGGTGCACCAGGTCGACCCGTTGCAAGGAAAACAGGTCGCGCTCGGACACCACGCCACACAGGCGCTGGTCTTTGACCAGGCACACATGGGCGATATGCCGCTCGGTCATGGCGATGGCGGCGTCAAAGGCGCTGTGGTCCGGGGTCAAGAAGAACGGCGTCTGGGTCATATGCCCTTCGATGGCCTGGTTGAAATCACTGGTGCCGTCGGCCACCACCTGGCGCAGGTCGCGCAGGGTAAAAATCCCCAGGGGCGCTTTATGCTCATCCACGATCACAATGCTGCCCACCTGCTGCTCGTGCATCAGCGTCACCGCCTCGCGTAGCGGCGTGCCGGGTTGACAGGTGACCGGGTGGCGCATGGCCAACTCGCCAAGACGGGTGTTCAACGAATATTGAGTGCCGAGGGTCTCCACGGCTTTTTGCTGGACTTGTTGGTTGACCTGGTCCAGCAGGCTACTGACCCCGCGCAGGGAAAAGTCGCGAAACGGGCTGGAAAGCGCGAACAGCTTGATAAAAGCCGGCTTGTTCAATTGCAGGCAGAAGGTGTCTTCGGCGGCCTTGTGTTCGGTGCGGGTGGCCCGTTCGCCGAGCAAGGCGGCGAGGGGGAAGCATTCGCCCGTGGTGATTTCGAAGGTGGTTTCGGTGCTGTCCGGTCGCTCGCCGACGACGCGGCCCTGCTTGACGATATAGAAGTGCTCAACCGGGCCGCCCGACGGTTTGAGGATACTGTCGCCGGGGGCATAGAAGCGCATTTGGCATTGTTCAACCAGAAACGCCAAGTGGGCATTTTCCATCTGGTTGAACGGGGGAAAGCGTTGCAGGAATTGCAGGGTGCCGTGGATGTTCTGCAACACGGCGGTTTTTCCCGCCTGCGTGAAAGCATCAGCTTTACTCATAACAGTGACCGCAGTTTTTTGTCGTTATCGTCCTTCATGGTCAACTCCCGTGCCGTGGGTGCCCATTGGACGTAAGTCTAGGTAGCGGTTAAACGATGCATGCCTAGGGAAAAACCTTACAAGGCTATGGTGCAAACCCCGTAGAACGCCCACTAGGCAAACTTTCCGACGAAGTGCACATTGTTCACCTTTCGGCAGATGTCTGACGAGTGTGCTGAAAGAGTGATGAGAACTGCTGAGAAATGTATGACCGACAACGATATTTTGAGCGATGCGGAGCGCGAGGCGCTGAGCGCCGTGATGCTGGAACCTGATTTACCGCCGCAACGTGTGCTGATTGTTGACGACGACAAGGACGCGCGTGAGCTGCTGGCGCAAATCCTGGGGCTGGACGGTATTCGCTGCATGACCGCCGAGAGTGGTGAGGCCGCGTGGGATCTGCTGAACTCCAACACCTCCATCGGCTTGCTGATCACTGACTTGCGCATGGCACCGAGCAATGGCCTGGAGCTGATCCGCCAGGTGCGCGAGTCCTCCCGGGCGGCATTGCCCATCATCATCATGTCAGGGGACGCGGAAGCCCCCGATGTGATCGACGCCATGCATTTGAGCGTGGTGGACTTTCTGCTCAAGCCAATCGATAGCGTGAAGTTGGCGAAGATGGTGAAGCGGGAGTTGGGGATGGTGCAGTAGAGGCCGTTGGTCTGAATAGCTTTGCCACTGTCAATTTTGACAGTAGATGGGTGTGCTCAAGACGTGTGTACTGGTTTGGTAGGGGTTGATCACAATGCCCCGTTACCTGGTAAACAGGAGCTACCCATGACTTTTCCGAAAGTTGGTTTCGACAAAGCAGAATGGCAAGCCACTAAAACTAAGCTCGTTGAAAGTGATGCCCATGTGTTGGTTCTTAAAGACCATAAGGCGGATTTCTTTAGAGCAAAAATTGTCAGTGGCTCGAAGAGTAATACTTCAATCTACAGGGGATTTTTGCCCAGTCGGGAGCGTCTTCATTGGTCCTATAGACAAGAGTTACTTGATGGGCTGCATCAATTTGATGTAGCTGCTTTACCACAATTTGAGTATGTAGACTCAGGCGGATCTAGTTATTTTTCCTCTGGTTCGGGTACGTTGGTCGTCAATGTTGAAAACCAGGCAGATGGCAGCTTCCTTCACCAAGGAATGCTGATGAATGCGGCGTGTAGCGGAAGTAACGGCAATGCGGTCGTTAACTGTACTTACTTGCTCCATGACTTCTGAACTTTCCACAGATGATAAAAAACCCTGGTATTTCGACCAGGGTTTTTTTATGCGTTTAAAGACCGTTTTTAGCCTTGAACTCCCGACGCCTGCGGTGCAACACCGGCTCGGTATAGCCATTCGGCTGTTGGGTCCCTTCAATCACCAACTCCACCGCCGCTTGGAACGCGATGTTGCTGTCGAAGTCCGGCGCCAGTGGGCGGTACAGCGCATCCCCGGCGTTCTGGCGGTCTACCACCGGCGCCATGCGCTTGAGGCTTTCCAGCACCTGGGCTTCATTGACGATGCCGTGGCGCAACCAGTTGGCGATGTGCTGGCTGGAGATACGCAGGGTGGCGCGGTCTTCCATCAGGCCCACATCGTTGATGTCCGGCACTTTCGAACAACCGACGCCCTGGTCGATCCAGCGGACCACATAACCCAGGATGCCCTGGGCGTTGTTGTCCAGCTCGTTGCGGATTTCTTCGTCGGACCAATCGGTGTTGGTCGCCAGAGGAATGGTCAGGATATCGTCCACCGAAGCGCGCTCGCGCTTGGCCAGTTCGGCCTGGCGTGCGAACACATCAACCTTGTGATAGTGCAGCGCGTGCAGCGCCGCCGCCGTGGGCGACGGCACCCAGGCGGTGTTGGCGCCGGCCAGTGGGTGGGCGATTTTCTGTTCGAGCATCGCCGCCATCAGGTCGGGCATCGCCCACATGCCTTTACCGATCTGCGCACGCCCTTGAAGGCCGGTGCTCAGGCCGATATCGACGTTCCAGTTCTCATAGGCGCCGATCCATTTTTCTGCCTTCATGGCCGCCTTGCGCACCATCGCGCCGGCTTCCATGGAGGTGTGGATCTCGTCGCCGGTACGGTCGAGGAAGCCGGTGTTGATGAATACCACGCGCTCGCTGGCCGCCTTGATGCAGGCCTTGAGGTTGACCGTGGTGCGGCGCTCCTCGTCCATGATCCCGACTTTGAGGGTGTTGCGCGGCAGGTTCAGCACGTCTTCGATGCGGCCGAACAGCTCGTTGGTGAATGCGGCTTCTTCCGGGCCATGCATCTTCGGCTTCACGATATAGACCGAACCGGTGCGGCTGTTCTTGCGGGTGCTGTTGCCGTTGAGGCTGTGGATCGCCGCCAGGCTGGTGATCAGCCCGTCGAGGATGCCTTCGGGCACTTCATTGCCGGCTTTGTCGAGAATCGCGTCGATGGTCATCAGGTGGCCGACGTTGCGCACGAACAGCAGCGAACGGCCATGCAGGGTCACGTCCTGGCCATTCACGCCGGTATAGACGCGGTCAGGGTTCATCGTACGGGTGAAGGTCTTGCCGCCCTTGGCCACTTCTTCGGCCAGGTCGCCCTTCATCAGGCCGAGCCAATTGCGGTAGATCACCACTTTGTCATCGGCATCGACGGCGGCGACGGAGTCTTCGCAGTCCATGATGGTGGTCAGCGCCGCTTCCATCAGCACGTCTTTGACGCCGGCGGCGTCGGTCTGGCCGACCGGCGTGCTGGCGTCGATCTGGATCTCGAAGTGCAGGCCGTGGTGTTTGAGCAGCACGGCAATCGGCTGGGCGCTGTCGCCCTGGAAGCCGATGAGTTGCGAGTCGTCGCGCAGGCCGCTGTTGCTACCGCCCTTGAGGCTGACGATCAGCTTGCCGTCGACGATCTTGTAGCCGGTGGAGTCGACGTGGCTGCCCGCCGAGAGCGGCGCGGCTTCGTCGAGGAAAGCGCGGGCAAAGGCAATCACCTTGTCGCCCCGCACTTTGTTGTAGCCCTGGCCCTTCTCGGCGCCATTGGCTTCGCTGATGGCATCGGTGCCGTACAGCGCGTCATACAGCGAGCCCCAACGCGCATTGGAGGCGTTGAGGGCGAAGCGGGCGTTCATCACCGGCACGACCAGCTGCGGGCCGGCCATGCGGGCGATTTCGTCATCGACGTTTTGGGTCGTGGCCTGGAAGTCTGCGGCTTCTGGCAGCAGGTATCCGATGTCTTGCAGGAAGGCTTTGTAAGCCACCGGGTCGTGGGCCTGGCCGGCGTGGGTCTGGTGCCAGGTGTCGATCCGCGCTTGGAAATCATCGCGTTTGGCGAGTAGGGCTTTGTTCTTCGGTGCCAGGTCGTGGATAACCTTGTCGGCACCGGCCCAGAACTGGTCGGCAGTGATGCCGGTACCGGGAATGGCTTCGTTGTTCACGAAGTCGAACAGGACTTTGGCGACCTGCAGGCCACCGACTTGAACGTGTTCAGTCATTGCTTGCCTCACTCTGCGGAGCTTATGCGCTTTTTCAGATTTTCATTATGTAGTGCATGGGTTTGCATACTACATGATGACTTGCGGTTGTGAAAATTAGACTAAATACGTCGTTTAGCGACCCACTTTGGTCGTACGGTCACAGCGGAGAACGTGATGTTCTCAAAAAACGATTGGATTGTTCCAGATAAATATAAAAATGGTACACGATTTGTTTTCGAGGGCGCCTGCGTCCACCTTGTAGATTGAATTCCTGAGGGCTTCGCCATGGACCATCTTGTACTCACAATTATCGCCGCCGACAAACCCGGCGTCGTGGAACGCATCGCGCATACCATCGCCACCCACGGCGGTAGCTGGCAGGAAAGCCGAATGGCGCATATGGCCGGGCAATTCGCCGGTATCCTGCGGGTCAGTGTGCCTGCTGAAAACCGTCAGCACCTGATCAATGCGCTGGAGGACTTATCCACACACGGCATTCGCGTGCTGGTGGGTGAGGGCAGTAGCGGGCAGGCAGCGACGTCCAAGTCGATCGTGATGACCCTGGTGGGCAATGACCGCTCGGGCATCGTGCGCGAGATCACAGCGTTGTTGAGCCGGCAGGGCGTGAACCTGGAGAGCCTGAGCACGGACGTACGCCCGGCCCCCATGAGCGGTGACCCGTTGTTCACGGCCGAGGCGCTGTTGCAGGTGCCGTCGACGTTATCCCTGGATACCTTGCAGGCGTCGCTGGAAACCTTGGCGGATGACTTGATGGTGGAATTGCACAACGAGGAATGATCAACCCACAGGGTTATGCATGGAAAACTTGCATGGGCTTGTGGATAACCTGTAGAGACTCGACGCCAGGCCGCGCCGGCGTTGGCTCTCCGCCTTCTGCGCAAAAAACGAGCAGTTTCAAGGGCTTGTGCACAAATGGCGGGGATCAGGTTGTGGATAACCTTGGGGTTGATGGCTGCAAGCCACGTGCTGCGTGGCTTGCAGAGGTTTGTACGTTATTTGATCAGCACTTGCGCACGCTCATCCAGGCATCCAGGCTGTACACCACCAGCCCCGCCCAGATAAAGGCGAAGGCAAGCAGGGTGCTCGACGCCAGGTGTTCGCCAAACAGCAGCACGGCTTCCAGCAGCACGAGAGTCGGTGCCACGTACTGTAAAAAGCCCAGTGCGGTGTAGGGCAAATGCCGAGCGGCAGCGTTGAAACATACCAGCGGGATCAGCGTCACCGGGCCGGCCGCCACCAGCCACCAGGCTTCGGAGGTGCCCCAGAACTCCAGTTGTGCGCTGTGGGCCGAGGGGTTGAACAGCAGCCATGCGATGGCGATCGGGACCAGCATCCAAGTCTCTACGACCAGCCCAGGCAGCGCTTTGACGGGCGCCTGTTTGCGGATCAGCCCGTAGAAGCCGAAGGTCAGCGCCAGCGCCAAGGACACCCACGGCAAACTGCCCACCTGCCACACCTGTTGCGCCACACCCACCGCCGCCAGCCCGACGGCGACCCACTGCAGGCGGCGCAAGCGCTCGCCCAGGATCAACATGCCCAGCAGTACATTGACCAGCGGGTTGATGTAGTAGCCCAGGCTCGCTTCCAGCATGCGCCCGCTGTTCACCGACCATACGTAAGTCAGCCAGTTGGCCGCAATCAATGAGCCGCTGAGTGCCAGGATAGCCAGGCGCTTGGGGTTGTCGCGCAGTTCGCGCAGCCACCCCGGGTGTTTCCACACCATCAACAGCAAGCCACCGAACAGCGCCGACCACAACACACGGTGCACGATGATTTCGGCGGCGGGGACGCTGGCGATGGCTTTGAAGTAGAGCGGGAACAGACCCCAGATGACATAGGCGCTCAGGCCCAGGATGTACCCCTTGCGGGGGTTGGCGGCTTGCATTGCAGAATCCTTGCTTAGGCAGCTAACAAAGGTGTGATTGTAAGGACATTTGTCTGCCAATGGGATTGGCTTTGCTTATGTGGGAGGGGCAAGCCCGCTCACTACAGATGATGTGTTCTACATCCCACCCTTTAACTGACTGGCATTAGGGCTTGCCCCTCCCACAAAAGCAAAACAAGCGGTCAGAACAGCTTCAGGGGTTCTTCGTTGAGGGCGGCCAGTTGCTCGCGCAACGCCAGCACCTGATCGCCCCAATACCGTTCACTGCCAAACCAGGGGAAGCTGTGGGGGAACGCCGGGTCGTCCCAGCGCCGTGCGAGCCAGGCGCTGTAATGCATCAGGCGCAGGGCACGCAGGGGTTCGATCAGGGCCAGTTCCCGTGGGTCGAAGTCGTGGAATTCCTGGTAGCCGTCCATCAGTTCCGACAGTTGGCCAAGGCATTCCTGCCGGTCACCGGCGAGCATCATCCACAGGTCTTGCACCGCCGGGCCCATGCGGCAGTCGTCGAGGTCGACGATATGGAACATCTCATCTCGGCACATCATGTTGCCGGGGTGGCAATCCCCGTGCATGCGGATGTTCGTGTGCGGGGTGGCTTTGTATACCTCTTCCACGCGCTTGAGCAGGTCGCGCGCGACGGACTCATAGGCCGGCAGCAGGCTTTTGGGAATGAAATTTCCTTCGAGCAGCGTGGTGAGGGAGTCGTGGCCGAAGTTCTTCACGCCCAGGGCTTCGCGGTGTTCGAACGGGCGGGTGGAGCCTACGGCATGCAAACGGCCGAGCAGTTGCCCGAGGCGATAGAGTTGGTCGAGATTGCCCGGCTCCGGCGCGCGGCCACCCCGCCGGGGAAACAAGGTGAAACGGAAGCCTGCATGTTCGAACAGGCTTTCACCGTTGTGGATCAACGGGGCGACCACCGGCACCTCGCACTCGGCCAGTTCGAAGGTGAAGCGATGCTCTTCGAGGATGGCCTCGTTGGTCCAGCGCTGGGGGCGATAAAACTTGGCGATCAGCGGCTCAGAGCCTTCGATGCCCACCTGATACACGCGGTTTTCGTAGCTGTTGAGCGCCAGCACACGGGCGTCGCTGAGGAAACCGATGCTCTCGACCGCGTCGAGGACCAGGTCAGGGGTGAGTGTTTCAAACGGGTGGGCCATACGAACTCCTGCGCGCAGCAGGGCGCCGCGTCCGGCCGGGTATGGTAACGCACCAGGCTTGAGATAGGGCGCCTGTGCCATCGCTATCGGGAGCAAGCCCCCTCCCACAATTGCCGGTGTACACGCGGTCAACTGTGGGAGGGGGCTTGCTCCCGATGACATTTTATCAGGCGCCGATAATGCCGCCATCATCCCGCCGAATCGCCATCACCGAAGACCTCGGCTTGCCATTGGGCAGATGTTCCGGCCAGGTCGAGCCGCCGGTTTCGCCGGGATGCTGGATCCCCACAAACAGCGTCTTCTGGTCCGGCGAAAAGCTGATCCCGGTGACTTCACACGCCACCGGCCCGACCATGAACCGGCGGATTTCTCCGGTGGCCGGGTCGGCACACAGCATCTGGTTATTGCCCATGCCCGCGAAGTCACCGGCATTGCTGTAGTCGCCGTCGGTCAGGATCCACAAGCGTCCGGCCTGGTCGAACCCCAGGCCGTCGGGGCTGTTGAACATGTTCTGCGGGTTGATGTTGGAGGAACCGCCCTTGGGCGTACCGGCGTGCACGCCTGGGTTACCGGCGACCACAAACAGGTCCCAGGTGAATTCGTGGGCGCCGTGGTTATCCTGATCAGCTTTCCAGCGCAGGATCTGACCGTAGACGTTTTTCTCCCGTGGGTTGGGCCCGCCCACCGGTTGGCCGTCTTCCCCGCGTTTGGCATTGTTGGTGAGTGTGCAATAGACCTGGCCATCAGTGGGGCTGACCACAATCCACTCAGGGCGGTCCATGCGGGTGGCTTTCACCACGCTGGCGGCCAGGCGCGCATGGATCAGCACCTCGGCCTGGCTGGCGAAACCACTGCCGGCATCAATACCGTTTTTGCCATGGGTCAGCTCCACCCATTGGCCCTTGCCCTTGGGGTGGTCGGCGTTGCCATCGCCCGCGTCGAAGATCGCCACATATAAGGTGCCGTGGTCGAGCAGGTTTTTGTTGGCCTTGGGGTTGTTGTGGTTGATCGGGTCACGGCTGACGAACTTGTAGATGAATTCACCGCGCTCATCGTCGCCCATGTACACCACGGCGCGGCCGTCGCGGGTTTCAGCCAGCGCCGCGTTCTCGTGTTTGAAACGGCCCAGGGCGGTGCGCTTGACTGGGATGGATTGCGGGTCGAACGGGTCGATTTCCACCACCCAGCCGTGACGGTTGAATTCGTTGGGGTTCTTGGCCATGTCGAAGCGCGGGTCATGCTGATGCCAGTTGATGTCTTTGCTGGCCGCTGCCACGCCATAGCGTTTTTGCCCGGCGTCGAAGCTTTGTTGTGGGTTGCTGCTGCCGAAGCAGTCGGTGAAGTTCTCTTCGCACGTCAGATAAGTGCCCCACGGTGTCTTGCCGTTGGCGCAGTTCTGAAAGGTACCGAGGACTTTTTTACCCGACTTGTCGGCACTGGTTTGCAACCAGGCATGACCCGCGGCCGGGCCGCTCAGGCGGATTGGCGAATTGCCGTGGATGCGGCGGTTGTAGCGCGAGTCCTGGACGAACTGCCAGGTGTCACCTTTGCGCCGCACTTCGATGACCGAAACGCCTTCGCTGGCCTGGGCCTTGCGCACCTCTTCAGCCGATTGCGGCGCGCCGCCATGGGCGTAGAGGTAGCGATAGTTGGTGTATTCGTTGTTGATCGCCATGAGCGCACGGTTGTTGTCGCCGGGGAAGGCGAACAGGCTCATGCCATCGTTGTTGTCACCGAACTGTTGCTCCTGGGCTTTGGCGGTCCCGTTGCCGGACGGGTCGAAAGCCGGCGCGCCCTTGTGCAACGGCTGGCCCCAACTGATCAGCACCGACGCGCTGTAGCCCGGCGGCAAGGTGATGGTGTCGGTGCTGGCAGCGGCGATGCCGGTGAACCCCAACAACGGGCTGGCGGTGGTCGCGTTAATGGCCAGGGCACTGCGGCTGAGCAGGTTGCCGCCCAGGAACATCGCGGCACCGCAGAGGGCACCGGCACCGATGAAGCGGCGGCGGGTGAGGCCGACCATCTGTTCCAGGTCGGTGGCTTGGTTTTCTTGTAACAGGCTCATTTCATGCTCCCTCTGCGGTTTTTGCAGACACCTTAAGGAGCCCTCGTGACGAATTTGTTGCAGTTTGAAGGCGCGGCCGCGTTATACCGGCGTGCCCAGCAATACATTGTGCGGGGCGAACTGCACCTGGATAGGCTGGTTCTCGGAAGCGCCCAGCGCTTCGAGCGCGGCAGGCTGCGCCAGGGCACATAACACCAGGCCGTTGGGCAAGGTGATGCGCACTTCGCTGGGGCCGTCATCGGCGGCGAGAATCGTGTCGATAATGCCGCTCATGCAATTGTGTCCAGGTGTTGCAGCTTGTCCGATAGCGAGCAGTTCCAGCCAACCGGCCTTGATCAACGCGACCACTTCCACACCCACTGCCAGTTCCAGCCGCCGGGTACTGTCGTGAGTGATTTGCGCGTCAATATTCAAGCCAGCGGCCAGTTGCAGGCGAATGGTGTCGTTGCGGCCATGCTGTTCAATGGCGACCACCTGGCCATGCAATTGGTTACGTGCGCTGGTGCGCAGCAAGCGTCCCAGCAGATTGAAGTCACTGGTATCCTCGTCGGAGCCGAGCACTTGGGCCTGCAGCGCCTGCAAGCGCTGGTAGAGGCGCAATACGCGCTCACCTTCAGCGGTCAACTTGGCTCCGCCGCCGCCTTTACCGCCGACGCTGCGTTCCACCAGCGGCTTTTGCGCCAGGTTGTTCAGCTCATCGATGGCGTCCCAGGCGCCCTTGTAACTCAGGCCGGCGCTCTTGGCGGCGCGGGTGATTGAGCCTTGCTCGGCAATATGCGCCAGCAAGGCAATGCGCTGTGGACGGCGGACAATGTGTTGGCTGAGCAGGGTGGGTAGCGACATGGGAACACACTTCGATGGAATGAGTGGACGTTGCCGCCCCGGTGCCAGGGAGTCAAGTTACGCGCCCGGTTTGGGTGTGCGGGCCAGGCAGTACACGTCGACCTGGCGCGCACCGGCGTCCCTCAACAATTGTGCGAGGCTGTGCGCGGTAGCGCCGGTCGTCAGTACGTCGTCCACCAGGGCGAAATGCCGGCCTTGCACCTGGGCGTCGGCGGCCAAGGCGAAGGCGCGAAACAGGTTGCGCTTGCGCGCCTTGGCGTCGAGCGCCTGTTGCGCCACGGTTTCATGGGGGCGCAACAACAGGTGTTCGTCGCAGCTGAGGTTGAGGGCGTTACCGAGCCAGCGGGCCAGCATCAACGCCTGATTGAAACCGCGCTCGCGCAAGCGATGACGTGCCATCGGCACGGGCAGCAGGCAGTCGGGCCGGATGATTTCAGCGTTGTCGAGACGATGTTGCACGTGGTGCCCCAGCAAGCGCGCAAGCATATGGCCCAGTGGCCATCGCGACTGGTGCTTGAAGCGGCTGATCAAGGTGTCTACCGGGAAGCCGTAGGTCCAGGGCGCAATCACCTGTTTAAAGGCGGGCGGATGTGTCTGGCATTGGCCGCAGGTCAGCCCCTCCATCGACAGCGGCAGGGCGCACACGTTGCACTGTTCCATCAGCCACGGCAGCTCGGTTTCGCAGGCGTTGCACACACAATCGGCTGATTCGGTCGCCTCATCGCAGATTAAACAGCTGTGTATGTTTTTTGACCAGATGTAAACTTGGTGTTTGTGGTCTGGTTGACAGTGCATGATTCTTCCTTAAATATGCCGAGCATCCGTGTCGCGCCTGTGGGTATTGCCCTTCCCGCAGCGCTTGCCAAAGCATAATCAAGGAATCGCCCATGAGCGCCAGCACCTCTGCCACCCTGCGTCACGACTGGTCTTTAGCCGAAGTCAAAGCACTGTTCGTGCAACCATTCAATGACCTGTTGTTCCAGGCGCAGACCGTGCACCGCGCGCATTTCGATGCCAACCGCGTGCAGGTGTCGACCCTGCTGTCGATCAAGACCGGCGCCTGCCCGGAAGACTGCAAATATTGTCCGCAGTCGGGCCACTACAACACCGGCCTGGAAAAAGAAAAACTGATGGAGGTGCAGAAGGTCCTTGAAGAGGCCGCCCGCGCCAAGGCCATCGGTTCCACGCGCTTCTGCATGGGCGCCGCGTGGAAGCACCCGTCGGCCAAAGACATGCCCTACGTGCTGCAGATGGTCAAAGGCGTGAAGGCCATGGGCCTGGAAACCTGCATGACCCTCGGTCGTCTCGACCAGGACCAGACCCAAGCCCTGGCCCAGGCCGGCCTTGACTACTACAACCACAACCTCGATACCTCGCCGGAGTTCTACGGCTCGATCATCACCACCCGCACCTACAGCGAGCGCCTGCAAACCCTGGCCTATGTACGTGATTCGGGGATGAAGATCTGCTCGGGCGGCATCCTCGGCATGGGCGAGTCCCTCGATGACCGTGCCAACCTGTTGATCCAACTGGCCAACCTGCCGGAGCACCCGGAGTCGGTGCCGATCAACATGCTGGTGAAGGTGGCCGGTACGCCGTTGGAAAACGCTGACGACGTCGACCCGTTCGACTTCATCCGCATGCTCGCCGTGGCACGCATCCTGATGCCGCAGTCCCATGTGCGGCTGTCGGCCGGGCGTGAGGCGATGAACGAGCAGATGCAGGCCCTGGCGTTTTTCGCCGGCGCCAACTCGATCTTCTACGGCGACAAACTGCTGACCACCGCCAACCCGCAGGCCGACAAGGACATGCAACTGTTCTCGCGCCTGGGCATCCTGCCGGAAGCCCGCGAAGAGCACGCCGATGAAGTGCATCAGGCGGCGATCGAGCAGGCGCTGGTCGAGCAAAAGAGCAGCGAACAGTTCTATAACGCTGCCGTCTGATTGAAATGCAATCCAAATGTGGGAGGGGGCTTGCTCCCGATAGCGGCCTGTCAGTAGCAGATGTGCTGGCAGACCCACCGATATCGAGAGCAAGCCCCTCCTACATTTGATCGCGCTCAGTCTCCAGTCTTTGAGTCTACCGAGGCCTGCATGTCTTTCGATCTCGCCGCGCGCCTCGCTGCCCGCCGTGCCGAACACCTCTATCGCCAACGCCCGCTGCTGGACAGTCCCCAAGGCCCGCAAGTGGTGGTCGACGGCCAGCCGCTCCTGGCGTTCTGCAATAACGATTACCTGGGCCTGGCCAACCACCCTCAAGTGATCGAAGCCTGGCGCGCCGGAGCGTCCCGTTGGGGCGTGGGCGGCGGCGCTTCGCACTTGGTGGTTGGCCACGCCACACCTCACCATGCATTGGAAGAAGCCCTGGCCGACCTCACCGGTCGCCCACGGGCCTTGCTGTTTACCACCGGCTACATGGCCAACCTCGGCGCGGTCACGGCGCTGGTGGGGCAAGGCGATACGGTGCTGGAAGACCGCCTCAACCACGCTTCGCTGCTGGATGCCGGCTTGCTCTCGGGTGCGCGTTTCAATCGTTACCTGCACAACGATGCCGATAGCCTTGCCAAGCGCTTGGAGAAGGCGACCGGCAATACCCTGGTGGTCACCGACGGCGTGTTCAGCATGGACGGCGATCTGGCGGACCTGCCCGCATTGGCCCGTGCAACCCAGGCCAAAGGCGCCTGGCTGATGGTGGATGACGCCCATGGCTTCGGCCCGTTGGGTGCCCACGGCGGTGGGATCGTCGAGCATTTTGGCTTGAGCCAGGCAGACGTGCCGGTGTTGGTGGGCACCCTGGGCAAGGCGTTCGGCACCGCCGGGGCTTTTGTGGCCGGTAGTGACGACCTGATCGAAAGCCTGATCCAATTCGCCCGCCCGTACATCTACACCACCAGCCAACCGCCGGCCCTGGCTTGCGCCACCTTGAAAAGCCTCGAGCTGCTGCGTACCGAACATTGGCGGCGTGAGCACCTCAATGGCTTGATCCGTCAGTTCCGCCAGGGCGCCGAGCAGATCGGCCTGGCGTTGATGGACAGTTTCACGCCGATCCAACCGATCCTGATCGGCGACAGCGCCAAGGCCATGCGCCTGTCGCAGATGTTGCGCGAGCGCGGCTTGATGGTCACCGCGATCCGCCCACCCACCGTGCCGGTCGGCAGTGCGCGTTTACGCGTCACGTTGACGGCGGCCCACAGCGAGGCCCAGGTGCAGCTATTGTTAACGGCGTTGGAAGAGTGTTTCCGCTTGTTAGGCGCCACGGAGCCCGACCATGCGTGATCGACTGATATTGCTGCCCGGTTGGGGCCTCGGCGTGTCACCGCTGGAGCCTCTGGCCGCCGCTTTGCAAGGCCTCGACGAACACCTACAGGTGCAGATCGAACCGTTGCCGGTACTGGACTCCTGCGAGCTGGATGACTGGCTCGACGAACTCGACGCCACGCTGGCGGACAACGCCTGGCTGGGCGGTTGGTCCCTGGGCGGCATGCTGGCGTCCGAATTGGCGGCGCGGCGCGGTGAGCGCTGCTGTGGTTTGCTGACGTTGGCGAGCAACCCGTGTTTTGTCGCCCATGCCGGCTGGCCGAGCGCGATGCCCGGCGAAACCTTCGATGCGTTCCTCGCCGGTTGCCATGCCGACTCCCAAGTCACCCTCAAACGCTTCGGCCTGTTGTGCGCCAAGGGCGCCGAAGACCCGCGCGGGTTGTCGCGTTTGTTGGTCAGTGGCGCGCCGCATACGCCTTCCAGCGTGTTGATGCCCGGTCTTGAACTGCTCGCCCGGCTTGATACCCGCGCCGCTTTGCAGGCTTTTCGCGGTCCGCAGTTACACCTGTTTGCCGGCCTGGACGGGCTGGTGCCGGCCGAAGCGGCCGGCGATCTATTGGCCTTGCTGCCCGATGTTGAAATCGGCCTGATTGAACAGGCCGGCCACGCTTTTCTTCTGGAAGACCCTCACGGTGTTGCGGGGGCCATCCAGGCTTTTTTGCATGAGTGCGTTGATGACTGATTTATCCCTGCCCCCTCTGCCGGGTGGCTTGCCGGACAAGCGCCAGGTGGCCGCGTCGTTTTCCCGCGCAGCCGCCAGTTACGACAGCGTGGCCGAGTTGCAGCGTGCGGTGGGCACCGCGTTGTTGGCTCGCCTACCGCTGGCCCCGACGCCACAGCGCTGGATGGACATGGGGTGTGGCACCGGTTTTTTCAGCCGTGTGTTGGCTGAGCGGTTGCCCGACAGCCAGGGCGTGGCGCTGGATATCGCCGAAGGTATGCTCAATCACGCCAGGCCCTTGGGCGGTGCGGGGTATTTCATTGCCGGGGATGCCGAGCGCTTGCCGCTTAAAGCTCAGAGCCTGGGGCTGATCTATTCCAGCCTGGCGGTGCAGTGGTGTGCGAATTTCGACGCGGTGCTCAGCGAGGCCCGTCGCGTGCTGCAACCCGGCGGCGTGCTGGCGTTTGCGAGCTTGTGTGTGGGCACATTGCATGAGTTGCGCGAAAGCTGGCGAGCGGCGGATGGCCTGGTGCACGTCAACCGTTTCCGTGCCTTCGAGACGTATCAACAGCTCTGCGCCGCCAGCGGCCTGCGCGTCGTCAGCCTGGAGCGCCAACCCCATGTGCTGCACTACCCGGACGTACGCAGCCTGACCCACGAACTCAAAGCGTTGGGCGCGCACAACCTCAACCCGGGCCGCCCGGGAGGGTTGACGGGCCGCGCGCGGATTGCTGCACTGGTGAACGCTTACGAGCAGTTCCGTCAGGCCCAGGGCCTGCCTGCCACGTATCAAGTGGTGTACGCCGTACTGGAGAAACCTCTATGAGCGCCGCTTACTTCATCGCCGGTACCGACACGGATGTGGGCAAGACCACCATAGCCGCGGGCCTTTTGCATGCCGCCCGCCTCGCGGGCAAAAGCACCGCTGCGGCAAAGCCGGTCGCCTCGGGTTGCCAGATCACGCCCAAAGGACTGCGCAATAGCGACGCCCTGGCGCTGTTGGCTGAATGCTCGTTGCCGTTGACCTATGCCGAGGTCAACCCGGTGGCATTCGAACCGGCCATCGCCCCTCATCTGGCGGCGCGGGAGGCCGGTGTTGCGCTGACGGTGCAGTCGCTGTTGCAACCGATGCAGCACATACTGGCGCAGCAGGCGGATTTCACCTTGATCGAGGGCGCGGGTGGCTGGCGGGTGCCCTTGGCCGATCAGGCCAACCTGTCGGACTTGGCCATGGCCCTGAAGTTGCCGGTGATCCTGGTGGTGGGGGTGCGTCTGGGCTGCATCAGCCACGCCTTGCTCACCGCCGAGGCGATTGCCCGCGATGGGTTGCCGCTGGCGGGGTGGGTGGCGAATATCATCGATCCGAAGACCTCTCGTCTGGAAGAGAACCTTGCCACCCTGGCTGAACGCTTGCCGGCGCCCTGCCTGGGGCGGGTGCCGAGACTCAAGCAGGCCGGGGCCGAAGCGGTTGCCGCGCACCTGGAACTGGATCTGCTTGACTGATTTTGGCTATGAGCAGGGCAATAGGCCATTAGTGTTTTTGACGGGCCTTTTGCCGGAATCTCTGCTTCAATTCATCTTCACGATTCTCTAAAGGCAGGCTTACGCCATGGAAATCTCCGGAAGCAGCGCGTTTTATTCGGGACTGAGCACCATCCAGACCGGGCAGAACCGTGTCGACCAGGCCGCCGGCAACATTGCCAGCGCCGCGACGACCCAGCCCTCGGACGCCCAACGCGACCGTTTGCAAGCCAACGGTCGTGCCCAGCCCACCAACTCGGCGAGCGATATGGTCGAGATGGCCCAAGGCAAGTTTCAAGTGGAACTGGGCGTGAAAGTCGCCAAGGCTTCGGACGAAATGCTCGGCACCTTGATCGATACCTACGCTTAATCCTTGCGCCTATCTGCTCTTCTGTGGGAGCGGGCTTGCTCGCGAAAGCGGTGGATCAGTCTTTGATGGATTG
>NZ_JBNPJV010000089.1:0-208168 GCF_050312585.1 Pseudomonas sp. R19M
ATCAGCTGTCACCGGTAGAGTTTGAAAAGCGTTACGCAATGAGCTTGCAAGGTGTCTAGAGAATCCGGGGCGATTCAGCCCTTCGCAAAAGGCGAGCATGACTGGCTGATTGCCCAGGCTGCGACTTCATGCACTTTATGGGTTGCGAGCGCGGGCACACAATAATCAGAGTTATCGGGTGAGGCTTTCGGTTGCTGGCGAGAGCTTGATGCCTATCGCCGTGAATGACGTTACCAGTCTTTGGAAAACACCGATCAGGTCGTGTCAGTTGATTTTTTTGGCCTTACGCGGCAAATTCATGCCATGAACAGACACCGTTTCCATTGCGCCAACCCAATTATTACCACCTTCACCTAGGTGGTGGGACTGCGCACGATTGCCGAACCCCCGCCTCAGATGCGGGGTTTTTCATGCCTGCTTCCGAGGCTCACTCAGGAGCACAGGAATGGACACACTGACCCGAACTCTCAAGGAAACTATCGAAGCCGCTGATCGAGCCATCACCGCCGAAGACTTCGACGAACTGATGAAGTTTTATGCGGATGACGCAAGTCTCGTGGTTAAACCAGGGCTGACAGTCACAGGCAAAGACAGCATCCGCCGAGCATTTGTCGCCATTGCGGAGCACTTCAATCACAGTATCGTTGTCACGCAGGGGGATATGCAGGTTATACCGGGAGGTGACGTCGCTCTGGTTATCATGGAGACCCTGTTACAGGCCACGGATAAGGTGGGCATAAAAACCGAGATTTCGCGCAGGGCGACCTACGTGTTCCGGCAAGTCTCGGAAAAGTGGCTATGCGTAGTGGACAATTCTTATGGGACAACGCTATTGGATAGCGCCGTCTGATCGTAATGGGCAATTCAGGGAGAAACGCTTGGCAGTCATATCCGCAGTGCATACGCTACGCCCACCACCCGATCTTGATTACTACGACGTAAGGTCGACCCCACTACCTCGCGAAGTCACGGCCCTCGAGGTTTGGAACATCGTTACGGCTGGGCATGGGGCTCTAATGCAGCTGGCCTTTCGAATTCGAGACAGGATCTCCTCGCTGTTTGGTGGGAGGCGCATAGGCGGATTTTCGGGGCGAAGTCGAGAGGCGGTGCTTGAGGGGGATTACCTGGATTTCTTCCTGGTGGAGCATAGTGCGCCTGACATGCTGGTTTTGACTGCGCGTGACCGGCACCTGGATGTCATGATCTGCCTTTCCATAGTTGATCGCGTTCTCACGATTACCTCTTCAGTCGTGACGCATAACCTGTTTGGACGCATTTATATGCTCCCGGTAGGTCCGGCCCATAAGCTGATCATCAATAGCGATATGAAGCGGCTCAGGCGCAAGCTTGAAGAGGGCTGATGTATTGTAGTCATCCGATCAACGTATCTGGCTCTTGTTATATAAAAACAGCGGTTCGTGTACTCAAGGGGTCTAAACAGAATGCTAAATAGGATGTTTGCTGCTGTATCATTTTGCATTTGAGACGGCTGCCTTATCGGCAGGGGTCACAGTAGGGTAAAGAGGGAGCTTGGCAGATGAATAAGGCAGTAACAGTTGCATTGATGATATGGTCGATGTGTGCAGGTGCGGAAAATAAAACTTATGATCTCAGCCCGCTTTTCAACGGCGCACTCAAGGCAGAGTTTACAGGCGTAGCTACCAGCCGTGGCGAAACGATTGCTGGCGCTTTGATTGATAAAAGCGGTAAAAAATTTATCCTTTCCGATACCTGCGAACCTGAGGGTGGAAATGCTGGGCTAAAAGATGCGTTTGTAGTCACCGCCAAGAAAAACTATTTCTTATTCATATGTGCCTGGCCTGTCCAACATCGAGGCCTTGGCATCAACGGTGTTGAGTATGAAGTGTTTTTATACGAGGGCGAGCATTTAAGTGCGCTTGAGAAAAACGTCGTATTTTCTCGAACTCTTTCTGGCTATGAGGGAAGTCTGGAGGAGGGTGGGTATAGTTACGCATGGTATGTGCCACGTAAAATTGCCAAAGATAAACTCATTGAACTTGAGTCGGGCAGGTCGACGGACTCTCTGGATTTGGCTCACCAAATAGTCTTGGCTCGTCTGAAAGACGAGGATTATGAAGGTATCAAGGCATACCTGGATGCTGACAGAGTTGCGCAGTTGAATAAAGAGTTTCCTGTTGGAAAGTCAAATATCGTTATTTATAACGATTTTGGCTACGCACTTGGGCAGGCTGGTGAAAATGACTTGGCTTATAAAGTGCTCAAGTCTGTTGAGCAGATTTCTCCTGAGCGAATGGTTCTACAACTGAATATTGCGGACGTTTTGTGGGCGTCTGATAAACAAACAGCAAGAAGCTATTATCATAAATATGTTGAGTCTATGCGCCAGGCCGGGAAGGAAAAGTTAATTCCGCGAATCGTACTGGATCGAATAAGTTCAACCTGAAAGCACTATAGGGATGCATTTATTTAATAAAGTGTAAAGAGCACCCAGCCTCACACCCCGCTGCCTCGAAACCGGGGAGGGCCGTGTCGCGTTGGGCGTTTCCTGAAGCGTGTCTGAAACTGACGCTGAACCGGGAAAAGAGCTACGTAGCACGGCCTCGGCCGCCCAACTCAGTCGTCAACCCGTCTAGATCAATGGTTGCGACGCAATTCAGGGTTGCCACACCCGCTTTTGCCGACTACCCTGAAAATGTTTGAAACATTACAAACAATTTAGGGCGCGACCCATTCCAGGGTCGTGCGACTTCAGGACGAGGAACGAAACATGTTTTCACATGAAGGTGCCGCAATAGAGCTATTGCTTTTCATATTTTCCTTGGCTGGCGTGCTTCTGGTCGCCTGGTTCATTCACCATCAATACGAACGAAAGACCGGAAAAGGCGTTAAAAAACAACAAAACCGCAGTGAAGGGCGCTCAACCTGAGCTTGCTGCCCTGCGTCTTCTCTCGAGCCAGTCATTGATGACTGGCTTTTACCTTAAAAGCGCTCCCCGTTTAGCCCCAGACCTGCCCGATTGCCAGCATTGATTGCTGCGTATCCATTTGTCGCTTGAGTTGAACTGGATGTAACAATGTGTGTCAGATATGACATGCAGTTCAACCCCAGCCCGATGGACTCCTCCATGCGTTTTAAAAAGAAATCCTTAGTTGCCGTTGTGTCGTGCGCAATGTTGTTTGCGGCTGCGCCGCTGCTGCCTGCGGGACTGTCAGTCATGGCCTCTGCCTATGCCAAAGACGGCGGCGGGCATGGCGGTGGCGGCGGTAACGGAGGAGGCGGGGGGGGGCATGCGGGCGTGGGGCACGCGGCCGGCTCCGCGGGTAAAGGTCTCGCTGAAGGTCACGAAGCCGACCATCAGGGCAGGGCTGTTCGAGATCATGGCGTGAGTGGCAATCATGTTGGGCGCGCTCTCAAAAATGATCGGGGTCATGGGCTTGCCACATCCGGTGTAGCGCACTCCAAAACAACCCAGGGACTATCCAAGGCCACGGCGATCTCGGCGACTACGCCAGGGGATCACAACCTGAAGGGACTGAGTCAGGCCGGCAACTCAACTTCCCACTAATTGGCGTTCGCAGCTCACCGGACCGCAGGTTGGGTGGGGTTTGTGAATCCAGCTTTCAGGACATTCAGAATGAAGCGCGCAGCAGTAATACTCTTGGCCACCACCGGCCTTCTCCTGCTGGGGGGCTGTGTGCCTGTGTGGGACGACGGCGGCGGGTATGGCCGTGATCATTACAGGCACTACGATCACGACCGCAGGTACTACGACCAGGGCGATGACAACGATCAGGGGCGAGGCCGTCGCTACGATGATCGTCGGTATGACCGCAATCACGGCCGTGATCGCGATGATCGGGATGACTGACGCCTGAACAGTCGATGGCAGCCTGTAGCGTTACAGGCTGCCATTTCCTAAGCACTATCGAAGAAAATACCCTCCCCGAGACAGTCACAGTCCTTACATTGAAACCTTCTTGTGGTTGAATGCGTGCGTCAGACAACGGAGGAACCGTTGTAGCTGATTTCCGAATGATCGGTACGATTGCTTCACCCACAAGGAGTTACACCATGCAAGGAAGTCTGCAGTTCAAGCACCTGCCGTTTTTGTTGATCCCGCTGATTGCCGCCTGTACCACCACCGATAGAACACGCGAGCCTGCGGTTGCCATCCAGGCGATGCCGGGGCAGGTGCCGGCGTTCGATAACTGTGGCGTAGGCTGTCCTACCGGCGGCAGTCCGCTGACGTTGAATCGCCAGGCATACACCCTGAACAACAACGGCTCGACCAAGTTCGCCAACTGGGTGTCATATCGAATCACCAAGAACACACCGGCGAGCGGCCGGGCGCGCAATTGGGCGACGGACCCGGATATTCCGCCCGGAGAAACCCTCGACCCCGTGGATTACAACGGCGCGAATGTCGCCCTCAAGGTCGACCGCGGCCATCAGGCCAACCTCGCGTCAATGGCCGGTGTGGCGGACTGGCCAACCCTCAATTACTTGTCGAACATTACCCCGCAGAAGGCTGATCTGAACCAGGGCCCTTGGGCGCGCCTGGAAGACCAGGAGAGAAACCTCGCCAAAGAGCCCGGCGTGGACCAGGTGTATGTGGTCACCGGGCCACTGTACGAGCACTTTGTCGGCACGCTTCCCGGTACGAACAAGGTCCACACCATCCCCAGCGGCTACTGGAAAATCATCTTTGTCGGCAGTTCGCCGCAGGACGGCATTTACGCCTCGTTCGTGATGAACCAGGAAACCCCGAAAGGCGCGGCTTTCTGCGATTACCAAGTGACCGTGAACCAGATCGAGGAGCGATCCGGGCTGACGTTCTGGAGCAATCTGCCGCAACCGGTTCAAGCCGCGTTGAAAGCGAAGCAGGGGCAACTGCCTGCGCGCATCGGCTGCAACAAAACCTGAGGTACGGCGGCATGAGCGTTACCGGCGCGTTGGCCTCGATATACGCGCATGTCTGCCGCTGATTAATTGTTTGCCGGTGCAGTGACCTGCACCGTCGCAGCCTCCATCGATCTGACAGTGCGGCATTTCTTTTTCCTGCGTAGGAATCGGACGATCCGCTGCCCGTTCCCTTGAAACGCCGCCCCCGTCGGCCATAGCCTCGGACTTTTCTTAAAAACGAGTACGTGCTTTGGGTAAGCGAAAAAAGGTTTGGCCGACGGATCGCGAAATTCGCCTGCGATTTATCCTCTTTGCCGTGATCGACGCCGCGAGCGTCCAAGGGGTTGGCGCGAGTGTGTTGTTGCCCGCACACAAACTGCTGCGCGATTCGCCGACCGAAACGCAGTTACGCGACGCCCTCGCCGAAATACTGTCCGAGGATGAAATGCAGGGTTTCAGGTTCCCACTGGGGTCGGAGGCGGATGAATTGATGAGGGCGTTGCAAGCTTCGCCGGATCAGGGCCAGTCGGGCGGTCCTTGATTGGAGGCAGGGCAGCGCGTCAATAAGACGTGACCTCAGGCAGCCCCCCGTCTTCCCATCACTGTTCGCGTGATGGCCACGGCCTGTCATGCCCCTGTACTTCAAGGACCTGCCCATGCTGTTGCGACAACCTCCACTGCTTTTTGCCGCCCTGGCGTTCAGTTCAATGGTGCACGCCGAAGAGCTGCAATTGGCACCGGTCGAAGTCACCAGCAACGAAGCCAGTGCGGATGAAGTGGCCCGGGCCCAGCTCCAGGCCGTGCCCGGCGGCACCAATTTCATCGACGTGAACAGCGTGCAACAGGGCCGCGTCAGTAGCAACGAAGACGTGTTCAAGTATCAGGCCGGAGTCTATGCCAAGGCGGCCAACAACGAGGGCGTAAAGCTCTCTATCCGTGGTTCGGGTTTGAACCGCAGCCCTGGCGCCCATGCCTCCGGGATTTATGAAATGCTCGACGGCTTGCCACTGACCGGTCCTGGCGGCACGCCCTATGAACTCAAGGACCCGTTGTGGCAGAGCCGGGTCGAGGTGTTGCGGGGCGCCAACGGGTTTGATCAGGGCGCGCTGGCGCTCGGTGGTTCGGTCAATTACGTCACCCGCACCGGCTACGATGCGCCCAAGCTGCAGGTACGCTATGAAGCCGGCAGTCGCGGTTACGCACAGCGTGAGATCAGTTCGGGCCAGGTCCTGGGGGACGCGGATTACTACCTCAGCCTCACCGATTCGGCGTCCGACGGCTACCAGCAGCAGAGTGCGGGCACCGGCAAGGGCGTCGCCGCCAACTTCGGCTATCGCTTCAACCCCAACCTGGAAACGCGTTTCTATTTGCGCTATCGCGAAACCACCAACGACACCCCGGGCAAACTCACCCGCGCCCAGATCAACCACGACCCGCGGGCGGCCAACAGCCTAAACGTCGTCCGTGATTCCAAGCGCTTGCAACCCGGCTCCACCTGGATCGCCAACAAGACCACCTTGCAACTGGACGACTATTCCCGCATCGAAGTCGGCCTCGCTTACCACGACTACCCGATGGACCTGCGCGAAGGCACCAACCGCCTGAAAGTGGCTTACACCGATATCAGCAGCACCCTCAACTATATCCGCCAGGACACGCTGTTCGGTCGCGACAGCAACACCACGGTCGGCCTGCGCACCACCCAGGCGATGCCCAACAACGGCGCCTCGGAATATGTGCGCACGCCTGCCGGGAACACCGCCGGCTACGCACCCGGCACCAAGACCCGCGACTACAGCTACCTGGGCTCCGACACCGTGCTGCATATCGGTAATGACCTGGAACTGGTCCCCGACCTGTGGCTGACCACCGGCCTGGCGGCGATCTACACACGTCGCGAAACCCAGGTCACCTATCCCGATGGCCAGGCGCCGCTCAGCCAGCACGATTGGGACTACGCCCCACGTATCGGCCTGCGTTATGACTTCACCCCGCAATTGCAGGTGTACGGCAACCTGAGCCGTTCGGTCGAGCCGCCGCATGCGTGGTCGATGATCTGGGGTTCCAACAAGTATTTTGCGGGTGGCCCGGCCAAGGGTTTGGCGCGTGAAGGCGTAAGCCTGAAAAACCAGACCGCTACCACCCTGGAAGTCGGCGGCCGTGGCGAGCAATGGTTCGGCCAGTGGGACCTGGCGCTGTACCGTTCCGAAGTGCGCCACGAACTGCTCACCGTGGAAACCCAGGCGCAGACCGCTACCACCAATGCCATCACCGCCGAAAACAACGCCAGCCCCACGATTCATCAGGGCGTGGAACTGAGCCTGCTCAGCCCGTTGTGGGACGGTGGTCGCACCGGCCAGCTCGCCCTGCGCCAAGCCTACACCTTCAGTGACTTCCACTACCGCGACGACGACCGCTTCGGTGGCAACACCTTGCCGGGCATTCCCAAGCACTACTACCAGGCGCAACTGCGCTACAGCCATCCGACGGGGTTGTACACCAGCCTCAACACCGAACATGCGTCGCGGGTGGCGGTGGACTACGCCAATTCCTACTACGCCGCGGCGTATACCACACTGGGCGCTACCTTCGGCTACGACGCGCCCAAGCAGGATTGGCAGGCGTGGGTCGACCTGCGCAACCTCACCAACCGCCGCTACGCCAATACCGTCACCCCGGGTTACGACGACAAAGGCATGGACCTGGCCCGGTCCACACCGGCGGATGGCCGAGGCATCTACACCGGCGTGTCATGGAGCTGGCGTTGAACGGCTGAGGCACGCATGAGCGGGGCGGGCTCAGCCGTCGTTCTGGCGCAGACGCTTGTACAGGGTATTGCGGCTGACGCCCAGTTCCCGAGCAAGGTGGGAAATGTTCCCGCCTACTGCCCTCAAGCGTTGTGTCAGGTCCAGGTCATCAACTGGGTATGCCTGGGGCGGTGGCGAAGCACCTTTGAGGTCGACAAAAAAGTCATCCGGCAGGTGTTCAGGGCGCACCGGCTGGTCTTCCGCCATCGCCAACGCGACCTGCAACACACTGCTGGCCTGGCGCAAGTTCCCCGGCCACGGGTGTTGCTCGAACAACCTCAGCACTTCAGCGCTTAAACCGGCGCGTTGGCTGGGTTCCCGGTGTTGCTGCCACAGTTGCTGGAACAGTGCCTGCTTGTCGGCGCGCTCGCGCAGGGGCGGCAACTCCAGGGCTAGGCCGCCAATGCGGTAGTACAAATCTTCACGAAAGCGGCCGGCCTGCACCCACTCGCGCAACACGCGATTGGTGGCCGAGATAATGCGCAAATCCACCGGGAACAGTTGGCTGCTGCCCACCGGCTGCACGCAGCGCTCCTGCAGCACCCGCAGCAAACGGGCCTGCGTCGGCAGCGGCATATCGCCGATTTCGTCGAGGAACAACGTGCCCTTGTCGGCCTTGCGGATCAGGCCAATGCTGCCTTTCTGGCTGGCGCCGGTGAAGGCGCCTTTTTCATAACCGAACAGCTCCGACTCCACCAGTTCCGCAGGAATCGCCGCACAGTTCACCGCGATAAAGGCCTGCCGGCTGCGGGAACTGGCCAGGTGCAGGGCCTTGACGAACACCTCTTTGCCCACGCCGGTCTCGCCATGGATCAGCAGCGGGATATCCTTCTCCAGCAGACGCTCGGCCTGGCGCACGGCCTTCTCTACGCGGCTATCGCCGAAGTGCAGGGCGTTGAGGCCAATCCCGCTGGGGCTTGGCGATGTCGGTTCACTCGGCGCTGGCGCCGTGAAGACCCGCGCCTGCACCGGGGTTTTCTTCGGCCGTTTCAATACGCATTGGAAGCGGTTGCGTCCCGCGGCCTGGAGTGAAAACGGCAGCCCCTCCGGTTGGTTCAGCAACTCCAGCAACGACACTTTGAACAAACTGTCGATCATCACTCGCGACAGGCTGATGCCCAGCAAATTGTCCGCGCGGCGGTTGGCCGACAGCACCTGGCCGCTCTCGTCAAAGATCAGCAGGCCCGCCCATTGGCTGTCGAGGTTGTTCAGGCCGGTGTTGAAGGTCAGTTGGAAATGTTCGCCGCGAAACAGGTTGAGGATCAGCCGATTCTCCACGGTCTGGCTCATCATCTTGACCATGCCCAGGGTGTGGGAGGGGGGCAGGTAGCTGTCACTGGACACATCCAGCACCGCGATGATTTCACGCTGCGCATCGAAGATCGGCGCGGCCGAGCCGGTCATGAAGCGGTTGGCCTTGAGGAAATGCTCGTCGTGCTCGATATGCACCGCTTGGGCGCAGGCCAGCGCCGTGCCGATGGCGTTGGTGCCGGTGGCGCGTTCCTGCCAACTGGCCCCGGCATTGAACCCACGCGCGAGGGTCGGCGTGATAAAGCGCTGGGTGCCCCACGAGGTCAGGACCTGGCCCTGATTGTCGGCCAGCATGATCAGGCAGTTGGAGTTACTGAGGATGTTTTCGTAATAGGGCAGCACTTCCTGGTGGGTGGTCTGCACCAGAGAATGCTGGCTTTCCAGCAATTGGCTGATGCCCTCGGCGGGCAGCAGGTCGAAGCTGGGAGCACTCTGGTGGTCCAGGCCGAAGGCGCGGCAACGGCGCCATGATTCCTGGATAAGCGTGTCGTGAGCCAAGGGAGCGGCCATGGGGCGACCTTCTTTTTATTGTTATGGGATCTTGCACAATCCAGCGGTCATGTGGGAGGGGGCTTGCTCCCGATGACGGTACGACCGCCACCCATGAATCGACTGACACACCGCCATCGGGAGCAAGCCCCCTCTCACAATTGACCTGCATTGTGTGGGCGATCGAGTCTGAACAGTGTTGTTCAGTACTGTTCATTGTCAACCCCAGGTTGTTCATTTGTGTTCACGTCTGAACAGGCTGTTTTGCCCTTTTCCTTACACATCAAGCGCTTGTGGTTTTGGCATGAATCTGGCTCTGACATCGGGCCAGATCCATTCCAATAAGAAAAAAGGGCGCGCCATGTCATTGACCCTGGAACATGTGTCCCGCGTCGTCGAAGGTCAAACCTGGATCGACGACGCCAACCTGCGCTTTGAAGCCGGTTCGTTCAACGTATTGCTCGGTCGTACGCTCTCCGGCAAAACCAGCCTGATGCGCTTGATGGCCGGCCTGGACAAGCCCGACAGCGGCCGCATCCTGATGAACGGCGTGGACGTCACCCAGCGGCCGGTGCGCTTGCGCAACGTGTCGATGGTGTACCAGCAATTCATCAACTACCCGACCATGACCGTGTTCGAAAACATCGCCTCGCCATTGCGCCAAGCGGGGATGGCCCAGGACCTGATCCAGAGCAAAGTGCTGGAAACCGCCAGGATGTTGCGCATCGAAAAATTCCTGCAACGCCACCCGCTGGAACTGTCCGGTGGCCAGCAGCAGCGTACGGCCATGGCCCGTGCACTGGTGAAAGACGCCGAACTGATCCTGTTCGACGAGCCGCTGGTGAACCTGGACTACAAACTGCGTGAAGAACTGCGCCAGGAAATGCGCGAACTGTTCAAGGCTCGCCACACCATTGCCGTGTATGCCACCACCGAACCCAACGAGGCCCTGGCGCTGGGGGGCACCACCACCATTCTTCACGAAGGCCGGGTGATCCAGAGCGGCAAGGCTGCCCAGGTGTACCACCAGCCGCAGACGGTGCTGGCCGCCGAGCTGTTCTCCGAGCCGCCGATCAACCTGATGCCCGGGCGTATCAGCGGCAACGAGGTGAGTTTCGCGAATTTTGTGCACTTCCCGTTGAATGTCGACCTGCGCGGGCTCGGTGAGGGCGAGTTCCGTTTTGGCGTGCGCCCCAGCCATATCAGCCTGGTGCCGAGCAATGATGATGATCTGGAGTTGGCCGTGACCGTGGAAGTCGCCGAGATCAGCGGCTCGGAAACCTTCCTGCATGTGCGCAGCGAACACTTCCTGCTGGTGCTGCACCTGCCGGGGGTGCATGAGTACGATGTCGACGCGCCGATCCGCGTGTATATCCCCACCCATAAACTGTTTGTGTTCGATGGCCAGGGGCGCTTGCTCCAGGCGCCCGGGCGTCGTATCGCGAGGGTTGCCTGATGGCCGAGATCCATTTGCAGAACCTCGCCCACAGCTACAGCCCTACGCCGAGTGGTCCAGAGGACTACGCCATTCGCGAAATGGACCACGTGTGGGAGCAGGGTGGTGCCTACGCGCTGCTGGGGCCGTCAGGCTGTGGCAAGTCGACCTTGCTCAATATCATCTCCGGCTTGCTCAGCCCATCCGAAGGCCAGGTGCTGTTTGACCGCCAGGTGGTCAATCAGCTGACCCCGGAAAAACGCAACATCGCCCAGGTGTTTCAGTTCCCGGTGGTGTACGACACCATGACGGTGTTCGATAACCTCGCGTTCCCGCTGCGCAACCAGGGCATGACCGAGGCGAAAGTGCACAGCAAGGTGCAGGAAATTGCCGAAGTCCTCGACTTGCAAAACCTGCTGGACAAAAAAGCCCGCAACCTCAGCGCCGACGAAAAGCAGAAAGTCTCCATGGGCCGCGGCCTGGTGCGTGATGACGTGTCGGCGATCCTGTTCGACGAACCCTTGACGGTGATCGACCCGCACCTCAAATGGAAGCTGCGGCGCAAGCTCAAGCAGATTCACGAGCAGTTCAATATCACCATGGTCTACGTCACCCATGACCAGCTTGAGGCGTCGACGTTCGCCGACAAGATTGCGGTGATGTACGGCGGGCAGATCGTGCAGTTCGGTACGCCGCGTGAACTGTTCGAGCGGCCCAGCCACACCTTTGTCGGCTATTTCATCGGTAGCCCGGGGATGAATCTGATCGACGTGCGGGCCGAGGCGGGCGGCGTGGCGTTTGCCGACACCTTGCTGCCGCTGCCTGAGGCGCTGCAGCAGCGCATCGTCGAGACGAACTATCGGAAACTGCAGGTGGGGATTCGCCCGGAATTTATCCACGTATGGGACGAGCACAACCCTGACGCACTGCAGGCGGATGTCTGCCATCTCGAAGACCTCGGTACCTACAAGATCATGACCCTCAACCTCGACGGCGCATTGCTCAAGGTACGCCTGGCCGAAGACAAACCGGTGCCCGCAGGCAACGCCTCGATCAGCTTCCCCGCCCAGTGGCTGATGGTCTATGCCGACGACTACCTGCTGGAGGTGCAGCCATGAACAAGGTGCAGAACAACAAGGCCTGGTGGCTGGTGCTGCCGGTGTTCCTTCTGGTGGCGTTCAGTGCGGTGATCCCGATGATGACCGTGGTCAACTATTCGGTGCAGGACATCTTTGACCAGTCCAGCCGCTACTTTGTCGGCGCCGACTGGTACAAACAGGTGCTGCTCGACCCGCGTCTGCACGACTCGTTGCTGCGCCAGTTCATCTACTCGGCCTGCGTACTGCTGATCGAAATTCCCCTGGGCATTGCCATTGCCCTGACCATGCCGACCAAGGGCCGCTGGTCGTCGCTGGTGCTGATCATCCTCGCCATTCCGCTGCTGATCCCCTGGAACGTCGTCGGCACGATCTGGCAGATATTCGGCCGCGCCGACATCGGCTTGCTCGGTTCCAGCCTCAACGCGCTGGGCATCAGCTACAACTACGCGGCCAACACGGCGGACGCCTGGGTCACCGTATTGGTCATGGATGTCTGGCACTGGACGTCATTGGTTGCGCTGCTCTGCTACTCGGGGCTGCGCGCCATTCCGGATGTGTACTACCAGGCCGCACGCATAGACCGTGCATCGGCCTGGGCGGTATTCCGGCATATCCAGTTGCCGAAGATGAAAAGCGTGCTGCTGATCGCCGTGATGCTGCGGTTCATGGACAGCTTCATGATCTACACCGAACCCTTCGTGCTCACCGGTGGCGGGCCGGGGAATGCCACCACGTTCCTGAGCCAGACATTGACCCAGATGGCCGTCGGCCAATTCGACCTTGGCCCGGCGGCGGCGTTTTCCCTGGTGTACTTCCTGATCATCCTGTTGGTGTCCTGGCTGTTCTACACCGCCATGACCCATTCCGACGCCAACCGCTGAGGCCGCCAACATGAGCAAGCGCAAGGTCATTCCGCTGTTGGTCTACATCCTGTTCCTGCTGGTGCCGATCTATTGGTTGTTGAACATGTCGTTCAAGAGCAACACCGAAATCCTCGGCGGGCTGACGCTGTTTCCGCAGGATTTCACCCTGGCCAACTACAGGGTGATTTTCACCGACCCGAGCTGGTACACCGGCTACCTCAATTCGTTGTACTACGTGAGCCTGAACACGCTGATCTCATTGAGCGTGGCCTTGCCCGCGGCCTATGCGTTCTCGCGCTACCGTTTCCTGGGCGACAAGCACCTGTTCTTCTGGCTGCTGACCAACCGCATGGCGCCCCCGGCGGTGTTCTTGCTGCCGTTTTTCCAGCTGTATTCGTCCATCGGCCTGTTCGACACGCATATTGCGGTGGCCCTGGCCCATTGCTTGTTCAACGTGCCACTGGCGGTCTGGATTCTGGAGGGTTTCATGTCCGGCGTGCCCAAGGAAATCGACGAAACCGCCTACATCGACGGTTATAGCTTTCCCAAATTTTTCGTGAAGATTTTTATCCCACTGATTGGTTCGGGCATCGGTGTCACGGCGTTTTTCTGCTTCATGTTTTCCTGGGTCGAACTGTTGCTGGCGCGCACCCTGACTTCGGTCAACGCCAAGCCCATCGCGGCGGTGATGACCCGCACGGTCTCGGCCTCGGGTATCGATTGGGGCGTGCTGGCAGCGGCGGGGGTGTTGACCATCCTGCCCGGCATGCTGGTGATCTGGTTTGTTCGCAACCACGTGGCGAAGGGCTTTGCCCTGGGCCGGGTCTGAGGAGTCGATCATGGAATGGATGGCCTGGACCACCCCCACAGCCCTGTTCTTCGCGGCGATTGCCCTGTTGCTGGTGGGCATGACCACATGGGAACTGCGCTCACCGAGTATTGCACGGCGCGGTTTTTTACCGATCAGCACCACCCGTGGTGATCGGCTGTTTATCGGTCTTCTCGGCAGCGCCTACCTGCATCTGCTGGTAATCGGCGTCACCGGCTGGAGCATCTGGGTGGCCGGCGTGCTGTCCCTGATGTGGCTGTTGTGTGTGATGCGTTGGGGCTAGGCAAACGCCCTGTAGGAGCGAGCTTGCTCGCGAAAAGCTCGAGAACACCGCGAGCATCCAGAATGCCCGCGTTATCGTTAACGATTTTCGCGAGCAAGCTCGCTCCTACAGGGGCTGTGTGGCGGTTGTAGTCCCGTTCGAAATTAACCAGGAGGTCTCTATGTTCGATAAAAACAATAAGCTGCGACATAGCATTTCATTGGCTGGCGTACTGGCTCTCAGCGGTTTGAGCGCTACGGCCTGGGCGGATGCGTATGAAGATGCCGCGAAAAAATGGATCGGCAGCGAGTTCAAACCGTCCACGCTCACCGACGCCCAACAGCTCGAAGAGTTGAAGTGGTTTATCAAGGCGGCGGAACCGTTCCGTGGGATGAAGATCAACGTGGTGTCGGAAACCCTCACCACCCACGAGTACGAATCCAAGGTGCTGGCCAAGGCGTTCAGCGAAATCACCGGCATCAAGCTGACCCATGACCTGCTGCAGGAAGGCGACGTGGTCGAGAAGCTGCAAACCCAGATGCAGTCCGACAAGAATATCTACGATGGCTGGGTCAACGATTCCGACTTGATCGGTACGCACTTTCGCTACGGCAAGACCGAATCCATCACCGACCTGATGGCCAACGAAGGCAAGGACTTCACCTCGCCGACCCTGGATATCAAGGACTTTATCGGCACCTCCTTCACCACCGCACCGGACGGCAAGCTCTACCAGTTGCCTGACCAGCAATTCGCCAACCTGTATTGGTTCCGTGCCGACTGGTTCGAACGTCCGGAGTTGAAAGCCAAGTTCAAGGAAAAATACGGCTATGAGCTCGGCGTGCCGGTGAACTGGTCGGCTTATGAAGACATTGCCAAATTCTTCAGCGAAGACGTCAAGGAAATCGACGGCAAGCGCATCTATGGGCACATGGACTACGGCAAGAAAGACCCGTCCCTGGGCTGGCGCTTCACCGACGCCTGGTTCTCCATGGCTGGCGGCGGCGACAAAGGCTTGCCTAACGGCTTGCCGGTGGACGAATGGGGCATTCGTGTGGAGGACTGCCACCCGGTCGGTTCCAGCGTGACCCGTGGCGGCGACACCAACGGCCCGGCCGCCGTGTTCGCCACCCAGAAATACGTGGACTGGATGAAAGCCTACGCTCCGCCGGAAGCGGCGGGCATGACCTTCTCCGAATCCGGCCCGGTGCCGTCCCAGGGCAACATCGCCCAGCAGATCTTCTGGTACACCGCGTTTACCGCCGACATGACCAAGCCGGGCCTGCCGGTGGTGAACGCCGACGGCACGCCGAAATGGCGCATGGCGCCATCGCCGGTTGGGCCTTACTGGGAAAAGGGCATGAAGAAGGGCTATCAGGACGTAGGCTCCTGGACCTTCCTCAAATCGACGCCGGAGAAACAGAAACTCGCGGCCTGGCTCTACGCCCAGTTCGTGACCTCGAAAACCGTCTCGCTGAAGAAAACCATCGTGGGTCTTACGCCGATTCGGGAGTCCGACATCAACTCCCAGGCCATGACCGACCTGGCGCCGAAACTCGGTGGCCTGGTGGAGTTCTACCGCAGCCCGGCACGGGTGGAGTGGACCCCGACCGGGACCAACGTGCCGGACTACCCACGCCTGGCGCAACTGTGGTGGAGCAACATCGCGGCCGCCGCCAGTGGCGAGAAAACCCCGCAACAGGCCCTCGACAACCTGGCCAAGGAACAGGACGCGATCATGACGCGCCTGGAACGCTCCAAGGTGCAGCCGGTGTGCGGTCCGAAAATGAACCCCGAGCGTGACGCGCAATACTGGTTCGACCAGCCGGGTGCGCCGAAGCCGAAACTGGCCAACGAGAAACCGAAAGGTGAAACGGTGGCTTACAGCGACTTGCTTAAATCGTGGGAGGCGGCGCGTAAATAAGCCTGTTCAGCTGGGAAAACGGTAAACCCTGTGGAAAGAGGCCTACCTCCTTCCACATGGTCCTGATCAGGCTGCCGCCTGTGGCTGAATGTGCAGCTCACCTTCCACGTCCTTGACCAACCCACTGGCCAGAAACAACGGTGCCAGGCGCTTGTGCAGTTGCGGCTCGACGAACTCCTTCACCGTGTCCAGTGCCAACACGCCGCTGAGCGGCAACTCGGCTTTGGTGTACGACAGCCATGCCTTCTTCAACGCCTGCAACACATCGCTACCCGCCGTGGCGGCGAAGCGGCGGTGGGTGGGTTTGCCGTCGAAGTTGAACGTGTGCTGGAAGGCGTAGCCGGTTTCATCGCCATTGGCCGCCGCGCATCGAACGCAGGTGCACGGGCCGTCGCCGAACGCGCTGTGCAGGTAGGCGTTGAAGTCCACCACGGGTTTGAGTGACAGGCGCTTATCCACCTCGAACAGGTCACCGGTCATTTTTTCGTCAGTGTTCAACGGCCATTTCCTCGCAGACATGTAGCTGTTTTTCAAAGCGCGAAACAATACCAGCCGAGCGGGGTTTTGGGGATTATTTGCATAACAATAGATCCCGATATTCTTTTCCCGTCTTAAAAATCGCCGCTACGCTCCATCACCTTCTTAAAAAGCGCGGCAGATTCCTACATGACTTTCAAGCGTTCCTCCCTGACCCTCCTGGCTGCTGCGAGCGCCTTGATCAGTCTCGGCGCCCAGGCCGAAGGCAAGATCAGCATCGCCCAGCAATTCGGTATCGGCTACCTGATCCTCGACGTGGTGCGCGACCAGCACCTGATCGAAAAACACGGCAAGGAACAGGGGCTGGACATCCAGGTGGAATGGAACAGCATTTCCGGCGCCACCGCGATGAATGAGTCGCTGCTGGCCGGTGCCCTGGATGTGGTCTCGGCGGGTGTGCCACCCATGCTCACCCTGTGGGACCGCACCAAGGGCAAGCAGAACGTCAAGGCCATCGCCTCCCTCGGTTCGATGCCCAACTACTTGCTGACCAACAATCCCAAGGTGAAGACCCTCAAGGACTTCACCGAAACAGACCGCATCGCCGTGCCTGCCGCCGGTGTAGGGTTCCAGTCGCGCACCTTGCAGATTGAGACCGCCAGGCAGTTCGGCGATGCGAACTACAAGAAGTTCGACGATATTTCCATCAGCCTGGCCCATCCCGACGCGACCGCCGCGTTGATTGCCGGTGGTTCAGAGATCAATTCGCACTTCTCCAGCCCGCCGTTCCAGTATCAGGAGTTGTTGAACCCCAACGTGCACAAGGTGCTCAGTTCCTACGACATCCTGGGCGGGCCGGCGTCGTTCAACGTGCTCTACACCACGCAGAAGTTTCACGACGAGAACCCCAAGACCTACAAGGCGTTCTATGCCGCCCTGGCCGAAGCCGAGCAGATCATCAAGGCCGACAAACCGGCCGCCGCCAAGGCGTATATCCGTGTGGAGCAGTCCAAGCTGCCGTTGGACCTGGTGGAGAAAATCGTCCAGGACCCGGAGATCGACTTCACCATCGTGCCCCAGCGCACCTTTATCTATGCCGAGAAACTCCAGGAGCTTGGCGTGTTGAAGAACAAGGCCGGGAGCTGGAAGGACTACTTCTTTGAAGAGGCCCATGGCGGCAACGGTAGCTGACCGGCCTGTGGGATGAGGCGCTGTTATTGTGGCGAGGCAGCTTGCTGCCGTCTGGCCGCGAAGCGGCCCCAGCCAGATCAGCGAAAAAACTCACCTGGAGTGGCATCAAACTGCTGGCGAAACGCAGCAATGAACGCCGACGTCGACTCATACCCACACCCCAATGCCACATCCGTGACTCGCTCGCCTCGTTCCAGGGCGGGCAGGGCGCTCAGCAGTCGCAGGCGCTGGCGCCAGGCGCGAAAGGTCAGCCCCGTGTCGCTCAGGAACAAGCGGCTGAGCGTCTTTTCGCTGACGCCCAGCTTCCCGCTCCAGTGCCCCAGTGTGGTCTGTTGCTCCGGGTGCAGGTTCAAACTGCGGTAGATCTGGCGCAGCCGTGGGTCATGGGGCAGCGGCAGCATCAAATCCACCTGCGGGGCGGCGGCGAGTTGGTCGAGCACCACCTGGGCCAGGCGTCCATCCGGGCCATCCTCGGCATACTCCACCGGCAGCTCGCTGAAGCTGCGGATCAACTCGCGCAATAAACTGCTCACCTCCAGCACCTGGCAGCGCTCGGCCGCCCAGGTGGTGACGCTGCAATCGAGGTACAAACTGCGCATTTCGGTATGCGGCGAACTGAACACGCGGTGCGGCACACCTGCGGGAATCCACACCGCGCGCTGGGGCGGAGCGACGAACCGGCCGGCACTGGTCTGGATTTCCAGCACGCCGGAAATCGCGTAGGAGAGCTGCACCCACGGATGGCTGTGCCGGCGCGTCAAGGCGCGGTTGGGCAGGGATTCGGTACGCCCATACACCGGCCGCGGCAGGCTGGACAGCCCGGGGACACTGCGGCGCACGGTTTTATTATGTCCTTTCGGCGGCATTTACTGGCTCATTGGCGTTAGTCGGTAACAAGCCGTTACGTTAGAGTCGCGGTGACGCGTTTTGCAACCCCTGGACGACTTGCTTATGACCCGCCCACGTTTTCTACCGGATAACTTCACCCTGACCCTGGTGGCCACGGTGATCATTGCTTCCCTGTTGCCCGCCACCGGGCCAACCGCCGTTGCGTTCGGCTGGGTGACCAACCTGGCCATTGCGCTGCTGTTTTTCCTGCACGGTGCCAAACTGTCACGCCAGGCCATCGTCGCCGGTGCCGGTCATTGGCGCCTGCACTTGCTGGTGTTCAGCCTGACCTTCGTGCTGTTCCCGTTGCTGGGCCTGGCGCTCAAACCGCTGCTGTCGCCACTGATCGGCAAAGACCTGTACATGGGCATGCTGTACCTCTGTGCGTTGCCGGCCACCGTGCAATCGGCGATCGCCTTTACCTCGTTGGCGCGCGGCAATATCCCGGCGGCGATTTGCAGTGCGGCGGCGTCGAGCCTGTTCGGTATCTTCCTCACGCCGTTGCTGGTGACGCTGTTGCTCAATGTCCACGGCGAGGGCGGCTCCACCGTCGACGCAATCTTGAAAATCAGCGTGCAACTGCTGCTGCCCTTTATTGCCGGGCAGGTTGCCCGGCGCTGGATCGGTGATTGGGTCGGGCGCAACAAATCCTGGCTGAAATTTGTCGATCAGGGGTCGATCCTGCTGGTGGTGTACGGCGCGTTCAGCGAAGCGGTGAATGAAGGCATCTGGCACCAGATCCCGCTGTGGGAACTGGGTGGCCTGGTGGTCGCCTGCTGCGTATTGCTGGGCCTGGTGCTGGTGGCATCGACGCTGCTGGGCAAGGCGTTCGGCTTTAATCAGGAAGACCGCATCACCATCCTGTTCTGCGGCTCGAAGAAGAGCTTGGCGACGGGCGTGCCAATGGCCCAGGTGTTGTTCGCCGGGGCGACCATGGGTGTGCTGATCCTGCCGTTGATGCTGTTCCACCAGATCCAGTTGATGGTCTGCGCGGCGTTGGCGCAGCGTTATGCCAAACGGCCGGAAAGCATTCCAGAATTGATGGGGCAAGTGGACCCGTAGGGCAGCGTCGCCTGGCTATCAGGCGATTCTTAAAGCGACGAAATTTCTCAAGTCTGCACCCGAACGGACGATGACCTTCTTAACAACCCAGAAGGAGCGTCGTCATGAACGTTATACGTTTGTCAGTGGTTACGGGCTTGCTCGCGGTATGGGCGGGGACCTGCATGGCCGCCTCCTCGGGGGTCATTCAATTTCACGGCAGCATTGTCGAGCCCGGTTGCGATTCCGCCACGCCGGGCGGCTCCACCGTGGCCTTCAATGGCTGCCCTCAGGCCATGCGCGGCAGCCGGTTCGACGTGCAGCCCGTGGGCAGCGTACAGGCGCTGGGCAATGCGACAGCCAACGTCAAGCTGGTGGCCGACAGCAGCAATGGGCGTTATTACGACCAACGGTATCTGCTGGTGGATGCGGGCGGAAAGCCGATTCAGTCGGGGGCCTACATCGTCACCATGACCGCGCCTTGATGACCCTGACGGCTTTTTGATCAGGAACATCGCCAACACACCGCCGAGAAACCTATAGAATGCTCGGCGGCGGCGCTTGTCCCGGGTGGCCGCTTGATCACCGTCAGAGTACCGCGCCAACCCATGAGCCTTTCAGCCACAACCCCCCAAGCCAACTGGCAACCGGTCATCGCCCTCGCACTGGCCGCGTTTGTGTTCAATACCACCGAATTCGTGCCCGTCGGGCTGCTCAGCGCAATCGGCACCAGCTTCGACATGCCCATCGCCAGCGTCGGGCTGATGCTCACCATCTATGCCTGGATCGTCTCGTTGACGTCATTGCCGGTGATGCTGCTGACCCGCAACGTCGAACGGCGCAAACTGCTCATCGTGCTGTTCGGGCTGTTTATCGCCAGCCATATCCTCTCCAGCGTGGCCACCAGTTTCGGCGTGCTGATGCTCAGCCGTATCGGCATCGCGTTGTCCCATGCGCTGTTCTGGTCGATCACCGCATCCCTCGCGGTGCGCCTGGCGCCGGCAGGCAAACAGGTGCAGGCGCTGGGCCTGCTCGCCACCGGCACCTCCCTGGCAATGGTGTTGGGCATTCCCCTGGGCCGCCTGCTCGGTGAAGCGATGGGCTGGCGCACCACGTTCCTGGTCATCGGCGCGTTCGCAGCGGCCCTGGTGTTCTGGCTGGCGCGCACCTTGCCGTTGTTGCCGAGCCAGAACTCCGGCTCGTTGCGTAGCCTGCCGCTGCTGTTCAAGCGCCCGGCGCTGGTGGCGCTCTACGTGCTCACCGCCATGACGGTGACGGCCCAATTCACCGCCTACAGCTACATCGAACCCTTCGTCGAAGGCGTGGCCGGCATGGGCGGCAACGCCGTCACCCTGATCCTGCTGGTGTTCGGCGGCGCCGGCATCATCGGCTCGCTGCTGTTCAGCCTGATACACCGCTTCAACCCCCATCTATTCGTGGTCGGCACGGTGTTCCTGTTGGCGGCGTGCCTGGCCTTGCTGCTGCCGTTGAGTGGCGCAGAGGCCTATCTCGTCGGCCTGAGCATATTCTGGGGCATCGCGATCATGGGCTTCGGCCTGGCCATGCAGTCCAAGGTGCTGGTGCTCGCACCGGACGCCACCGACGTGGCCATGGCAATGTTCTCCGGCATCTACAACATCGGCATCGGCGGCGGCGCCCTGATGGGCAGCTGGGTCGGCAGCCACTTCGGCTTCGCCTGGATCGGCGCCGCTGGCGGGCTGCTGGCAACCCTGGCATTGATCGGCTACTGCCTGGCCATCCGACGCTTCGGGCAGGGCGTAACGCCCACCTGAATAGCCCATACACCGCCTGCCGTGCTTCTGATCTGCTTTTGATCTGCTTTTGATCTTGCCTTTGATCTTGATCTCAGGCGCCCCGTTAAACCACGCTGGCCGAACGCAGGCTTGAATCCGTGGGTAACCCGGCAGGACGCCGGGTTAGCCGTCCTGGGCCAGGGATGGCCCATGACGGCGGCCCACGGATTCAAGCCTGTGTTCGGGCACACCGAGCCTGAGCGAGGTGCCGAGTGGTGGGGCAGGAGCCCTTTGGTTACTTTGGGGCTCCTTTCCAAAGTGACCCGCTGTAAGAGCGGAACCCTAAGCCGCCGTTTCCGCAGCAACGGATATGTACCCGATCCTGTAGATACCCAAGCCCTGCCTAGAGCGGCGCAAGTCCGCCCGTGTCCCCACTTCCCATGTCACCCCCCACCCGCCAAACCCCTTAACGTCCCAGACCAGCCGGAAGCCCCCCAGGCCCCCCGGCTGCGCCCGCTATTTTCCCAGGGCGCGCAGCGCACCCGATTCAAGCGGCAGCTGAAAACGGACTTTCTTCTCAACCGTGACTTATCAGGCAGGTTACCCCATGCAGTTCAGCGAATTATTGGCAGCGATTTCCACCCATGCGATCCGTCTGCAAACTGAAGAGGGCGACCTGATCATCCTGGGCGACGACGAAGCCCTGAGCGACGCGCTGTGGGATCAACTGATCGCCCACAAGCCCGCACTGCTGGCACTGGTGGCCGAGCACGGCGGTGACTGGCTGAGCCCGGCTTACCGCATCACCCCGGCCATGCTGCCGCTGGTCAACCTCGACCAGGCCGCCATCGACCGTATCGTCGCCGCGATCCCGGGTGGCGCGGCGAATGTGCAAGACATCTACCCCCTGGCGCCGCTCCAGGAAGGCATGCTCTACCACCACCTTTCGGCCGAGCAAGGCGACCCCTACGTGCTGCACGCGCAGTTTGTGTTCGACAACCGCGCACGGCTGGAGGCTTTCGCCGAAGCCTTGCAATGGGTGATCGACCGCCACGACATCCTGCGCACCTCGATGGTCTGGGAACGCCTCGACGAACCGCTGCAAGTGGTGTGGCGCAAGGCGCCGCTGGTGTGCGAAGACATCCGCTGCGACGGCGGCGATGCGCTGGCCCAGTTGCAGGCGCGTTATGACGCGCGCACTTACCGCATGGACCTGGGCCAGGCGCCGCTGTTGCGCCTGGTCTTCGCAGACGACCCGGCCAACCAGCGGGTCGTGGCAATGCTGCTGTTCCACCACACCATCCTCGACCACACCGCCCTCGACGGGGTGCGCCATGAACTCCAGCTGTACCTGGCCGGCGAGCACGCCCAGGCCGGCGAGCCGGTGCCGTTTCGCAGCTACATCGCCCAGGTACGCCAGGGCGTCAGTGAGCAGGCTCACGAAACGTTTTTCCGCGAGATGCTGGCTGATATCGACGCGCCGACGTTGCCGTTCGGCTTGCAGAATGTGCAAGGCGATGGCCACGGCGTCGATGAAGCGCGTATCCCCGTCGACAGCGGCCTGAGCCGGCGCCTGCGGACCTTGGCACGCCCGTTGGGGGTGAGCATGGCGAGCCTGCTGCATCTGGCCCTGGCCCGTGTGCTGGGCGTGGTATCCGGCCGTGAAGCGGTGGTGTTCGGCACGGTGATGCTCGGTCGCATGGACACGGGCGAAGGTGGTGAACGCGCCTTGGGCATGTTCATCAATACCTTGCCGTTGCGCGTGGACGTGGGCGAGCAGGGCATCCGCGCCGGGGTCAGGGCGACCCATGCGCGCCTCACCACCTTGCTCGATCATGAACATGCCTCCCTGGCGCTGGCGCAACGTTGCAGCGGCGTCGCCGCGCCGACGCCGCTGTTCAGTGCGATGCTTAACTATCGTCACAGCGCCGCCACCGATATGGCGGCCGTCATCGAGGTCGCCCCCGGCATCCAGGTGTTGGGCGCCGAGGAGCGCACCAACTACCCGCTGACGGTCAACGTCGATGACCTGGGCGAAGACCTTGCACTGAGCGTGATCGTCGAGGCTTCCATCGGCGCAGGGCGGGTGGCCGGCTACCTGCATACGGCCCTCGAAAGCCTGGCCGATGCGTTGGAGCAGCGACCGGATATGCCGCTCAGCGGCCTGAACATACTGCCCGACGCCGAACGCCAGACCCTCCTGCACGGCCTCAACCAAAGCCCCACGCATCATGCCGATAACGCCCTGATCCACCAGCAAGTCGAAGCCCATGCCGCCGCCCACCCCGAGGCGGTCGCGCTGCGTTTCGATAACCGGCGTTTGACCTACCGTCAGCTCAACGAACGCGCCAACCAGGTGGCTCACCGCCTGCTGGCCCAAGGCGTGCGCCCCGACGATCGCGTGGCGATCTGCGTTGAGCGTGGCCTGGAAATGATCATCGGCCTGCTGGGCATTCTCAAGGCCGGCGCCGGTTACGTGCCGATCGACCCGGCTTACCCGCTGGAACGTATCGCCTTCACCTTGCACGACAGCGAGCCGGTGGCCGTGCTGGTGCAGGCCAACACTGCGCACTTGGTCGGTGAGCTGACACAGATCGACCTCAACCACCTGGGCCAGGAATCCATCGTCAACCCGCGACTGGCGTTGGGCCCGGCCAACCTGGCCTACGTGATCTACACCTCCGGTTCCACCGGTTTGCCCAAGGGCGTAATGATCGAACACCGCCAAGTGGCGCGGCTGTTCACGGCCACCGAGCACTGGTTTGGCTTCAATGCCAACGATGTGTGGGCCTTGTTCCATTCCTTTGCCTTCGACTTCTCGGTGTGGGAAATCTGGGGCGCGCTGATGCACGGCGGCCAGTTGCTGATCGTGCCGCAACTGGTCAGCCGCTCGCCGGATGAGTGCTACACGCTGCTCTGCGAGGCGGGCGTGAGCATCCTCAACCAGACGCCGAGCGCGTTCCGGCAGTTGATCGCCGCCCAAGGCCGCAGCCCCGCAGCGCACTCTCTGCGCCAGGTGATTTTTGGCGGTGAAGCCCTGGAGCCGGGCCTGCTCAAGCCGTGGTATGCCCGTGCAATCAATGCCGGCACGCAACTGGTGAACATGTACGGCATCACCGAGACCACCGTGCACGTGACCTATCGCGCCTTGCAGGCGGCGGATGCCCAGTTGGTGGGTGTCAGCCCGATTGGCGTGCGTATTCCCGACTTGCAGTTGTACGTGCTCGATGCGGCTCGCGAGCCCTTGCCGTTTGGCGTGGCCGGCGAGTTGTACGTCGGCGGTGCCGGTGTCGCGCGTGGTTACTTGAACCGACCGGCGCTGAACGCCGAACGCTTCCTCACTGACCCGGTCACCGGCCAGCGCCTGTACAAGACCGGTGACCTGGGCCGCCTGCTGGCCGACGGCAGCGTTGAATACCTGGGGCGCAACGACGACCAGGTGAAGATCCGCGGCTTCCGCATCGAACTGGGCGAAATCGAAGCGCGCCTGGCCACCGCCGACGGCGTGCGTGACGCCGTGGTGATTGCCCGTGAGGATGAACCGGGCGACAAACGCCTGGTGGCCTATGTGATTGCCGACGGCGAACTCAGCACCGCCGCCTTGCGCGATCATCTACTGCGCAGCCTGGCTGACTACATGGTGCCCAGCGCCTTCGTACGGCTGGACCAGTTGCCGCTCACCCCCAACGGCAAGCTCGACCGCAAGGCGTTGCCCGCCCCGGATACCGATGCGCTGGTGCGCCGTGGTTATGCCGCCCCGCAGGGCGCGGTGGAAACCACCATCGCCGGCCTCTGGCAAGAGCTGCTCAAGCTCGACCGCGTGGGGCGTGACGATAACTTCTTCGAGCTGGGCGGGCACTCGTTGCTGGCGGTCAAGTTGATCGAACGCATGCGCCAGGCCGACCTCAGTGCCGATGTGCGCGTGCTGTTCGGCCAGCCCACCCTGGCCGCGTTGGCGGCGGCGGTGGGCGGGCAGCGGGAGGTCCAGGTCCCGGCCAATCTCATCAGCGCAACCTGCGAACAGATCACGCCGCAGATGCTGCCGTTGGTAGAGCTGGACCAGGCGGCGATCGACCACATCATCGCCGGCGTACCCGGCGGCCTTGGCAACGTGCAGGACATCTACGGCCTGGCCCCGCTGCAAGCCGGCATCCTCTACCACCACCTGGCAACCACCGAGGGCGATCCCTACGTGTTGCAGGTGCAGTTGCGTTTCACCGACCAGGCCGCAGTGGACGCGTTCGTCCAGGCGCTGCATCGCGTGATCGAACGCAATGACATCCTGCGCACCGGCATTCTCTGGGAGGGCCTGGAGGAACCGGTGCAAGTGGTGCTGCGCCAGGCGCCGCTGGCCGTCGAGCGCCTGGAAAGCCCGGGCCAGGATGCGTTGGCGCAACTGCAGCAGCGCTTTGACCCGCGCCACTATCGCCTCGACCTGTCGCGCGCCTCACTGATGCGCTTTGCCTATGCCCAGGCGCCGGACGGGTTGGTCGGCATCCTGTTGTTGCACCACATCCTGCTCGACCACACCGCGCTGCAAGTGCTGGTACAGGAGATGAGCGCCAGCCTGTCCGGCGATGACGCGCACTTGCCGGAACCGGTGCAGTACCGCAATTACGTGGCCCAGGCGCGCCTCGGCGTGACCCAGGCGCAGCACGAAGCCTTCTTCAGCGACATGCTCGGCGATCTCGATGAGCCCACCCTGGCGTTCGGCCTGCAGGACGTGAACGGCGACGGCAGCGGCATCCTCGAAGCCCACCTGCCTCTGGAGCCGTCCCTTGGCCAGGGCCTGCGCGAACAGGCGCGGCAACTGGGTGTGAGCACTGCCAGCCTGGTGCACCTGGCCTGGGCGCAGGTGCTGGGCCAGGTGTCCGGCCAGCAGGATGTGGTGTTCGGCACCGTTTTGCTGGGCCGCATGCAGGGCGGCGAGGGCGCCGACCGCGCATTGGGCATGTTCATCAATACCTTGCCGCTGCGGGTCAGCCTCGGCACTGTCGGCGTACAGGCCGGGGTGCGTGCCACCCATGCGCGGCTGGCGCAATTGCTCGGGCATGAGCACGCCTCGTTGTCCCTGGCCCAGCGTTGCAGCGGTGTGCCGGGTTCATTGCCGTTGTTCAGCACGCTGCTCAACTACCGCCACAGCGCGCCGGATGAAGCCCCGGGCGACAGCCCGTTCGCCGCTGCGGGCATTCAAATCCTCAGTTCCGAAGAGCGCAGCAATTACCCGCTAGTCCTCAACGTCGATGACCTGGGCAGCGGGTTCGCGCTCACCGTGCAAGGCGTGGCCAGCCTGGATGTGCAACGTGTGGGCGAATACATGCTCACCGCGTTGCGCCACCTGGTCAGCGCCTTGCAGCAAGCGCCGACCACGCCGTTGCAGGCGGTGTCGATCCTGCCGCCCGCCGAGCGTCATCAACTGCTGGTGACGTTCAACGCCACCCACCGCGAATACCCGTCGCAACTCACCGTGCAGCAACTGTTCGAAGCCCAGGCGCTGGCCCGGCCGGAGGCGGTGGCGGCTGTGCACGGCGCGTTGTCGCTGAGTTACCGTGACCTTAACCGGCGCGCCAACCGCTTGGCCCATCACTTGCTCCAGCAAGGCGTGCAGCCCGGCGAAAGCGTGGCGATTGCCCTGCCGCGCTCCCTCGATCTACTGGTGTGTCAGTTGGCGATCCTCAAGTGCGCGGCGGTGTATGTGCCGCTGGACATCAACGCCCCGGTGGACCGCCAGGCGTACATGGTGCAGGACAGTGGCGCACACCGGGTGCTCACGAGCCTGGCCGACCTGAATCTGGAGGCGCAGTCAGCGCGCAATCCGGAGCTGGCGCAAAGCTCGGAAAGCGTGGCGTACATCCTCTACACCTCCGGCTCCACCGGCGCCCCGAAGGGTGTGCAAGTGCCGCACCGCGCCATCTCGCGCCTGGTGCTCAACAACGGTTATGCCGATTTCAACGAACGCGACCGCGTGGCCTTCGCTTCCAACCCGGCGTTCGATGCGAGCACCCTCGACGTATGGGCGCCATTGCTCAATGGCGGTTGCGTGGTGGTGGTCGACCAGGCCGTGCTGCTGTCCCAGGCGGCGTTCGCCGCATTGCTGCAGGAGCAGGCCGTCAGTGTGTTGTGGATGACCGCCGGGCTGTTCCATCAGTACGCCGATGCGCTGATGCCGGTGTTGCCTCAGTTGCGTTACCTGATCGTCGGCGGCGACGTCCTCGACCCGCTGGTGATCGGCCGCGTGCTCCGGCACGGCAAGCCCCGGCACCTGCTTAACGGCTACGGGCCGACCGAAGCCACCACGTTCTCCACCACCCACGAGATCACTGCGGTGGGCGAGGGCGGCATCCCCATCGGCCGGCCAATCGCGAATGCCCAGGCCTATGTGCTCGACGCCCGTCAACAACCGCTGCCGCTGGGTGTGGTCGGTGAGCTGTATATCGGCGGTGCGGGTGTGGCCAAGGGGTACTTGAACCAGCCGCAACTGACCGCCGAAAAATTCATCGCCAACCCCTTTGGTGACGGCCTGCTGTACCGCACTGGCGACCTGGCAAGCTGGCAGGCCGACGGCACGTTGCTCTACCAGGGGCGCAATGACCTGCAATTGAAGATTCGCGGCTTCCGTATCGAACCGGGCGAAATCGAGACGTGCCTGGCCACGTTTGCCGGGGTCAAGGACGCCGTGGTGCTGGCCCGCGAAGACCAGCCTGGCGACAAGCGCCTGGTGGCGTACTACACCGGCGACGCGGCGTTGCCGATCGAAGCGTTGCGTGCCCACCTGCAAGCACGCTTGCCGGACTATATGGTGCCTTCGGCCTATGTCTGGCTCGCGCTGTTGCCCCTGACCGCCAACGGCAAGCTGGATCGCAAGGGCTTGCCGGCACCGGATCAGAGCGCGCTGCTCAGCCGTGGCTACGAAGCGCCGGAAGGCGAAGTGGAAACCCTGCTGGCGCAGATCTGGCAGGACCTGCTCAAGCTGGAACGCGTGGGGCGTCACGACCATTTCTTCGAGCTGGGCGGGCATTCGTTGCTCGCCGTCAGCCTGATCGAACGCATGCGCCAGGTGGGCCTGAGCGCCGATGTGCGCGTGCTGTTCAGCCAGCCGAGCCTGGCCGCGTTGGCGGCGGCGGTCGGCAGCGGCCGTGAGGTCGTGGTGCCTGCCAACGGTATCCCGGCGGGTTGCACGCACATCGAGCCGGCGATGCTGAGCCTGGTGCAACTCGATCAGGCGGCGATCGAGCGGATCGTCGCCAGCGTCCCGGGGGGCGCGGCGAATGTGCAGGATATCTACCCGCTGGCACCGCTGCAGGAAGGCATCCTTTATCACCACATCAGCGCCGAGCAGGGCGATCCCTACCTGTTGCAGTCGCGCATGGCGTTCGACAGCCTCGAGCGCTTGCAAGGCTTCATGGGCGCGCTGCAACAGGTGGTTGCGCGCCACGATATCTTGCGCACGGGCGTGGTCTGGGAAGGCTTGGACAGCCCGGTGCAGGTTGTGTGGCGCGACGCCCAGCTAGTGGTGCAGGAAGTCACCCTGGACCCGGCGGAGGGTAGTGTCATCGAACAACTGCACGCGCGTTTCGACGCCCGCCACTACCGCCTGGACATCACCCAGGCGCCGCTGCTGCGCATGGTCTATGCGCAGGACCCGAACCATCAGCGAGTCGCGGCGATCCTGCTGTTCCACCACCTGGCGCTGGACCATACCGCCATGGCCGTGGTCGGCCAGGAAATGCGCGCCTGCCTGCTCGATCAGGCCGATGCCTTGCCTGCGCCGTCGCCGTTTCGCAACTATGTGGCCCAGGCACGCCTGGGGGTGAGCGTGGCGGAACATGAACAGTTCTTCCGCGAAATGCTCGCCGATGTCGATGAACCGACCTTGCCTTTTGGCGTGCAGGATGTGCAGGGCGATGGGCGGGATATCGAAGAAGCCGAGCAACCGCTGGAGGCAGCCCTGGCGCTGCGGGTGCGTGAGCAGGCGCGCCTGCTGGGCGTCAGCGCGGCGAGCCTGATGCATCTGGCCTGGGCGCAGGTGCTGGGGCTGGTGTCTGGGCGCGACGACGTGGTGTTCGGCACCGTGTTGATGGGCCGCATGCAGGCCGGCGACGGTGCCGACCGTGCGCTGGGCATGTTCATCAATACCTTGCCGCTGCGGGTCAATGTAGCCGTCGGCGCGACGGTGGCGGTCAAGGCCACCCATGCGCGCTTGAGTGCATTGCTCGGCCACGAACATGCGTCGCTGGCCCTGGCGCAACGTTGCAGCGGCGTGGCGGCGGCCGTGCCGCTGTTCAGCGCGCTGCTCAATTACCGCCATAGCACGCCTGACGAAATGGCCCGCGACGGCCAGGGCATCTGGCAAGGCGTGCAATTGTTGGGCGGTGAAGAACGCAGCAACTACCCACTGACCTTGAGTGTCGATGACCTGGGAACAGGCTTTGCCCTGAGCGTGTTGGCGCTGCCGCAGATCGGCGCCCGGCGCCTGTGCGGCTACATGCACGCCGCCATCGAGCAACTGGTCGCGACCCTGGAAAGCGGCGCCACCACCGCGCTCAATCAGCTGTCGATCCCGCCGGCGGCTGAGCGTGAAACCCTGCTGCGCGAGTTCAACAACACTGCAGTGGATTTCCCCACCGGGCATACCGTGCATGGCGCCTTTGAAGCCCAGGTCGAACGCCAGCCCAACGCGATTGCCGTGCAGCAGGAGGAGGAGTCGCTGACCTATCAGCAACTCAATCAACGCGCCAACCAGTTGGCTCATCACCTGCTGCAACAGGGTGTGCAGCCGGATGACCGCGTGGCGCTGTGCTGCCGTCGCGGCCCGCAGATGCTGGTCGGGTTGCTGGGCATTCTCAAGGCCGGCGCCGGGTATGTGCCCATCGACCCGGCTTACCCCGCCGAGCGTATCGCCTACCTGTTGCAGGACAGCGCCCCGGTGGCGGTGCTGGCCGAGGCCGGCACCCGTGACCTGCTCGGTGCGGTGCCCACCGTGGACCTGCAGGGCGACCGTTGGCAGCACCACCCCGTCAGCAACCCGCAACTGCCGACCCTGACCCCCGCGCACCTGGCCTACGTGATCTACACCTCCGGCTCCACCGGCCAGCCCAAGGGCGTGATGGTGGAACACCGGACCGTGGAAAACCTGGTGCACTGGCACTGCGAAGCCTTCGGCCTGGATGCGCGCAGCCACACCAGCAGTGTCGCCGGTTTCGGCTTTGATGCGATGGCCTGGGAAGTCTGGCCAGCACTCTGCGCCGGCGCGACCCTGCACCTGCCGCCGGCCCAAATGGGTAATGAGAACATCGACGCACTGCTCGACTGGTGGCTGGCACAGCCGCTGGATGTGAGCTTCCTGCCCACGCCCGTGGCCGAGTACGCCTTCAGCCAGAACCTGCTGCACCCGACATTGCGCATCCTGCTGATCGGTGGTGACCGCCTGCGCCAGTTCACCCAGGAACGACGCTTTGCGGTGATCAATAACTACGGCCCCACCGAAGCCACGGTGGTCGCCACTTCCGGCCGCGTGCGCGCCGGGCAGGTGCTGCACATCGGCAGGCCGATCGCCAATGCTCACACCTACCTGCTCGATGCGCAGTTGCGCCCGGTGCCGGTCGGTGTGGTCGGCGAGTTGTACGTGGGCGGTTGCGGTGTGGCGCGGGGCTATCTGAACCGTGCGGACCTGACCGCCGAGCGTTTCCTGCAAGACCCGTTCAACCCTGGGCGCATGTACCGCACCGGCGACCTGGCGCGCTGGTTGCCCGACGGCAATCTCGAGTACCTGGGCCGTAACGACGACCAGGTGAAAGTGCGCGGCGTACGCGTTGAACTGGGCGAAATCGAAAGCCGCCTGGCCGCCTTGCCTGGCGTTGACGAAGCGGTGGTGCTGGTGCGTGACGCTCGCCTGGTGGCCTGGTTTACCGCGCAGCAAGCGCCGGCCATCGAGACGCTGCGCGAGCAACTGCAAGCGCAACTGCCGGACGCACTGGTGCCGGTCGCCTACGTCAAGCTCGACGCGTGGCCCCTGACCGCCAACGGCAAGCTGGACCGCAAGGCCCTGCCGGAGCCCGATCAGGCTGCGTTGCTCAGCCGCGACTACGAGGCGCCCCAGGGCGATGTGGAAACCACCCTGGCGCGGATCTGGGCCGAGGTGCTGCAAGTGGAGCGTGTCGGGCGCCATGACCACTTCTTTGAGCTGGGCGGGCATTCGTTGCTGGCCGTCAGCCTGATCGAACGCATGCGCCAGGTCGGCCTGAGCGCCGACGTGCGCGTGTTGTTCAGCCAGCCGACGTTGGCCGCCCTGGCCGGCGCCGTGGGCAGTGGCCGCGAAGTGCAGGTGCCGCCCAACCGGATTGCCGCCGATTGTGCGCGTATTACCCCGGATATGCTGACCCTGGTCGACCTCGATCAATCGACCCTCGACCAGGTGGTCAACCAGGTGCCCGGTGGCGCGGCCAATGTGCAGGATATCTACCCGCTGGCGCCGTTGCAGGAAGGCATGCTGTATCACTACCTCAGCGCCGAGCAGGGCGACCCGTACCTGCTGCAATCGCACCTGGCCTTTGATTGCCTCGAGCGCCTGCAAGCCTTTGCCCAGGCGCTGCAACAGGTGATCGACCGTCACGATATCCTGCGCACCGGCGTGGTCTGGGAGGGCCTGGTGCAGCCGCTGCAAGTGGTATGGCGCCGTGCCGAGTTGCCGCTGGAAGAGTTGCAGTTGGACGGCGATGTGTTGGCGGCGCTGTACGCACACTCCGATGCCCGCCGCTATCGCCTGGATATCCGCCAGGCCCCGCTGATTCGTTTGATGTTCGCCCAGGACCCGGCCAACCAACGCGTAGTCGCGGCGTTGCTGTATCACCACATTGCGCTGGACCACACCGCGTTCGACGTGGTGCTGCGCGAAATGCAGGGCCATTTGCTCGGCCACGCCGCGCCAACCGTCGCCCCCATGCCGTACCGCAACTACGTGGCTCAGGCGCGCCTGGGCGTCAGCGAACAGGAGCACGAAGCGTTCTTCCGCGAGATGCTCGGCGACGTCGATGAGCCGACCTTGCCGTTCGGTTTGCAGGATGTGCGCGGCGACGGCCGTGAGATCGAGGAACACTGCCTGCGCCTGGACAGCGAGCTCAACCGCCGCCTGCGCGCCCAGGCCAGGTTGCTTGGCGTGAGCAGCGCAAGCCTGTTCCACCTGGCCTGGGGCCAAGTGCTGGCGGCTACGTCGGGGCGCCACAGCGTGGTGTTCGGCACGGTGCTGGTCGGGCGCATGCAAGGCGGCGAGGGCGCCGACAGGGCGCTCGGGGTGTTTATCAATACCTTGCCGCTGCGCCTGGATATCGATGCGCAAGGCGCCCGTGTGGCCGTGCGGGCCACCCATGCGCGGCTGACCGCGTTGCTCGGGCATGAACACGTGTCCCTGGCCCTGGCCCAGCGTTGCAGTGGGGTGGCGGCACCGGCGCCGTTGTTCAGCTCGATGCTCAACTATCGCCATCGCGGCGCCGCCACGCGTGCCGCCGAGGCACAGCAGGCGTGGGAAGGCATGCAGACGCTGGTCAACGATGGGCGCACCAACTACCCGCTGACGTTGAACGTGGATGACCTGGGCGATGGCTACGAAGTCACCGCCCTGGCGCAGTTCGATGCGCAGCGAGTGTGCGGTTATATGCAGACGGCCCTGGCGGGCCTGGTTGACGCCTTGGAGCAGGCACCGCACCAGGCGCTCAATCGTCTGCCGGTCCTGGGCCACGACGAGCGCCAGAAACTGCTGGTGGCGTTCAACGCCACCGATGTCAGCTACAACCTCGACCAGACCCTGCACGGCCTGTTCGAGGCGCAGGTGGTGAAAACGCCGAATGCGCCGGCGGTCAAGGCCGCTGAGCAGCAACTGAGCTACGCAGAGCTTAATGAACGTGCCAACCGCCTGGCCCATCACCTGCGGGAACTCGGAGTACAGCCGGATTCACACGTGGGTATCTGCGTCGAGCGGGGCCTGGACATGGTGGTCGGCCTGTTGGCCATCCTCAAGGCCGGTGGCGCCTACGTGCCGCTGGACCCGGCGTACCCGTTGGAGCGCATCGCCTACATGCTGCAAGACAGCGCACCGGTGGTGGTACTGGCGCAAGGTGCCACCCGCGCGTTGTTGGGCGACGTGCCGCTGCTTGATCTGGATTCGGTCACCTGGCAGCACCAGCCCGCCACCAACCCCCAGTTGCCCGGCCTGAGCGTCCGGCACTCGGCCTATGTGATCTACACCTCGGGTTCCACGGGCCAGCCCAAAGGCGTGATCAATGAACACGCGGGCGTGGTCAACCGGTTGTTGTGGATGCAGGACGCCTATGGCCTCAAGGCCGATGACTCGGTGTTGCAGAAAACCCCGTTCAGCTTCGACGTGTCGGTGTGGGAATTCTTCTGGCCGCTGTTGAGCGGTGCGCGCCTGGTCATGGCGCGCCCGGGTGGGCACAAAGACCCGGCGTACCTGTGCGACGTGATCGAGGCCGAACACATCACCACCTTGCACTTTGTACCGTCGATGCTCGATGTGTTTCTGGCCCATGGCGATGTTGGCCAGGCCAGCGGGCTGGTGCGGGTGATGTGCAGTGGCGAAGCGTTGCCGGGCAGCCTGGTGCGGCGCTTCAAGCAGCAGTTGCCGGGGAGCGGCCTGTACAACCTGTATGGCCCGACAGAAGCGGCGGTGGACGTGACGGCCTGGAACTGCGCACGCCCCGAGGTACCGGACAACACGCCGATCGGCAAACCCATCGCCAACACCCGGATGTATGTGCTGGATGCGCAGTTGCAGCCGGTGCCGCTGGGCGTGGTCGGTGAGTTGTTCATCGGTGGGGTGCAAGTGGCGCGGGGTTACCTGAACCGCCCGGAACTGACCGCCGAGCGTTTCCTCGACGACCCGTTCACCCAAGGGCGCCTGTATCGCACCGGGGACGTGGGCCGCTATATGCCCGACGGCAATATCGAGTACCTGGGCCGTAACGATGACCAGGTGAAGATCCGTGGCCTGCGCATTGAACTGGGCGAAATCCAGGCGCGCCTGCTGGAGCATGCGCAGGTCAATGAAGCAGCGGTGGTGGCCCGCGAAGAGCGGCTGATCGCCTACTACACCGGCGTGCACACCGACATCGAAATACTGCGCGCCCATCTGTTGCAGCACCTGCCGGACTTCATGGTGCCCGCCCTGTTCGTGCACCTCGACGCGCTGCCGCTGAGCCCCAATGGCAAGCTTGACCGCAAGGCGTTGCCGCTGCCGGGCATGGAGGCATTGATCGTGCGCGAATACCAGGCGCCGCAAGGTCACACCGAGACCCTGCTGGCCCGGCTTTGGGCCGAGCTGCTTGGCGTGGAGCGGGTAGGGCGCCATGACAATTTCTTTGAACTGGGCGGGCATTCACTGCTCGCCGTGAGCTTGATCGGGCGCTTGCGCCAGGAAGGCATGGAAGCCGATGTGCGGGCGCTGTTTGAACAGCCGACCCTGGCGGGCTACGCCGCCGTCATCGAACAAATGGAGATCGTCCTGTGAGCATCCTCGAACTACTGGCGACGCTGCAAACCAAGGGTGTCCAACTGGCGCTCAAGGGTGAGCAGTTGTCGGTGCAAGGCAATAAACAAGCGTTGCAAGACCCGGCACTGCTGGCCGCGTTGCGCGAACACAAACCGGCGCTGATCGAGTTGATCAAGGGCGGCGAATACTCGGCGACCAAGGCCGGTGAAGTAACGGTGCCGGCCAATGGCATCCCGCTGGGTGCCGAGCGCATCACCCCGGCGATGTTGAGCCTGTCGACGCTGAGCCAGGAGGAGATCGACGGCCTCATCGCCACGGTCGATGGCGGTGTCGCGAATATCCAGGACATCTACCCGTTGGCGCCGCTGCAGGAAGGCATCCTGTTCCATCACGTCAGCGCCGAGCACGGTGACCCGTATGTGATGCAGTCGCAGTTCGCCTTCGACAGCCTTGAGCGTTTCGACGCGTTTGTCCAGGCCCTGCAGTCCGTCATGGACCGGCACGACATCCTGCGTACCAGTGTGGTCTGGGAAGGCTTGTGCGAGCCCTCGCAAGTGGTCTGGCGCCAGGCTCGCCTGCCGGTGCAGGCCCTTGAGCTGGACCCCGCCGATGGCGACATCGCGGCGCAACTGCACGGGCTGTTCGACGTTCGTCACTATCGCCTCGACGTGACCCGGGCGCCGTTGCTGCGCCTGGTGCGCGCCGATGACCCGGTGAATGCGCGGATTGTCGCCACCTTGCTGTTTCACCACATGGCTCTGGACCACAGCGCCCTTGAAGTGGTGTGCCATGAACTGCAGGCGTGCCTGTTGGGGCAGGGCGCGGCGCTCGGTCAGCCGGTGCCGTTTCGCAACTATGTGGCCCAGGCGCGACTGGGGGTCAGCGAGCAGGAGCACGAGGCGTTCTTCCGCCAGATGCTCGGCGATATCAGCGAGCCGACCTTGCCGTTCGGCTTGCAGGATGTACAGGGCGATGCCCGTGGCATCACTGAAGTCAGCCTGCCGCTGTCGCCGCAGCTGGGGCAGCGCCTGCGTGCACAGGCACGGCTGTTGGCGGTGAGCGCCGCCAGCCTGTTCCATATGGGCTGGGCACAGGTGCTGGGCGTGCTCGCCGGCAAGCGGCAGGTGGTATTCGGCACGGTCTTGATGGGCCGTATGCAAGGCAGCCATGACACCGAGCGTGCGCTGGGAATCTTCATCAACACCTTGCCGTTTCGCGTGGACGTGGATGACCAGGACGTGCGTGCCGGGGTCAAGACCACGCACGTGCGCCTGACCACCTTGCTGCGCCATGAACATGCGGCGCTCGCCCTGGCGCAGCGTTGCAGTGGGGTGGTGGCACCGACGCCGTTGTTCAGCGCCTTGCTCAACTACCGTCACAGCGCGTCGGCCACGGATGCGCAGGCCTTATCGGCCTGGGCCGGCATCACCGCGCTCAGCGCCGAAGAACGCACCAACTACCCGTTGACCTTGAGCGTGGATGACTTCGGCGAAGGCTTTGGCCTGAGCCTGCTGGCCAGTACCCAAGTGGACCCGCAACGCGTCTGCGCCTACCTGCAAACCGCCCTGGAAAACCTGGTGACGGCGCTGGAGCAGGCGCCCCACACGGCGCTCAACCAGATCGCGGTCGTACCTGCCTGCGAACAACAGCTGCTGCTGGAGCAGTTCAATGCGACCCAGGCCGACTTCCCCCAGGGCACCTCGGTGCACGCGCGCATCGAGGCCCAGGCCGCGCTCACGCCCGACGCCGTTGCCGCCGTGCACCAAGGCCGACAACGCACCTATGCCGAGCTGAACCAGCAAGCCAACCTGCTGGCTCATCACCTGATCGCGCTGGGCGTGCAGCCCGACGACCGCGTGGCCATCGTCGCCCGCCGTGGCCTGGACACCCTGGCCGGGTTGCTGGCGATCCTCAAGGCAGGGGCCTGCTATGTGCCGGTGGACCCCTCCCACCCGGCCGAGCGCCTGAACTACCTGCTGAGCGACAGCGCCCCGGTGGCGGTACTGACCCAGCAGGCGTTGCTCGAGCGTCTGCCGGTGCTGGACGTGCCGGTGATCAACCTGGATCGCTACACCTGGCAGCACCACTCGGCGAGTAATCCCAAGACCGGCGTCACGCCGTCGAACCTGGCATACGTGATCTACACCTCCGGTTCCACCGGCCTGCCCAAGGGCGTGATGGTGGAACACCACACCGTGACCAACCTGGTGGACTGGCATTGCCACGCCTTTGACCTGTGTGCCGGGCGCCATACCGCCAGCGTGGCCGGGTTCGGCTTTGACGCGATGGCCTGGGAAGTGTGGCCGGCACTGTGTGTGGGCGCGACCCTGCACTTGGCACCGACCCAGGAGGGCGGTGAAGACATCGACGCCTTGCTGGCGTGGTGGGGCGCGCAACCTCTGGATGTATGCTTCCTGCCGACACCGGTGGCCGAGTACGCCTTCAGCCAACAGATCGAACATCCGACGCTGCGCACCCTGTTGATCGGCGGCGACCGCCTGCGCCAGTTTGCGCGGGCGCAGCGCTTTGCATTGATCAACAACTATGGCCCCACCGAAGCCACGGTGGTTGCCACTTCCGGCAAGGTCGAAGTGGGGCAGCCGCTGCATATCGGCAAACCCATCGCCAATGCCACGGTGTACGTGCTGGACGAACAACAACGCCCGGTGCCCCTGGGCGTGGCAGGCGAGTTGTATGTGGGCGGCAAGGGCGTGGCGCGCGGTTACCTGAACCGCCCGGAACTGACCGCAGAACGCTTTCTGCAAGACCCGTTCAACGGCGGGCGCATGTACCGCAGCGGCGACCTGGCGCGTTGGCTGCCGAACGGCAACCTCGAGTACCTGGGGCGTAATGACGACCAGGTGAAAATCCGCGGCATGCGCATCGAGTTGGGCGAGATCGAAACCCAACTGAACCAACTGCCCGGCATCCTCGAAGCCGTGGTGCTGGTGCGTGACGAGCGGCTGGTGGCTTATTTCACCGAGAAGCCGCAGTTGGACCCGCTGACGGTGGCAGGCATCCGTGCCCATCTGGTGGCGCACCTGCCGGACTACATGGTACCGGCGGCCTTCGTGAAACTCGACGCGTTGCCGCTGACCGCCAACGGCAAGCTCGACCGCAAGGCCCTGCCGGCGCCGGACATGGCGGCGGTGTTTAGCCGTGAATACGCGGCGCCCCAAGGCGAAATCGAAACCCAGCTGGCGCAGATCTGGGCCGATGTGCTGCAGGTCGAGCGCGTCGGGCGGCACGACCATTTCTTCGAACTGGGCGGGCACTCGTTGCTGGCCATGCGCATGGTGTCCCAGGTACGCCAGCGCCTGGACGTGGAGCTGTTGCTGGGGGACTTGTTTGCCAACGCGGAACTTGCCGCTGTCAGCGACGTGTTGGCCCAGGCCGGCCGCAGCACCTTGCCGGACATCCTCCCGGCCAACCGCGATGAACACATCCCGCTGTCCTTCGCCCAGCAGCGCCTGTGGTTCCTGGCGCTGATGGAAGGCGCCAACACCGCCTACAACATCCCCATTGGCCTGCGCCTGCGCGGGCAGTTGCACGTAGAGGCGTTGCAGCGCGCACTGGCACGCATCGTTGCGCGGCATGAAACCCTGCGCAGCCGTTTCGCCCAGCACGGTGACGAAGCCCAAGTGCTGGTGGTTCCGGCCGAGGAGATGCTGCCCCTGCAAGTACAGGACCTGCGCCGCCACCCACAACCGCAACAGGCGCTGGATGCGCTGATCCAGGGCGAAGCGTCGGCGCCGTTCGACCTGGAGCGGGGCCCATTGCTGCGCGGCCGCCTGGTGGTGATGGCCGACGATCACCATGTGCTGTTGCTGACCCTGCACCACATCGTTTCCGATGGCTGGTCCATGGGCGTGCTGACCCGTGAGCTGATGGCGCTGTACCGGGCGTTCAGCCACGGCCAGCCAGACCCGTTGCCGCCGCTGCCGATCCAGTACGGCGACTTTGCCGTGTGGCAGCGCCTGTGGTTGAGCGGTGAAGTGCTGCAGCGCCAGAGCGCCTATTGGCAGCAGGCGCTGGACGGCGCCCCGGCCTTGCTCACGCTGCCCACCGATCGCCCGCGCCCGGCGCAGCAGGACTACGCCGGCAACAGCGTCGCCGTGCGCCTGGATGAACGCCTCACGGCCGGGCTCAAGGCTTTGAGCCAGCGGCATGGCACCACGCTGTACATGACCTTGATGGCGGCCTGGGCGTCGTTGTTGGCGCGGTTGTCCGGGCAGCAGGACCTGGTGATCGGCTCGCCGGTGGCCAACCGCACGCGCAGCGAGGTGGAAGGGCTGATCGGGCTGTTCGTCAACACCCTGGCGGTGCGCATCGATACCTCGGGTGAGTTGAGCACCGAGGCCCTGCTGGCGCGGGTCAAGCGCCTGACGCTGGCGGCCCAGGCCCATCAGGACCTGCCGTTCGAACAAGTGGTGGAGATTACCCGCCCGGTGCGCAGCCTGGCGCACAGCCCGCTGTTCCAGACCCTGCTGACCTGGCAGGACAGCAGCGCCCCGGCCCTGGCGCTGGGTGACCTGGCGTTGGAGAGCATTGTGGAGAACAGCCACTTTGCCAAGTTCGATCTGTCCCTGGACCTGGGAGAAGTGCAGGGCACTTTGATCGGATCGTTGGAATACGCCGTGGCGCTGTTCGATGAGTCGACAATCGAGCGTTATGTCGGTTACTTCGAGCGGGTCTTGCAGGCCATGGTCGATAACGACCAGGCCGTGCTGGAACATGCGCCGCTGCTGGATGAGCGCGAGCGCCAGCACCTGCTGTTCGACTTCAACGCCACGCAGGTCGATTACAACCTCGACCAGACCCTGCATGGGTTGTTCGAGGCTCAGGTCGAGCGTTCACCGCACGCCGTGGCCGTCAAGGCCGGTGATCGGCAGTTGACCTACGCCGAACTCAATGCACAAGCCAATCGGTTGGCCCATCACCTGATGGCGTTGGGTGTGCAACCGGGCGCGCGGGTCGCTATCTGCGTGGAGCGCGGCCTGGAAATGGTGGTCGGCCTGTACGCGATTCTCAAGGCCGGTGCCGGCTATGTACCGTTGGACCCGGCCTACCCGCTGGAGCGCATCGCCTACATGCTCAAGGACAGCGCGCCGTGGGTAGTGCTGGCCCAGGGCACGACGCATACCTTGCTCGGCCAGGTGCCGGTGGTCGACCTGGACCGCCCGACCTGGCAGCACCTGTCGGCGGAGAATCCCCAGGTAGCCAGCCAGACCGCGTATGTGATCTACACCTCCGGCTCCACCGGCCAGCCCAAGGGCGTGATCAACGAGCACGCGGGGGTGGTCAACCGCCTGCTGTGGATGCAGGACGAATACGGGCTGACCGCCGATGATACGGTGCTGCAGAAAACCCCGTTCAGTTTCGATGTGTCGGTGTGGGAGTTCTTCTGGCCGCTGTTCACCGGCGCACGCCTGGTGATGGCGCGCCCGGGCGGGCACAAAGACCCGGCCTACCTGTGCGAGGTGATCGAGGCCGAACGCATCACCACCTTGCACTTTGTGCCGTCGATGCTCGAGGTGTTCCTCGCTCACGACGATCTGAGCCAGGCAGCCGCGCTGGTGCGGGTGATGTGCAGCGGCGAAGCGTTGCCGGGCAGCCTGGTGCGCCGCTTCAAGCAGCAGTTGCCGGGGATCGCCCTGTACAACCTGTATGGCCCGACAGAGGCGGCGGTGGATGTGACGGCGTGGAACTGCGCCGGGCCGCTGACTCCGGACAACACGCCGATCGGCAAGCCGATTGCCAATACCCGCATGTACCTGCTGGACGCGCAGTTGCAGCCGGTACCGCTGGGCGTGGTCGGTGAATTGTTTATCGGCGGTGTGCAAGTGGCACGGGGTTACCTGAACCGCCCGGAACTGACCGCCGAGCGTTTCCTCGACGACCCGTTCACCCACGGGCGCCTGTATCGCACCGGGGACGTGGGCCGCTATTTGCCCGACGGCAATATCGAGTACCTGGGCCGTAACGATGACCAGGTGAAGATCCGTGGCCTGCGGATCGAACTGGGGGAAATCCAGGCGCGACTGCTGGAACATGCCCAGGTCAACGAAGCGGCGGTGGTGGCGCGCGAAGACCGGCTGATCGCCTATTACACCGGCGTGCCGACTGCGGTCGAAGCACTGCGTGCTCACCTCCTGCACCACCTGCCGGAATTCATGGTCCCGGCCGTCTTCGTCCATCTTGAGGCTTTGCCGCTGAGCCCCAACGGCAAGCTCGACCGCAAGGCACTGCCGGCACCGGATGTGGATGCGCTGGGGAGGCGCGAATACGAAGCGCCCCAGGGCGATACGGAAATCAGCCTGGCCAGCCTCTGGGCCGAGCTGCTCAACGTGGAGCGCGTAGGCCGTCACGACAACTTCTTCGAGTTGGGCGGGCACTCGTTGCTGGCGGTCAGCCTGATGGGGCGCATGCGCCGCCTGGGCTTGTCGGCGGATGTGAAGGTGCTGTTCGGCCAACCGACGCTGGCGGGTCTGGCGGCGGCGTTGGGCGGCGGGCGCGAAGTGGCGGTGCCGGCCAATCGGATTGCCGCGGACTGCACCCGGATCACCCCGGATATGCTGCCGTTGATCCAGCTCGATCAACCGGCCATCGACCGGATCGTCGCCTGCATCCCGGGGGGCGTGGCGAATGTGCAGGATATCTACGTGCTGGCGCCGTTGCAGGCCGGGATGCTGTATCAGCATCGTGCGACGCAGGGCGCTGACGCTTATGTGCTTCAGGCGCAATTCGGCTTTGACAGCCAGGCGCGCCTGGACGCCTTTACCCAGGCGTTGCAGGCGGTGATCCAGCGGCATGACGTGCTGCGCTCATCGTTCCACTGGGACGGCCTGGAGGAGCCGGTACAAGTCGTGTGGCGCAACGCGGTGTTGCGGGTTGAAACCGGCGCGTTGCCGCAACGTCTGGACCTGGGCCAGGCACCGTTGATGCGCCTGGTGTGCGCCGAGGCGGCGCAAGGGCTGGTCGCCACGCTGTTGTTCCACCACTTGGTGATGGACCACGTCGCCCTGGACATCCTGCAACAGGAGCTGCAAGCCTTTCTGCTGGGGGCTTCGGACACCTTGGGAGAGGCCGTTCCGTATCGCAACTATGTAGCCCAGACGCTGGCCCAGACCCGACCGGGTGGGGACGATCACGAAGGCTTCTTCCGCGAGATGCTCAGTGAGATCGATGAGCCGACGCAAGTCGAGCCGCTGGGGCCTGATGAGCCGGTGCAGGTGGCAATAGACCCGTCACTCAGCCAGCGCCTGCGCAGCCAGGCGCGTCTGTCGGGTGTCAGCGCAGCGAGCCTGATGCACCTGGCCTGGGCCCAGGTGTTGGGCAAGGTGGCGGGGCGTGAGCAGGTGGTGTTCGGCACGGTGATGCTCGGCCGCCTGCAAGGCGGCGAAGGCGCCGAGCGGGCCATGGGCGTATTTATCAATACTCTGCCGCTGCGCGTCGACCTCGGCGAACACGCGGTGCGTGATGCCCTGCGCGCCACCCACGCACGCCTGAGCCAACTGCTCAGCCATGAACACGCACCGCTGGCCGTGGCGCAACGTTGCAGCGGTGTGCCGGTGGGAACACCGTTGTTCAACGTGCTGTTCAACTATCGCCACAGCGCGCCGCACGCCACTGGAGTGGCCGAGGCGTGGCAAGGCATTCAATTGCTCAAGGCGCAGGAGCACACCAACTATGCGCTGTCGCTGAGTGTGGATGACCTGGGCGACGGTTTCAGCCTCAAGGCCATGGGGCCGGGTGCCCGACGCCTGTGTGACTACCTGAATGTCGCCCTTGAGCACATCGTGCAGGCGCTGGAGCAGGGCAGCGCTATCGCCATCGGGCGCTTGCCGATTCTGCCCGACGTCGAGCAACGGCAGTTGCTGCGCTTCAACGCGACCACTCGGGCGTACCCGCGTGAACACACGGTGCAGCGCCTGTACGAAGCCCAGGCCCAGGCACGACCGGATGCCGTGGCGGCACGGCATGGCGAACACGGCTTGAGCTACGCTGACTTGAACACCCGCGCCAACCGCCTGGCCCATCATCTGTTGGGGCTGGGCGTGCAGCCGGGCGAGCCTGTGGCGATGCTGTTGCCGCGTTCGCTGGACCTGCTGGTCTGCCAATTGGCGATCCTCAAATGCGCGGCCGCCTACGTGCCACTGGACCTCAACGCGCCGGCCGAGCGCCAGGACTTCATGCTGCAAGACAGCGGCGCGACCTGGCTGTTGACCCGCAGCGATATGCGTACCGTGCATTCGGCGCAGCGGCTGGACCTGGACACCCTGGTTCTTGACCCGCAACCGAGCCATAACCCGGCCCTGTCGCAGGCGTCGGACAGCGTGGCGTACATCATGTACACCTCGGGCTCCACCGGCGCGCCCAAAGGCGTTCTGGTGCCGCATCGCGGCATTACCCGGCTGGTGCTCAACAATGGCTATGCCGACTTCAATGCCAGTGACCGCGTGGCCTTTGCCTCCAACCCGGCTTTCGACGCCAGTACCATGGACGTGTGGGGCGCCTTGCTCAACGGCGGCCAGGTGCAGGTGATCGACCATGCCACCTTGCTCGACCCGGCCGCGTTCGGCGCGGCGCTGGCCGGCGCCACGGTGCTGTTCGTGACCACGGCGCTGTTCAACCAGTATGTGCAGATGATCCCGGACGCATTGGCCGGTTTGCGCATATTGTTGTGTGGCGGCGAGCGGGCCGACCCGGCCGCCTTCCGCACGTTGCTGGCACGGGCACCGACTGTGCGCCTGGTGCATTGCTATGGGCCGACCGAAACCACCACCTACGCCACCACGCATGAAGTGCGTGCGCTGGCGCTAAGCGCCGACAGCGTGCCGATTGGCGGGCCGATTTCCAATACCCAGGTCTATGTGCTGGATGCGCAACTGCAAGCGCTGCCGTTGGGGGTGAGCGGCGAAATCTGCATCGGCGGCGACGGCGTGGCCAAGGGGTATTTGAACCGGCCTGAGCTGACCGCCGAGAAGTTTGTCGATGACCCGTTCAACCCGGGCAGCCTGATGTACCGCACCGGCGACCTCGGCCGCTGGACGGCGGACGGCCTGCTGGAGTGCATCGGACGCAATGACGACCAGGTGAAGATCCGCGGTTTCCGCATCGAGCTGGGCGAGATCGAAGCGCGCCTGGCCGCCTGCACCGGCGTCCGGGAGGCGGTGGTGCTGGCGCGTGAGGACGTACCGGGCGACAAGCGTCTGGTCGCGTATTTCACCTGGTCCGGCGAACCGGTCGGCGTCGACGCGGTGCGTGCCTTTCTGCAAGGTCAGTTGCCGGCGTACATGGTCCCGTCGGCTTTTGTTCCCTTGGCGCAGTTGCCATTGACCGCCAATGGCAAGGTCGACCGTAAAGCCTTGCCGATACCTGACAGGGAGGCGTTGGCCCATCGCGATTTCGAAGCCCCGATGGACGCTTTGGAGCAAACCTTGGCGCCACTCTGGGCCGAGGTGCTGAAACTTGAGCAGGTGGGGCGGCATGACAGCTTCTTCGAGTTGGGTGGGCATTCGCTGTTGGCGATCCGCCTGGTCAAGCTGATGGAGGAGGCCGGTTTGCCGGTGTCCCTGGCCGAGCTGTTCCAGCATGCCAGCGTGGCCTCCGTGGCGGCGATGCTGCGCGAGCGTGCCGATGAGCCGGTGCGTGAGACGTCGGTGGTCACGGTGCGCAGCGGCGGTTCGCAGCCGCCGCTGTTCCTGGTGCACGAGTTCAGCGGCATGGACGTGTACTTCCCGGCGCTGGGCCAGCATCTGCCCGGCGATTACCCCATCTATGGCCTGCCGGGCGTGCCCCTCGGCGAGCCGCACTTGAACACCATGGAAGGGTTGGCGGCGCGCCTGGTCGGTCTGATTCGCGGCCTCCAGCCCCATGGGCCGTACCGGATCGCCGGTTGGTCGTTTGGCGGGGTGCTGGCCTATGAAGTCGCCATGCAACTGCTGGGGTTGGACGAGCCGGTCGCGTTTCTCGGGCTGATCGACAGCTACGTGCCGCGCATGACCGACCAAGGCAAGGCGCGCTGGAGCGGTACGGACGCGCTCAAGCGCCACTTGCTGTTGCAGTGCAGCGCCTATTGGAAAGCCCAGGGAGGTATCAATGAGTTGGCGAGTATTGAGCAATTGGAGGCAGGCCTTGGACAGCTGGACTTTGCGGGCCTGCTGCAACGCTGTCGCGATCAAGGTCTGCTATACGCGCAAATGGCGGCGGCGACGGACACCGACCTCTTGAATTTCATCGAGCGGGAAGTCGGGCATGGACATGCGTTGGCGCATTACAGCCTGTTCCCGCTGCCGCTGGCGGTGCATCTGTTCAGTGCCCAGGAACGGCCTACCGAGCTGTCGCGACGCAGTGAATCGCTGGGCTGGAGCGACGCGTTGGCGCCGGGGCAACTGCGCCGCATCGAAGTGCCGGGGGATCACCAGAGCATGATGCAAGCCCCGCATATCCAGGCGTTGGGCCGCGCATTGAACGAGGCATTGGCAACGGGGGTGCCGGTCAAAGAGGCCGTGCATCAACCGCTGCTGCGCATTCAAAGCGGCCGCGCAGGGCATGCGCCGATCTTTTGCGTGCCGGGGGCGGGTGACAGCGTCACCGGCTTCGTCGGCTTGAGTGAGGCGCTGGGGCGTGACTGGCCGCTGTATGGCTTGCAACCCCGTGGCCTCGACGGCGAAGCGGTGCCCCACAGCCAAGTGGAAGCGGCGGCGCAGTGTTGCCTGGCTGCGTTGGAGCATGAGTGCCCGCAGGGGCCGGTGCATCTTATCGGACATTCGTTTGGCGGCTGGGTCGCGCTGGAAATGGCGCTGCGCTTGCAGGCTGCGGGGCGTGAAGTGGCGTCATTGACTGTGATCGACAGTGAGTCGCCGGGTGGCAACGGTGTGATAGGGCGGCCATACACCTCGACGGCAGCGCTGCTGCGCTTGATCGAGTCCATGCAGGTGTCGGCCGGCAAGTCGCTGGGCATCGATCCGCCGGACTTTGCCCTGCGCGATGAGGTGGCCCAACGGCAGGCGTTGCATGCGGGGATGGTGCGCGTGGGGTTGCTGCCTGCCCGCGCTGCGGTGGATGCGATGGTGGGGCCTGCGCGTACCTATGCGGCGGCGTTGCGCACGGTGTATCGGCCGGCGCGGCCGTATCGCGGGGTGGTGCGCCTGGTGTTGGCACGCGACGCGACCCTGGATATGGCGGGCAATCAGCGTGAGCAGGGTTTGATGATTGAAGGCTGGCGGCGCCAAGGCAGTGGGCTGGAGGTGGGGTATGGCGAGGGGAATCATTTCACCTTGCTTAAAGCGCCGAATGTTCAGGGAGTGGCGCAGTGGTGGCTTGAGCATTTGGTGATTGGGGAGGTGGTGTCTTGAAGGCCATGCAACGCGCCCATTTTTAACTGTTCCGCTTTAGAACGGACCTCATCACTGCTTTAGGGTCATTTATGCAAAAGTCAAAGTTTCGCAAAGTCGGCTTCGGCCTGGCGCTGGTTGTCGCGGCGGCATTGGTCATCTACACGGTGCAAGCGCCCGCCGACGCCCCGCAATACCTCACCGCGCCCGCCGAACGCGGTGATATTGAAAATGCCGTGTTGGCCACCGGCCTGTTGGAAGGGGTCAAGCAGGTCGATGTCGGCGCCCAGGTTTCCGGGCAGTTGAAGTCGCTCAAGGTCAAGGTCGGCGACAAGGTCAAGAAGGGCCAGTGGCTTGCCGAAATCGACCCGTTGATCCTGCAAAACACGCTGCGCAAAGCCCAGGTGGATGAAGAAAACCTGCAGGCCCAACGCCGGGCCACGGCGGCCCAGCTCAAGCAAGCCAAGTCGGTGTATGAACGCTACAAGGACTTGCAGAGCGACGCGTCGGTGTCGCGCCAGGATTTCGAGAACGCCGAGTCGAACTTCCAGGTGCAGCAGGCCAACCTGGTGTCCCTGGATGCGCAGATCAACAGCGCGCAGATCCAGATCGACACCGCCAAGGTCAACCTGGCCTATACGCGCATTGTCGCGCCCATCGACGGCGACGTGGTGGGGATCGTCACCCAGGAAGGCCAGACCGTGATCGCCAACCAACTGGCGCCGGTGCTGCTCAAGCTGGCGGACCTGGACACCATGACCGTCAAGGCTCAGGTGTCGGAAGCCGATGTGATTCATATCGGCAGCGGCCAGCCGGTGTATTTCACCATCCTGGGTGAGCCTGAAAAACGCTACTACGCGAAGCTGCGCGGCACGGAGCCGGCGCCGCAGAACTTCCTGGAAACCCAGGCCGCGGGCACGTCGAAGCAGAACACCGCGGTGTTCTACAACGCGTTGTTCGAGGTGCCCAACCCCGACCATCGCCTGCGCATCTCCATGACCGCGCAGGTGCGCATCGTGCTCGACACCGCCCAGGCCGCGTTGCTGGTGCCGGTGGCAGCACTCGGTGCGCGCAGCCCCGATGGCCGCTACACGCTGCGGGTACTGGATGCCAAGGGCCAGGCGGTGCCCCGTGAGGTGAAGACCGGTATCAACAACAACGTCAAGGCGCAGATCCTCGAGGGCCTGGCTGAGGGCGATAAAGTCGTGATCGGCGATGCAACCCCTGCCGTGGCAGGGAGCTGACGCATGGCTCAGCCGCTGTTGGAGCTCAAGGGCATCACTCGCAGTTTCATGGCCGGCGAGCGTGAGTTCGTTGCGCTCAAGGGCATCGATCTGACGATCCAGGCCGGGGAAATGGTCGCGATCATCGGCGCCTCGGGGTCGGGCAAATCCACGCTGATGAACATCCTCGGTGGGCTTGATTACGCCACGGCCGGCAGCTACAAGATCAACGGCATCGAAACCCGCTCCCTGGGGGATGAGCAACTGGCGGAGCTGCGTCGGGATTATTTTGGTTTCATCTTCCAGCGCTACCACTTGCTGGCGCATTTGAGTGCCTTGCACAACGTGGAAATGCCGGCGATCTACGCCGGTACGCCGCAAACCGCACGGCACAGCCGCGCTCGGGAGTTGCTGGCGCGCCTGGGGCTGTCGGGGCACATCAGCCATCGACCGAACCAGTTGTCCGGCGGGCAACAGCAACGGGTGAGTATTGCGCGGGCCTTGATGAACGGCGGCGAAGTGATTCTCGCCGACGAGCCCACCGGGGCACTCGATTCCCATAGCGGTAAAGAGGTGATGCGTATCCTCACTGAGCTGCACGCCGCCGGGCATACGGTGATCATCGTCACCCATGACCCCAAGGTGGCGGCGAATGCCCAGCGTATCGTCGAGGTGTGCGACGGCGAAATCGTCAGAGACCAGGCCAACGAACGTGTCGGCCTGGACTTGCCCAGCGAAGCGCCCATCGAACCCAGACGCAGCGGCGCACGACGCTTGGTGGCAAGCCTGGGGCTGTTCAAGGAAGCGTTCAACATGGCCTGGGTTGCGCTGATTTCCCATCGCATGCGGACTTTGTTGACCATGCTCGGGATCGTCATCGGCATTACGTCGGTGGTGTCGATCTCGGCGATCGGCGAGGGTGCCAAACGCTATGTCCTCAAGGACATCCAGGCGATCGGCAGCAACACCATCGATATCTTCTCCGGTACCAGTTTTGGTGACAGCCGCGCATCGGCCATCGAGACCTTGATGCCGTCGGATGTGGAGGCGTTGAACCAGCTGTATTACGTCGACAGTGCCACGCCGGTGGTGGGCCGCAACCTGTTGCTGCGCTTTGGCAACATCGACGTGGATGCGCAGGTCAATGGCGTGAGTGAGCGCTATTTCAAGGTCAAGGGCTTGAAGCTCGAAGCCGGGATTGCCTTCAGCGAAAATGATGCGCGACGCCAGGCGCAAGTGGTGGTCATCGACCACAACACGCGTCAGCGTTTGTTCGGGCCGAATATTGACCCGCTGGGCCAGGTGATCCTGGTGGGCAAGCTGCCGTGTACGGTGATCGGGGTTACCGCCGACAATAAAAACATGTTCGCCGCCAGCAAAGCGCTGAATGTGTGGGTGCCTTATGAAACGGCGGCGGGCCGCGTGTTGGGCCAGCGCCACCTGGACAGCATCACTGTGCGCATCAAGGATGGCCAGCCGAGCAAGGTGGTCGAAGACAACGTCAATAAACTCATGCTGCAACGTCACGGCACCAAGGACTTCTTCACCAACAACCTCGACAGCATCATGCAGACGGTGCAAAAAACCAGCCGTTCCCTGGCGTTGCTGTTGTCGCTGATCGCCGTCATTTCGTTATTGGTGGGGGGGATCGGCGTGATGAACATCATGCTGGTGTCCGTCACCGAGCGTACCCGCGAGATCGGTATCCGCATGGCCGTGGGCGCACGGCAGTCGGATATCCGCCAGCAGTTTCTGGTGGAGGCGGTGATGGTGTGCCTGATCGGTGGGGTGATCGGGATTTCGCTGTCCTACGCGATCGGCTATCTGTTTTCGCTGTTCGTGAAGGAGTGGGAGATGGTGTTCTCCCTGGGCTCGATCATCACCGCGTTTGCCTGTTCGACGCTGATCGGCATTGTGTTCGGCTTCGTACCGGCGCGAAATGCGGCGCGACTGGACCCGATCGAAGCACTGGCCCGCGACTGATTGTGCCTCTCACTCATGTGGCGAGGGAGCTTGCTCCCGCTGGGCCGCGAAGCGGCCCCGGCTTTTGGTTTGAAAAGACTGGGCCTGCTACGCAGTCCAGCGGGAGCAAGCTCCCTCGCCACAAGTTAGTCGTCGTCCGTTCTATCGATTAACCGACAGGCATCAGGGTTTGCCCGCCCTGTTTATTCTGGGAGCGGTACATCGTCGGTGGCGTACATCCATCGCAACAATGAGTGCCGTCCACTGATCCCCAGCTTGATCGCCGCCCGCTTCAGGTAGCTCTCGATGGTGTTGACCTTCAGCGCCAATTGTTCCGCCAGTTCGCGCGCGGTGCGCCCGGCCAGCAGGCCGACACAGACTTCCAGCTCACGCTTGGACAGCTTCAGCCCCGCTTGCACCAGGCGCTCCTGGATGCGTTGACGCAAGGCTTCGAGGCCCTGGTTATCCGTTAGCGGCGGCTCGCCGTCCTGGCGGCAGGGATGTATCGCCGTGATGTGTTTTTCCACCATCGGCAGCAGCAGGGTGGAAAAATCCCGCAGCAGGCTGCGTTCTTGCGGCGAAAAGTTTTCGGATTGCTGGCCGCGATACACCGACAGCACGTAACGCACATTGTCCTTGCAATGCGTCAGGTGCAACTGGGCGGCAGGTTGCTCGGGGTCCAGGGTCACCACCGAATCGGTGTAGACCGGGTTGATCTCACGGTGGGCGTGCCCGGTGCAACTGACCTGCAACTGCTTGATATGGCTGGCGTCCACTGCCAGTTGGGTACGGATAAGGTCATGCAGCAAGCGTGGGAAATGGCGACTGCCAGTGCTGGCGATGACCTTGCCTATCTGTGGGAACAGGTGTGAGTTCATCCATTCATCCATGAATTTCAGGTGCAGATATTTGGCCTTATGCTAGTACAGCCTGACGCAGGGATGGGGATCCAATCGGTAAAAAATCAGATTAAAACGCATAACGGCGGTCGGACCAGTCCGACCACCGTTTGTGGGAAAGGATAACGCCGAGCTTGGGACTTATTTCAGGGCATGTTCGACGGTCGAGGGCCGGCGGGTCGTCTCGCGCATGCATTTGGCCAAGGCTTGTTGCACATCGGCCAACAGGTCGGCGACGTCCTCGAGCCCCACCGACAAACGCACCAGACCTTCACTGATACCGTGGTGTGCACGTTCTTCCGGGGTATAGGTGGAATGGGTCATGCTCGCGGGATGCTGGGCCAGTGATTCCGCATCGCCCAGGCTGACCGCGCGGGTAAACAGCTTGAGCGCGTTCATGAAGCGCCGACCGGTCTCAATCCCGCCCTTGAGTTCAAACGCGATCATGCCGCCGGCCATTTTCATCTGGCGCGTCGCCAATTCGTACTGTGGGAAAGAGCGTAGCCCAGGGTAAGTCACCCACTGCACGGCAGGGTGCGCCTGCAAGGCTTCGGCCACCGTCTGGGCGCTGCTGCAATGACGTTCCATGCGCAGGGCCAGGGTCTTGAGACCACGCATCAACAGCGAGGCATCCTGTGGAGACATCACTGCGCCGGTCAGGTCCTTGAGCCCTTGCAGGCGAATGCGTTGCGCCAAGGCGTGGCTGCTCACCGCCACGCCGGCGGTAATGTCGCCGTGCCCACTGAGGTATTTGGTGGCCGAATGCACGACCACGTCGGCGCCCAATTCCAGGGGCCGTTGCAGGTAGGGCGTGCAGTAGGTGTTGTCGACCACCAGCGTGACATTCGGCTGCTCATGGGCGAGTTGCGCCACGGCGGCGATGTCGACCAATTGCAGGGTCGGGTTGGCCGGGGTCTCGCAATAGATCATGCGGGTGGCAGGGGACAGTGCCGCGCGAAGGGCGGCCAGGTCGGTGAGGTCGACATGGCGCACTTTGATGCCGAACTCGCCGATGCCGTGGTGCAGCAGGGCGAAGGTGCAGCCGTAGAGCGTCCGGCTGACGATGACTTCGTCGCCCGGACGCAGCAGGGTCCAGAACGTTGCGGCAATGGCGCCCATGCCGGAGCTGAACGCAACGGCGGCCTCGCCATTCTCCAGGGTGGCCATGCGCGACTCGAGCAGAGCCAGTGTAGGGTTGGAAATACGTGTATAGAAATGGCCGTTCGCTTCACCGGCGAAGCAGGCGGCGCCATATTCGGCCGTGGGGAAGGCGAACGTGGCAGACAGGTAGATCGGCGGCACCAAAGCCCCGTGGTGGTCCTTGGGGTCATAGCCGTGGTGGATGGCGCGGGTGGAAAATCCGAAGGCAGGGTGTTTATTGTTCATCTCAAGCGCTCCTTATTTCCTACAATGCTATGCTCATAACCGCAGATGAACGTTGCCAAATTTGCCGACAATTCCCGCGTCAAGGGATGAAAAACCTATAAAAATAATGATCAGAGGCACGTTATGCCCATTAGTCTGGACCGTACCGACAAAGCCCTTTTAAACGCGTTGCAAGGCAATGCCCGCCTGACCGTCGCCGAACTGGCCGACCGGGTGGCCCTGACGACCTCGCCTTGTTGGCGACGGGTCAGAAACCTGGAAGACAGCGGTGTGATCAGCGGCTATCAGGCGATCTTGTCGCCCAAGGCGCTGGGGTATGGGGTGACGGCGTTTGTCAGCATCATGATGGAGAGCCACACCCAGGACATTGCCCGGGCGTTCGAGAAACGGCTGTTGGAAATTCCGGAAATCGTGGCGTGCCATAACGTGTCGGGGCGCTATGACTTTCTGCTGGAAGTGGTGGCCAAGGACCTGGAGTCGTTTGGCGAGTTCGCCAGGGAGGTCTTGCAGACCCTGCCCTGTGTCAAAGAGATCTATTCGAGTTTTTCCTACAAGTCGGTCAGGCCGTTGCGGGTGATCCCGTTGCCGGGTTGATCAGAGCGTTATACGCACCTCGGCACACAAACCGCCGCCCTCGCGATTGCTCAAGGTCAGTGACCCGCCAATCGCCACGGCCAATTGCTGCGCAATCGCCAGCCCCAACCCGGTGCCACCGGTGCCACGGTTGCGTGAGCTTTCCACCCGATAAAACGGCTGCATTACTTGCACCAGTTCTTCCTCGGCGATACCGGGGCCGTGGTCCAGCACCTTGAGCGAGCATTCGCCGTTGGCCGTCGAACTCACCTGCAGCTCGGCGCTGCCGGCGAATTTCAGCGCATTGTCCACCAGGTTCACCAGCACCCGGCGCAGGGCGTGGGGGCGGGTGTCCAGCAGCACCGCGCTTTTACCGCTGAGGCTGACGTTTTTATGCATGTCCTGGTAGTCAAACACCAGGCTGTCCAGGAACGCATCCAGGTCGATGCGGTGGCTGGCTTCGGTGGCGCCGTGGACGCTGCGGGCGTAGGCCACGCCTTCACGCACCAGATGTTCCATTTCCCCCAGGTCGTTCCACAGTTTGTCGCGGTCGACTGAGTCCTCCATGAACTCGGCGCGCAGCTTCATGCGGGTAATCGGTGTTTGCAGGTCATGGGAAATCGCCGCGAGGATCTGCATGCGTTCCTTGAGGTATTCGGCGATGCGCTGTTGCATTTGATTGAACGCCACCGCCGCGTGGGCCACTTCGGTGGGGCCTTTTTCGTCCAGGGGCGTGGGATGGGCGTTCGGGTCGAGGGTTTCCACGGCGCGGGCCAGGCGCGTCAGCGGGCGGATGGCCAGGCGCACGGCGATCCAGGTGCAGCCGAGCAGCAGCGCCAGTTGCAGCACCAGCACAACCGGCAACCAATAAGCGACCGGCTGGGCGGCGGGGCGCACATCAATGGTGATCGGGCTGCCGTCGGCCAAGGTCAGGTGCGCCTGGAAATGCTTGCGCAGGCCGGGCAGGTCACGAAAGGTCAGGGCATAGTGCTCACCCAGGGCGCTGGCGATCGAGGTTGCCGCCATGGGCACGTCATCGTTGCTCAGCGGTTCGCCGGTTTCGCCGGCATCGAGCAGGTAGCGGTAATTCTGCCGGTCGAGGCGTGGCAGCCAGCTTGCGCGTTCGTTGGCGGGCAAGCGGTCGAGGATAGCCACCGAGGTCGACACATCGTTTTCCAGGTTGCCGAGCATAACGGTGCGGGCGCTGATGTAGCGCTCGTAGAACTGCGCACTGAACGACAAGCCATGGGCACACAGCAGGCTGATCAAGAAGATCAGGGACAACTGCGACGCCAGCGTGCGTGGCCAACCCAACCGCCACTTCATGGCGCGGCCCCGAGAATTTCCACCGGCAGGGAAAACACATAGCCCTCGCTGCGCACGGTCTTTATGTAGGCCGGTTCGCGGGCATCATCCAGCAGGCGTTGGCGCAGGCGGCTGACCAGCAGGTCGATGGAGCGGTCGAACAGGTCCGCGTCACGGCCCTGGGTCAGGTTCAGCAACTGGTCGCGGTTGAGCACGCGCTGGGGGTGGTCGAGGAACACCCGCAGCAACCGGTATTCCGCGCCGCTCAGGGCTACCAACGTGTCGTCTTCATCCAGCAGGTGGCGGGCGGTGGTGTCCAGGCGCCAGCGGCCAAAACGAATCAAGCGTCCGGTTTCGCTGACCACCAGATTGGGCGGCAACATCCGCGTACGGCGCAACACGGCGTTGATCCGCGCCAGCAACTCACGGGCGGCGAAGGGTTTGACCAGGTAATCATCGGCGCCCATTTCCAGGCCGATGATGCGGTCGGTTTCGTCGTTGCGCGCCGTGAGCATCAGCACCGGCGTCGCCTTGTGCTTGCCCACCCGCAGCTCGCGGCACAGCAGCAGCCCGTCGTCGCCGGGCATCATGATATCCAGCACGATCAGGTCCACGGGGGTGGTGTCGAGGAAGCTGCGCATCTGGCGGCCATCGGCGACCACGGTGGTGCGCATGCCGTTTTTCTTCAGGTAATTGCCCACTAGCTCGCGGATTTCGCGGTCGTCATCGACGATCAGGATGTGATCGACATGCTCCATGCTGCGTTCCTCAAAAAATGTCAGTGCCGCGCAGTCTAGCCATTATGGGCACCGTTGCCTTGTGCCCTTTGTATTGCACTGTATCTGGCGATAAGTAGATACACGGCGACGCAAAAAACAGCCGCATGATGTTTGACGTCATGGGCACGTCGTTGCGCTTCTACCGCCTGTTCACGCGCGCACGGCCTTGAGCAACAAGCTTTCGAATAACCGTTGAACCCGTGGCTCATCGGTATGGGCCACATTGAAACGCATCGAATCGCCATTGGCCGGGTCATAACCGAACAGTGCGCCCGGTGCCAGCACCATGCTGTGTTTCAACGCCGCCTGCGCCAGTTGCTCGGCATTCACTCCCGCAGGCAGGCGCGCCCAGATGAACATCCCACCCTCATAAGCCATCGCCGGTTCGCAGCCACAGCGCTTGAGCCATTGCTCGACTCGTCCGCCGGCTTCCTGCAGGCGCTGCACCGTGCGTTTGCGGTGCCGGGCATAGCTGCCTTCGCTGAGCATGCGGTACACCACGTGCTCGAACAGTTCGGAGGTGACGCCGCCGCTCATCAATTTCATATGCGTCAGGTTGGCCGCCAGTTGCGGGGCGGCCACCACGTAGCTGACGCGGGTGTTGGCACTGAGGATTTTCGAGAAGCCTGACAGGTAAGTGACCTGGTCCAACCCGGCCAGGGCCGCCAGGCGCGGGGGAGGGTTGGGATGCAGGTCGCCGTAGAGGTCATCCTCGATGATGTGGCAGTGGTACTGCCGGGTCAGTTGCAGCAGGCGAAACGCCTGGCTGGGGCTGAAGGAGTGACCGGTGGGGTTTTGCAGCACGCTGGTGGTGAGGTACAGGCTGGGCCGGTGTTCGGCGAGCAATTGCTCGAGTGCGGTGAAGTCCAGACCGTCGGGGCGACGCTCGATCGTCACCACCTTGACCCCGTGCAGAGCCAGGTTGGCGTGGAAGTTGAAGTAGCACGGCGCGTCCAGTAGCACGGTGTCGCCGGGGCGGGCCAGCAGGCGCATGAGCATGTCCAGGCCCTGCACGGTGTTGGGGGTGGTGATGATCTGCTCCACCGGCACCACCAGGCCGTCGCTGTGCAGCTTTTGTTGCAGGGCCTGGCGCAACGGCAACAAGCCCGCCGGCGTCCCCAGCCCGGCGATCCGCAGTGAGGGCGCGCGCACCACGCTGCGCAGGGCCTGGCGGATGGCTTCGGTGTTCAACCAGTCTTCCGGCAAGTGCCCACTGCCCGGGCGCAGTTCGCTGTCGGCGTTGGCCAAGGGGCGTCGCAATACGCTGAGCAAGTCCTGGGGCAACAGATCAACCCAGGCCACCGACGCCGGCCGGGCGGTTTCCATCGCGACGAAATAGCCACGGCCCTGGCTGGACGTCAGCAGGTTGCGCCCGCGCAGGCGGTCCAACGCCTCATTCAGGGTGAACTTGCTGACGCCCAGCACCTGGGTCAATTCGCGTACCGACGGCAACTTGCTGCCGGGCGCCCACTCGCCACCTTCGATGGCCTGGCTGAACGCCTCGACGATCTGCTGAACCTTCGGCGTGCCTTCCACAAAGGCGATGGCGGATATGAACATAAACCTTCCTGGTGTTTACCGGTGATTTTACCGGTGAAGTCAGGCCGGATTAGACACCACTTTACCTGCCTTGTGCAATGACGCTGGCCTAGACTGCGCGCCAGGCGCCGCTGTTGGTCGTGGGTGTAACGCCGGCCCGGCTGGCGACGACGCCCAAATCTCTTTGCTACCCCCTCCAAGGCCCCCTGACCATGACCAGTGCGTTAACCCTGTCTTCGTTTCTCTATTTCCTGGTGTTTTGCGCCACCATGACCTTCAGCCCCGGCCCCATGACCTTGCTGCTGTTGAGCCTGGGCCTGAGGGACGGCCTGCGTCGTTCGATTCCCGCGCAGGTCGGCGCCAGTGTGGCGTACCTGATTTCGATCCTGATCTTTGCCGTGGGCTTTTCACAATTGATCAAGGGCAACGTTGTCATCACGCAGACCCTCCAGGTGGTCGGCGTGGCCTACCTGCTTTACCTGGCCTACAAACAATGGACCAGCACCGGCGGAATCATCGCTCAGGGCGGCGCCCCGGAAAGTTCGCGCAGCCTGTTCGGGAAGGGGTTGTTGACCGGGTTTTCCAACCCCAAGACGCTCATTCTGTTCAGCGCGGTGTTCCCGCAGTTTGCCGGGGCAGGGGAACACAGTTCCATGGCGGATATCGCGATCCTGGGCCTGACCTTCCTGCTGCTGCAATTTGCCAGTGGCTGCCTGTATGGCTACTTCGGCCAACGCATCAAGGGCGTGCTGGAAAACCCCAGGCATCGAGTGCTGCTACAGCGTTGCACGGCGCTGATGCTGGTGGGGGTTGCGGGGATGTTGGCACGCGGGTTTTCGCACTGAAGTATTAGCCCATAAGCGGTAGTGGCGATTTGACTCTGCCCTGATAGACTCCAGGCACTTAGCCTGGATTACACCCACACCATGCCAGCCGCCGGAGGAAAGGGACTTCCGCTCGCTTCGCGCCTATACAAATCCCGCGCATTGGGGCTGACGCTCGGCTTTGTGTGCGTGGTGTTTGCCATGTACCCGCTGCACCCGTCCGCCTGGGTCTGGGCCTGGATGCTGATCAATGCCTTTGTGTGGCCGCACCTGGCCTATCAGTGCTCGCGACGTGCGAGCAATTCGTTGCGCAGTGAGCGACGCAATCTGCTGTTCGATTCTTTTTGCGGGGGCTTCTGGGTCGGTGCGATGCACTTCAACCCATTGCCCAGCGTCACCACGCTGTCGATGATGACCATGAACAACGTCGCCATCGGCGGATCGCGTTTCATGTTCATGGGCTGGGTGGCGCAAGCGCTCGGCATTGGCGTGTCCCTGCTGTTGTTCACGCCGGCGTTCATTGCCGTGACCAGCCAGGCGCAACTCTACGCCTGCCTGCCGATCCTGACGGTGTATCCCCTGGTCCTGGGCTGGATCTGCTATCGCCAGGCCGTGACCCTGGCGCGGCACAAACGTGAACTGCTTGCCCTGAGCCGCACCGACAGCCTGTCCGGCCTGCTCAACCACGGCGCCTGGAAAGACCACCTCGAAATCGAATTTCAACGGTGCCGCCGTGGTCCGGCCGGCGCGGCGATCGCCCTGATCGATATCGATCACTTCAAGACCATCAACGACACCTACGGCCATGTGACCGGTGACATCGTGCTGCGCCAACTGAGCAAAGTGTTGCGCCAAAGCTTGCGCATCACCGACCTGGCCGGGCGTTATGGTGGCGATGAGTTCTGCGTGATCCTGCCGGGCATGCCGCTCGACCATGCCACCGAAATGATGGAGGCCCTGCGCGATCGCTTCAACGCCTTGGTGTACGCCCAGGATCCCACCTTGCGCGCCAGTTTGAGCATCGGCCTGGCGCCGTATCAACCGAGCCACGCCGATTCGCTGAGTTGGCTCAACGACGCTGACCTTGCGTTATACGAAGCCAAAAGCAGTGGGCGTAACCGCGTCAGTTCGGCCCAGGGGAGTTTGTTGCGATCAGTTTAGTGGGGTAGGGTAACGCGGCCCCTCTCAACAAAAACAAGGATCGGTTCAATGCTTTTTACTTTCCCCCGTACCCTTTTGGCCGCGACCCTGGCCTTGTCCGTCGTCGTGCCGGCCTACAGTGCCGAACCCCACAAACAGATCCAGGCGGATGCCGAACAGTCCAAGGCCCCAGCCTTGAAGTTGCTGGAGCGCCTGGTGAATATCGACTCGGGCTCAGGCTACGAGCCGGGCCTGACCCAAGTGCGCGACATTGCGGTGGATGAACTGAAACAGCTCGGTTTCAGCATTGAGTTGGTACCGGACAAAGCCGCCAACAACAGCCATGTGGTCGCCACCCTCAAGGGCACCGGCAAGGCCAGGATTTTGCTGATGGCCCATATGGATACCGTCTTCAAGGAAGGCTCGGCCGCCGAGCGCCCGTTTCACATCAAGGACGGCCGCGCCTATGGTCCCGGCGTGATGGATGACAAGGGCGGCATCGTCGCCGGTATCTATGCGCTCAAGGTCCTGAAAAACCAGGGCTTCAAGGACTACGCGCAAATCACCTTCCTGCTTGACGCCAGCGAAGAAACCGGTTCTGAAGCAGCCTCCGAGCTGATCCGCAAAACCGCCAAGGCGCACGACGTGACCTTGAACCTCGAACCCGGCCGCCCTGCGGACGGCCTGGTGGTATGGCGCAAAGGCAGCGCGACCGCCGTCGTCGAAGTCAAAGGCAAAGCCGCCCACGCCGGTGTCGCTCCGGAACTGGGCCGCAATGCGGCCATGGAAGCCGCGCACCAGATCCTGCAACTGGGCAAGTTGGGCGATGAAGAGAAGAAAACCACCATCAACTTCACCGTGCTCAAGGCCGGTGACCGCGTCAACGTGATCCCCGACCAAGCCACCGCCAAGGCCGACGTCCGCGCGGCGTTACCGGAAGAGTTTGATCGCATCGAGAAAGACCTGGCGCGAGTGTCGGCCAACAAACTGATCCCCGACACCGAAGTGACCACCAGCCTGCACCGTGGTTTGCCACCCATGCCGCAAACGCCGGAGTCGGACAAACTGGTGGCGATTGCCCAAGGCATCTACGGCGAGTTAGGCAAGACCTTGACCATTGAAGGCAGCGGCGGCGCGGCGGATGCGAGCTTGTCAGCGGGTGTGGGCACGCCGACGCTGGATGGGTTCGGGATAGTGGGCGGCAATATTCACACGCCGGAAGAGTACGCGGAGGTGGAGAGCGTAGTGCCTCGGGTTTATTTGTTGAGCCGGATGATTATGGAGCTGTCGAAGCGGTGATTGGGGTGGGGCATTATCGAGATGATGATCGCCCCCCTTTTTTTGTGGCGAGCGAGCTTGCTCGCGCTGGGCTGCACAGCAGCCCCAAAACAGACAATACCTATTCAATTGAAAACACCCGTCGCCGGACCTTGGGGCCGCTTCGCGGCCCAGCGCGAGTAAGCTCGCTCGCCACAGGAGGCGGTGTCGCGTTGCAGAGCGGTGCGGTGTTACCAAGTTGATGGGTCTTCGAGGCTGGCTTTTTGGAGGTCATCTTTCCAAGCCTCGCTGGCTAGTCGATATATGTCGGCGAAGAAGCCCCGAGGATCAGCTATTTCTGTTTCGTCCCAAGCCATTTTTGAATACGCATCTGGATCGTCCTCAAAATAAGAGTGGAAGTTAAAGTTTTCAGTGTTTAGAGCTTGGAGTAATTCTTTCATTAGTTTGTATCTATGGCGATAGGAAAGCTTGTTGTAAGGATCTAGACAGTATTTAGGTATGAGCGCTTCTCGATCTTTGTTTTTGTTGGGGTTGAAGTGGGCGAGGGCGTAGCCTTTAGTTTCCTCTCTATCGTAAATATCAAAAACTCCTACGAAATAGTAAAGGCTTGAGTCGAAAGGTATGTGTTCGGAGGAAGGGTGAAGTAGCATTCGTCGGTCCTAGATGGGGAACAGATCGATTCTGGTTTGGTATCGTTGAGGTTAAACTTGAGCTGTATAGTCAGCTTGCTGGGCTAATTCGGATTCATATCGCTCGAGGCATTTCAATAAAGTTTTCATGAACGCCCTGTTGTCCATGATTTCATCGTTGAAGTAGGTGTCGAATAGATAAAAAACGGAGTTGAAATTTTCCTCGGTCTCTAGAAAATGCCGAAGTGTGTCGATGTGCCATTGGCGCTCTTCGCGTTTATATGAAGTAAATTCCGGTTTGGTTAGTTTGTCAAATAGTTCGCAAAGTTCTGTCGCGTCATTTATGTTTTTTGAGGCGATGAAAGACTCTCTTTTTGGGTCGTCATAGTTTTCTATGCTGTAAGTGAATAGTAAGCTTTGGATTATTGAGAGCTTGGGGTTAAGTTTGATTTTAGGGTTCCTTGTAGGTGTTGATCTGGCAGGCGAGTTATGTTGGGTGGGCTTAAATGGATTTCGCCCACTTTGTTCGGTAAGCTACTTGTTCATTTATGTCATTTGTGAGGTCATGTTCTTCGTAGTCGAATATTCTTACGGGGACTGCGCTTGGAACCCCGATTTTCACCTCGTAGGCAACGACTCCACCTGACATTTGTGATGCCATTGCTGAGGGGTAAACATTTATTTTAGAACCCTTGCAGAGGAATTTGATCTCACTGAACTCTTTTCTTAATGAAGCGAAACATGTGTAGATGTCTACCTCGATAAAAGTCTTTTTTACTCCGTTCGAAAATATTATTGAAAGGCTTGATGTTTTTCTTTCATATTCTATAGTCGCTTTTTCTCGAAGGTGATTTTTGATTATAGATATTTCTAATTTTTTCATCTTGTTTCTTGGGTTTGTAAGTGAGCTTTAGGTGTTCAATCATTATTCTTGCTTGGTTGTTGAGGGTCGACACGGTCAGCCCCTATTGATGTGATCCATTTTTTATAAAAATTGTCCTGATCCTGTGGATCATTTGTGAGGTCGTGCTCTTCATAGTCAAATATGTGGACTAGATCTTCTCGCGCTGCGCGCTTTCCTAGTGTCAACTCATACGCGACCATTCCACCACTCATTTGTGAGGCCATGGTTGATGGCCTAACATTTATTTTTGCGCCTTTGCAAAGAAATTGAATGTGTGGGAAGTCAGACCTGACTTTGGCGAGGCATTTGTACATATCCTCCGCAGTGTAAACTTTGGCAAAGTTATCTGCTTCGGAAAATTTTAGTTTTATGTGGTTGGAGTCATATTTAAAAGTAACATAGGTCTCTGTGTTGTTTTTTATGGCTTTGATTTTCTTTGTTTTCATTTTTATTTCAGGGCGTCTAAGAAATGCTATTTGTGAAAGGCTTTCGCAGATTAGATTGAGTAAAAATGCTATTGTGGGAGCGGCAGGGCTGGTGTCTCCTAAGTCGAATCTGCCCAGCGTCGGCAGAAGTCATGTTGCTCTTCTATGTCGTTGGTTAGATCGTTTTCTTCATAGGAGAAAATATGTACAAGTTCACCATCTGGCTGCCCCATCGTTAACTCATAAGCAACCAAGCCATTCGACATGTGTGAAGACATACCGGAGGTGTGGACGTTGATTTTTGAGCCCTTGCATAAAAATTTTATATGTTTCATGTCTGCTCTCAATAATCCGAAGCTTTCAAAAAGATCGAGAGCTGTATAGGATTTTTGGGATCCATCAGCTAATAACAAATGAAGAGTAGGCTTGCCTTCTTCATATTCTACTGTCACGATTTCAGTTATGCCGTTTTTGACGGTAGTAATCTCGCGTGCTTTCATGGGGATTCCTTTCCCGTAACTTAAGTAAATTCGTCCCTTACGATTCGGGTTGTTGAGTCGCATGGTTCTGGAGTTTTCGAAGCGGTGATTGGGTTGGGAATCGTTGATGATAGAGAAAGTTTGGTGTTTTTTAATTTTCGGAATTTGATGTGTTGTAATATTTATTTAAGCAAGCTAAGAGAATTTTCATGAATTCTCTTTGGTTAATTACAGGTGCGTTGAAGTAGGTCGCCATTCTTTTAGAGACTTTATCAAAGTTATCATTCGTAGCCAAAAAATGTGTGATGGAGGCAATAAACCACTCCTACTCACTTTTTGTAAAATTTAGAAATTCTGGTTTGGTCAATTCGTCAAAAAGCTCTATAAGCTCTCTCTCGTTATTTATGTCTTTTGAGACGATAATTTGCTCTCGCTCTAAATCTTCGGTATTTTCAATATCGTAAGTGAACAGTAGTTCACGAATTATTGATATGCTGGGTTTGTTTTTCATTTTTAATTTTAAAAAGGTGAAAGGGTTCATTTGATATTGCAATGCAGTTTTGCCTAAAAGTCATACCATTTTTCAGTTTTATGATGATAACTTTGTGTCGCAGCTTGTAGGGTGATCTCAGTTGAATTTTTCGTAGTTCTGCGCGCCTAGTGAGGCTAGCCATTTTTTAAAGAAATCGATCTGGTCTTGTGGGTTGTTTGTTAAGTTTTCATCTTCATAGTCGAATAAATGGACTATGTTTTCGTTTGTCGCTTGTTCGCCTAAAGTCATTTCGTAGGCGACAAGGCCGGAGCTCATTTGAGATGCCATTCTTGAGGGTTTAACGTTTATTTTTGCGCCTTTGCATAGGAATGTTATGTTAGGGAAGTCTGCCCTGATTTTTGCAAGGCAGACATATATGTCTCTTCCTTTGTAAATTTTTTTGAAGTTGTCGGCTTCTGAGAAAGTCATTGTCAGCTTTGTAACGCTGTACTTTACGGTTACCTCTGTTTTTTGATTTTTTATTATGGCGCTTATTTTTTGTGTTTTCATTTTGTTTTCTATTTTGATTTTGAATGGGGTGCCCTGAATATTTTTATTAAATTGAGTAGATTCTTCCGTTTTTGCTGTTATGTGTTTTTGAAGTGGTTGGCTTGTCTTTAGGTTGGATTTTTAAATCCACCGCTTGCTTCGCTGTTATAAATTTTTAGTCTTTCAAGTAGTGTCTCCATAAAAGCTCTTTTATCTAATATTTCATCTTCGAAATAGGTGTCGAATAAATAAAAAACGGATTCAAAGCTTTCTCCTGCTTCTAAGAAGTGTTGAAGGGTTTCTATGAACCACTGCTGTTCATCTTCTCTGTATGATAGGAACTCAGGTTTCGTCAATATATCGAAGAGTTCTGCTAGCTCTTTCGAACTGTTGACGTCTTTAGAAGCTATTGTTTCTTCTCGCTCAAGATTTTTAGAGTTCTCGACGCAGTAAGTAAATAGCAGGCCTCGAAGTATTGAGAGTTTTGGTTTGTTTTTCATGTCAAAATTCCGTAAAGGCAGTGATTGGTTTGCCGTCGTTGTCTAGATATACAACGGCTTTTCTCTGCGTGCCATATATAAGGCCGTCTCGTTTGTATCCTTCACCAATGATCTTTCCCATATCCATTGATGCGGAGGTATTAGCGCGCCCCGTGAGTTTAAAGACTAGTATTGCTCGATCTATGGAATTTAACTGATCTCTGTGGCTCACGAAGTGTGTAGCTGCACTTGGAGGTCTGGGTTGTCCTGCTCTTCGACCTCTATCAAATGTCTCAATCGCACCGGTGGTTGGATTTCTCGCTGTCATCACTCGTTCAAGTTGAGACTCTAATGAAGTCTGAGCACCATGCCTTTCCAAAAAATGTGCCCCTGAGATTGACGCTTCAAGCTCTGATAAGCGCCGGTGAGCATTTGCTTCTGCAAGTTCATCAATCCTTGCCTGTCTCTGTGCGCGATTCAGTTGCGGTGGCGCGGGTTCGCCATGATTAACAGCTTCAGCAGAGTTTTCAGCTTCAGCGCTTGGTCCGCACCCATCCCCACCAGGACACGTACTCAACCCCAGCGGATCCACCCACCCCGTAGGATTCGGCACGTACTGGTACGCGTTAATCCCACCCGCCAGCTTCACCGGATCCGGCGTCAGGTAGCGACCAATATCCGGATTGTAGTAGCGATGGCGGTTGTAGTGCAGTCCACTTTCCGCGTCGCAGTACTGGCCTTGAAAACGCAACGGATTGTCGATTTTGCCGACATCAAGGCGGGCTATTTCGCCATAGGCGCGGTAGTGCGCGGACCAGACGATTTCGCCGTCGCTATCGGTTAGTTCCTGTGGCGTGCCGAGGTGGTCGAGTTGGTAGTAGTAGGGTTTTGTTTCTTTTGGCCCAAAGCCTTCCAGCATCGCGAGCGGGCGGAAGCTGTCCGGTTCATAGAGGTAACTGCGATGGCGCTCCGCATGATGCTCGGCAATCAGCTTGTCGCCTTGCCAGAAAAACTCCGTGGTCGTGTCATCCACGGTTTTGCTGATGCGCCGCCCAAATGGGTCGTAGCGATAGTGGGCGGTTTGCCCGTTGGGCGTGGTGAGGCCGATCAGGCGGTGCTGGCAGTCGTAGCGGTATTCGGTGACGAGTTGCTGGCCTTTGCCGCGTCGTTCGCGGATGAGGTTGCCGAAGGCGTCGTAGTCATAGTGATGATCGCCCTGGATCATCAGGCGATTGCCCGCGACGATGTCCGGCCCAGGGCGGTTCTGCATCAGCAGGTTGCCCGCCGGGTCGTGGCCGAAGCGTTCCTGTACGTCTTGCGAGTGGTTGGCGCGGGTCAGGCGGGCGAGGGGATCGTAGTGGTAGTCGTGCTGGCCCTTGCGGGTGTCGAGCAGGCGGGTGAGGTTGCCGCTTTTGTCGTAGTCGTATTGGCGTTGGTAAAGAATGTGTTCCTGCTGGGTGATGGCGTGGGCGTGCAGGCGGTGCTGGTCGTCGTAGTGGTAGTGGCTGAGCAACTGGCCTTGTTGGCGTTGGTGTTCGCGACCGTTTTTAAACAGGTGTGAGGTGAGCAGCGCACCGTTGAGTTCAACCGTGGAAAGGTGACCGCCTTTGTCATGGTTGAACACCAGACGGTTGTTGTCTGGCAGGCGCAGGTGCTTTAACTGACCACAGGCGTCATAGCCGTAGCGCAGGGTGCCCCAGCCTTGGTGCTCGGCGGTCAGGCGATTCTGGACGTCGTATTCGTAGGCCAGCGCCCAGTGGCCGTCGTCGACACTGAGCAGGTTGCCCTGGCGGTCGTAGGCGTATTCAACCACCTTGCCATCGGCAAGGGTTTTTCGTACGAGGCGCCCGGCGTGGTCGCGCTCATACCGCGTAACAAGCTGACTACCATCGTCACCGTGTTCGGTCTTTTCCAGCAGGTTGCCGTTGAGGTCGTAGGCATACGCCGTGCGCTGGCCATCAAAGCCAATCTCTTGCTGGATCAGGCCATTGGGGTGGTAATCAAGCTGATAGGTTTCGCCGGCTTCGTTTTCAATCGCGGTCAGCAACAACCGTACGTTGTCGTAGCGGTACTTGACCTGGGTGCCGTCGGCATTGAGGCGGCGGCTGATCAGGTGCAGGCCGTCGGCGTATTCGTAACGGGTGACGTGGCCGAGTTCGTCGCGTTCGGCGGTGATTTTTCCGTAGGGGTTGTAGCTGTATTCCCGACACGCACCGCCCGGCAAGACCACGCGAACCAGGCGGCCTACGCTGTCCCACTGGTATTGGGTCAGCGCACCGTGCTCATCCTCACGCGCCACTTGCCGCCCAACGTCGTCATAGCGATAACGCTTGATGGCGCCATGGGGCAGTTGCTCCTCCAGCAACTGCCCGCGTTCATTCCAGACCAGCCGATGACAGCTGTGATCGGGATACCAGACGCCCGTCAGTTGCCCGGATGGGTTGTAGCTGTAGTCGGTGATGTGCCCGGCGGGATCCGTCCGACGCGTCACATCGCCCTGGTCATTGCGCTCATATTTCCAGACCGCCTGGCCGCGCCGCACCACGCGTACGAAGCCATTGTCATGCTCGTAGGAGGTCGGTTCGTCATCCCCCGGAAACACAGCCACCAAGCGTCCGGCATCGTCGTACTGATAGGCCGTCACCGCGCCCAATGGGTCTTGCTCGACCGTCAGCCGGCCCTTGTCGTCGTAGGACTTGAAATGCTTGGCGCCGTCCGGATCGATACGCTGTACCAGCCGTGCGCGCTGGTCATGCACGTAGACTTCCTGGCTGCCGTCGGCGTTAAACACCGTGACCTGGCCGTCGTCACCCCAGGCATAACGCGCGTCCATCTGCGAGAAGCTGGCCCAATGCCGGACACAGCGCGCCGCCTTGCCGGAACGTTCCCATTCCCAGTAGAAACTCGCGCCACCGGCCAACTGCCGCTCAAGGATGACGTGCTGAGCGTCGTAGCGATAAACCTCGCGCTCACCCACGGCATTGGTCGCACACACCAGTCGGCCAGCGTGGTCATAGGCGTAGGACACTACGTTGTATTCGGTCACCCAAGTGAAGGCTTCATGGCCTTTGGCGCGCTGAACCTGATAGTCCACCGCCACAATGCGCTCAAGCTCATAGCGCAAAAACAGCGAGCGGCCGACGCCGTTATCCAGCCGTTCAATGCGCCCCGAGCGATCCCGCAGAATACGCAGCCGGTTGTCGTACGCATCGCTGATGGCGGTCAGCACACCGTCGCAAAAGTGGTAGAAGCGTGATTCCTGGGCCAGCACTAACTCATCGGGCAGAATGCCCAGGTAGATCGCTACTTCGGCCAAACTGTTGGTTATTGCGGGCCGGGAAATAGACGGCAAGGGCAGCGTGGTCGACCGATTCTCATGATCCGTCCACACCACCGAATCGCCATCAACGACAAGCCTGTGCGCCAGCGCATGGCTCCAGCCAAACCCCAACCCACAATCCACCTCCACGGCACTGGTGCGATACAGCCGCGTCCACTCAAACGGCAACACGCCATCCAGCGTGCCATCGGTCAGCGTCAGCAACTCCTCGCCGGTGACCATCGACACCGGGCAGCCATGGGAGGCGGTCTTGTCCGCCGATGCCGAAGCCTCCCCATTGAGGTTTTTCCCAGAGGACGGCACATCGTCGACAGTCTCCTGCCTGACCAGTACGGTGCGCTGCGCCGCCTTGTCCCGCACTGCCGACACGGGGTTGGAAACCAACTGATCGCCAGCTTTCAACGGCCCGATCGGCACCGTGTTGATCGGCGTCGGCGCGCTACCGAGCCAAACTGGCTTAGCCATCTCGACGTGATCATCCACATCAGATTTGCCGAATTGCCCAGCCATCTGTTCCAGCCAGCGCCGCGCACGACGGGACTTGATCGCGCCCAGCACCTTCGTGCTCATGCCTATCGCCAGGCCCATCCCGCCTATGGCGCGGCACAGCAACAAATTGATCAGGACCTCGGCGCTGATTTGCCCCAGCAATTCGTTCATGTACGGCGCTGGCAGCATGCGTATCCAACTGACCATGGCCGCCAGGTAGATAAACAACAGTGGCTCATCGCTGAGCACCAGCAGGCCTTTGGCGAGGGCTTCGGTGCTGACTTTCAGCAGTTGTTCGAACTCAGACTGGGACAGGTAGTGCAGCAGTTTTTCCGCATGGGCCAAGGGGTCGCTCAACCATTGAAACAGCTGCTTGAGGTCGTCCCAGAGCGAGTAGAGCGCGTTACCAAAGCCTCGGGCATAGGCGTGGTGCAATGTCAGGTAGCGCTTGAGGAAGTTTGCTTCGGAGTAACCCTTCCACAGTGGCTTGAAAGTGGTGTGCCACTCTGCGCGCAGCCAGTCTTCCAACGGTGCGATGAGCGACTGATACGAGGCGTACAGCGCCTTGAAGTGCGCCTTGGAGACATCGGGGTAGAAGTTGACCCGGTATTGCTGGTTGCGATCACACTCGGTGATTTCCAGAATGCCACTGGGCCCGATGGTGTGATGAATCGGCTCGCCCAATGGCCCGCCGTCAGGATCGACGCGCTGCACGATCACCGGGGTATTGCCTATCGGCACGAAACGCGAACTCTGGAACATATGCACCAGGGTCAGGGTGCCATTGGCTTGGCAGGTGGCGACGGTGCTGCTGGGCAGGATCGAGCGGTTGATCGGCGCCACGAGCGCCACTTCATTGCCGACCTTGAAGACCTGCTCGATATCGAGCGCCGAAAAGCTGAAAAAGCTCTCTGCCCAATCGTCGTAATGGTTGAGGCAGCGCTTGAAGTCGCTGATGACCGACTCGACGTCGCGGGTCTTTGAATCCATGGCGGCCAATACCAGCAGACCGATGGTCTGGCTGGTCACGGCGATCAAGAGGCAACCCCGAAAGACAGGGTTCTAACGTAAAGAAACATCGGCAATCCCTCGCACTGTGTATTCAGGCGAGGGACTTTGCAGAGGTTTTCAGGGGAGGGGAGTAGAGCTTATCCGGCGCTTGTGTGGGATGTTTCGACGGAGTCTGTGTGCTTGCGCCCCAGCACCAGGCTGCACAGCGCCGGCAGGAACAACAGCGTCAACACGGTGCCCACCGACACCCCGCCAATCAGCACATACGCCAGGGACGACCAGAACACCGAGAACGTCAGCGGGATGAAGGCCAGCGCCGCCGCCAGCGCGGTGAGGATCACCGGCCTGGCTCGTCGCACGGTGGCTTCGACGATCGCCTCGCGAATCGCCATGCCCTGTTCCTGGTTCTGGCGAATCTGGTCGGTGAAGATCAGCGTGTTGCGCATCAGAATCCCGCCGATGCCGATCAAGCCCAGGATTGCGTTGAACCCGAACGGCTGGTTGAACAACAGCAACGTCGGCACCGCGCCGATCAACCCCAAAGGCGCGGTGGCGAACACCATGAACATCACGCCGAACGAGCGCACCTGGAACATGATCACCGTGAGGGTCAGCAGGATCATGATCGGGAACAGCGCCGCCAGCGCGACGTTGGCTTTGGCGCTTTCCTCCACCGGGCCGCCGATGTCGATCCGGTAGCCGGCAGGCAGCTTGGCGATCAGTGGTTGCAGGTCCTTGTACACGGCCATTTCCACGTCGGGCGGTTGCACGCTGTCGATGATATCGGCGCGTACTTCCACGGTCGTCGCACGGTTGCGGCGCTTGAGGATCGGCTCTTCCATCACGGCCTGGAACTGCCCGACCTGGGCCAGCGGTACCGAAGTGCCGGCGCTGTTGGTCAGGGTCATGTTGTTGAGGTTGCCGAGGTTCTCGCGCTGGCTGCCCTGGGCGCGGGCGACCACGGCAACGGTGCGGTTGCCTTCGCGCACTTCGGTGATCGGGTTGCCGCTGAGCAAGGCGTTAAGCTGGGACTTGACCTCATTGGGGGTGAAACCCAGCAGGCGCAGGCGATCTTGATCCAGGACCAGGCGATAAGTGCTGGTGCGCTCGCCCCAGTCGAGGAAGGCTTCCTTGGTCAGCTTGTTGGCGGCCACCACACGACGCACCTCTTCGGACACGCCGCGCAGCACATCCACATCCGGCCCGGACACGCGGAACACCACCGGGAACGGCACCGGCGGGCCGAACAGCAACTGCGTCACGCGCACACGGGCCGCCGGAAATTCACCGGCGGCGATGCGCTCACGCATGCGCAATTTCAACGCATCGCGAGCATGCGAATCCGGGGTCTGCACGATCAGCTTGGCGAAAGCCGGGTCGGGTAATTCCGGGTTCAGCGACAGGAAAAACCGTGGCGCGCCGCCGCCCACATAAGTGTCCACCAGGCTGGTTTGCGGCTCTTGCAACAGGGCTTTTTCCAACTGCGCCGCCACCGCCTCGGTGGCTTTGAACGCGCTGCCGGGCGGCATGTACACCTCAAGAATCAACTCGGAACGGTCGGAGTTGGGGAAGAACTGTTTCTTCACCACGGCCATGCCCAGCCCGCACAGTACAAAGGCTGCGACCACAAGGCCGGTTACCAGCCAGCGCCCACGTACGCAGGCTTCGACCAAGCTACGCAGTTTGCGGTAGTAGCGCCCGGCGTAGATCGCGTCATGGCCACCGGGCACCGGTTTGATCTGCGGCAGCAGCTTCACGCCCAGGTACGGTGTGAATACCACCGCCACCAGCCAGGAGGAAATCAATGCAAAGCCGACAATCCAGAAAATATTGCCGGCGTATTCCCCCGCGGCCGAGCGGGCAAACCCCACCGGCAGAAAGCCGATAATCGTCACCAGGGTGCCGGTGAGCATCGGCGCGGCGGTGGAGCTCCAGGCGAAGGTGGCGGCGTGAATCCGATCAAAACCTTCCTCCAGTTTCACCACCATCATTTCAATGGCGATGATCGCGTCATCCACCAGCAAGCCCAGGGATATGATCAGCGCACCCAGGGTGATACGGTCGAACTCACGCCCAGTGAGCAGCATGATCACGAACACCACCGACAAGGTCAGCGGCACCGCAGCGGCCACTACCAACCCGACGCGAAAGCCCAGGGCCAGCAGGCTGATCACCATGACCACGGCCAGCGCGACGAAGAATTTCAGCATGAATTCATTGACCGCCAGGCTGATGTTTTTCGCCTGGTCGGAGACCTTGGCGAAGTTCACGCCCAGCGGCAGGTCGGCCTGGATCCTGGTTTCCTCGGCCTTGAGACTTTTGTCCAGCTCCAGGCCGTTCCAGTGTTTCTCCATGATCACGCCGAGCATCAGCGCCGGGTCGCCCTGGTGGCGGATGCGGTAGCTGGGCGGGTCTTCATACCCGCGGCTGACGCTGGCCACATCGGCGATGCGCAGCACACGTCCGTTGGCTTCCAGCGGTACGTTTTCAATCAGCGACAGGCTGTCAAAGGCACCGTCGATGCGGATATAGGCGCGCGCCCCGGCGGTTTCCACAAAGCCGGACGGCGCCACTGCGTTTTGTGCGGCGAGGGCGGCGAAGATCTGGTCCGGCTTGATGCCCAGGGTTGCCAGGCGTTCATAGGAAAACTCGACAAACACCCGTTGCGCCTGCTCACCGAGGATATTGACCTTCTTCACCCCCGGCAGGTCCAGCAACTGCTGGCGTAGCGTTTCGGCCATCTGCACCTGCTGGCGGTGGGGCAGGTGCTCGGCTTCCAGGGCGTACAAGGCGAAGTACACATCGGAATATTCGTCGTTGAAGAACGGCCCGACCACGCCGTTGGGCAGTTTGGCGGCTTCATCGCTGAGCTTTTTGCGGGCCTGGTAGAACAGGTCCTGGAGCTCGCCGGGGGGCGTGGACTCCTTGAAGGTCATGCGCATCGACACGAAACCCGGTTGGGCGATGGTCTCGACGCGGTCGTAGTAGTCCAGTTCCTGCAGGCGCTTTTCCAGGCGGTCGGCCACCTGTTCCTGCATTTCCCGGGCGGTTGCGCCGGGCCAGGCCGCGCTGATGGTCATGACCTTGACGGTAAACGACGGGTCTTCGGCGCGCCCCAGTTTGCCGAACGAGAAGACCCCGGCGGCGAGGATCGCAATGATCAAGAACAGCGTGACCGCACGGTGCTTCACGGCCAGTTCGGAGAGGTTGATGCCACGCATGCTCAATGGTCCTGTTTACGGTTGAGGGCCAGGGCTTGGGCCGGCAGCAGGCGCACCGCGTCACCCTCGTGTAGCAGGTGCGCGCCGAGGGCGACGATGATTTGCCCGGGGCTCACGCCGCTGTCGAGCAGGGCGTCTTCCTGGCCGAGGCTGGCGACTTGCACCGGGGCGAAGTGGACCTTGTCGTTATCACCGATCACCCACACGCCGCTGCCATGTCCGGCGTCCAGCAGCGCGCCGATGGGCACGCGGGTTTGCTGGGCCTGGCCGCTGCCTTGCAGGCGCACGGTGATGGTGGAACCGAGCGCGAAACGCTCGACGCCGCCATGCAGCACGAAGCGGGCGCGGTAGGTGCGGGTGACCGGGTCGGCACTGGCGGACAACTCCCGCAGGGTGGCCGTGAGGGCTTGTTCCGGGGCGCCGAAGGGGAACGCCAAGGCCTTTTGCGAGGCTTGGTCGCGCTGGGTTTCCGGCAGGTTGACGATGGCTTCACGGGCGCCATCGTGGGCCAGCCGCGCGACGATTTGCCCTTCGGCGACCACCTGGCCGCGATCCACGCGGACGTCGGTGATGATGCCGTCACCGTCGGCCTTGAGTACCGAGTAGGTGCGCCGGTTTTCGATCTGGCTGGCATCCGATTGCGCCGCGGCCAACTCGGCTTCGGCGACGCGCAGGTTGGTCGCCGACTGGTCGAAAATCTGCCGCGACACGGCGCCGGTACTGGCCAGGCGCTGGTAGCGGTTTTCGTCGTCACGGCGTTGGCGCAACTGCGCCTGGGCGGCGTTGACGCGGTTTTTCGCCGAGCGCAGGGCCAGTTCGAAATCGCCGATATCCAATACCAGCAGCGTATCGCCACGCGAGACATGCTGGCCGGGGTCGACCTTGCGTTCAATGACCTTGCCGCCCACCCGGAAGCCCAGGTCGCTTTCGGTACGGGCTGCCACCACGCCGGTGTAGGCGCTTTGCTGGGTGCCGGCGGCCTCGACCTTGGCCGCCAATACCGGGCGGGGCACGGGCACTTCGGCGGCGGTATCGGCCTTGCTGTTGCAACCGGCGAGGACGCTCAGCAAGGCCAGGGAGGTGAGAAGACGCAGGGCTAGAGGGTTCATGATGGGCTCCAGGGGGATCGAGCAGAAAATTATGGACATAATTTTTTGCTCATATTATGGTCGAAATATAAATTAATCCAGCCCCGGATCATCCCCATGGCAAACGCCCCGACACCCTCACGCAGTTTGTTGTTTTTATTGGTTGCCCTGACGGCACTGGGTGAAGTCTCGACCCAATTGATCATCCCGGGCCTGGGCTCTATCGAGCAGGCGCTGGCGGCGCCGCCCGGTTCGGCATTGATGGCGATGTCGGCATTTGTCGCGGCGTTTGGCCTTGGGCAACTGCTGTTTGGCCCGCTGTCGGACCGCATAGGTCGCCGTCCCGTGCTGATCGGCGGCTTGGTCCTGTATGCGCTGGCCACGTTGTCGATGCTGTTGGTCAGCGACATTCACCAATTGATTGCCGCCCGGGTCGCGCAGGGGCTGGGCGCCTGCGCCGCGCTGGTGTTGGCGCGCACGGTGGTGCGCGATGTCTGGAAAGCCGAGGCGGGCCCGGCCCTGGCGTTGACCATGATCGGCATGCTCTACGCCATTGTGGTCGCACCGATGATCGGCGGCCTGCTGATCAAACTCTTCGGTTGGCGCGCGCCTATCGTCCTCTCGTTGCTCATCGGTAGCGCGGTGTTGCTGCTGGCGCTGCTGTTTTTCCGCGAGAGCAACCATTCCCTCGATCCCAAGGCCGGTCATTGGCGCACGCTGGGCGGGCAATACCTGGATTTGCTCAAAAGCCGCCAATACCGCGCCTACGCCGTCGCGCTCGCCTGTACCTATGGCGCCATGTTTGCAGTGATTGCCGGCTCCTCGGCGGTGTTTATCAACCTTTTGGGTTTCAGCAGCCTTGCATACGGCATCAACTTCGGCCTGATCGTGTCGATGCTGATCCTCGGTTCCACCTACACCCGGCGCAATATCCTGCGCCTGGGCGCGCAACGGATTGTGGCGATGGGCGTGACGATAGTGGCTGTGGGCGGTCTGTCGGCCGTGTTGATTTACGCAGTGTTCGGCCTCTCGGTCGTCGGCTTGGACCTGCCGATTGCGCTGGTCACCCTCGGCGGTGGGCTGGTGTTGCCAGGCTCGGTCACCGGTGGGGTGATGCCCAATGCCCACCGCGCCGGCCTGGCCGCCGGCTTGATGGGCTTTTCCCAGATGTTCGGCGCAACCTGCAGCGGCTTGTTGTTGAGCCAACTGCGCGATGGCAGCGCCGTGCCCATGATCATGCTCGAGGCCAGTTTTGCGGTGGCGGCATTCGTCGCGTTTCACCTGTTGCGTGAGCGCCGGCCGGCGCTGGCGGCTGCCTAGCCATAAGCGGTTGATTGTCTCACCTGTGGGACAGTAAGAGCTGTGGCTGCTATCTAGCGCTCAATTGGTATCGGATTTAAGGTGTATGCACTTTGGAGGTACACCATGAAAAAACTGATCGGTATCTACACCAGCCCCCGCGCCCACTGGGTCGGCGACGGCTTCCCGGTGCGTACGCTGTTTTCCTACGACACCATGGGCAAGCACATCAGCCCATTCCTGTTGCTGGACCACGCAGGCCCTGCCGATTTCACCCCCACCGAGCAACGTCGTGGCGTCGGACAGCACCCTCATCGTGGGTTTGAAACCGTGACCATCGTCTACGACGGCGAAGTCGAGCACCGCGATTCCACGGGGGCCGGCGGCAAAATCGGCCCTGGTGATGTGCAGTGGATGACGGCGGCCAAAGGCATCCTCCACGAGGAGTTCCACTCCGAAGCCTTTGCCCGCAGCGGCGGGACACTGGAGGGGGTGCAACTGTGGATCAACTTGCCGGCCAAGGACAAAATGGCCGACGCGGGCTACCAGACCATCGTCAATGGCGACATTCCGCTGCTGCCGTTGGCTGACGGCGCCGGGCAACTGCGCCTGATTGCCGGTGAGTTCGCCGGCACCCAGGGCCCGGCGCGCACCTTTACGCCGATTGACGTGTGGGACCTGCGCCTCAACGCCGGTAAAGCGCTGACGCTGGACCTGCATGCCGGGCGCAACACCGCGTTGGTGATCCTGCGCGGCACGGTGCTGGTCAACGGTGAGGAAGTCGCACGCCAAGGCCAGTTAGCCTTGTTCGAGCGCGATGGCAGCCAGCTGACCCTGGAGGCCAACGACGACGCCAAGGTGCTGCTGCTCAGCGGCGAGCCGATCGACGAACCCATCGTCGGCCACGGTCCGTTCGTGATGAACACCGAGCAGGAAATACACCAGGCGTTTGTTGACTTCCAGTCGGGCAAGTTTGGGCGGATGTGAAGCCAAGGGTTGTCGCAACCCCCCTGTGGGAGCGGGCTTGTTGTGGCTGGGGAGCTTGTTGTGGCGAGCAAGCCCCTTCACCACAACAAGCCCGCTCCCACATTTTGCTTGGCGCTATACCTGATCTGTCTATTTCATGCGATCTTCTGCGCATTCGCCCTGGAGTCGCCTGGATGCCCACATTTATCGCTGAACACCCCATGCTCTGCGCGTTGGCGCTGATCTTTATCGACATTGCTGTGTGGCGGCTGATTTCCGTCAACCTGGCCAGTTGGAAGCTGGCGGCGCGGTTGGTGATTTTCGCGGTTTTCAGTGCCGTGCTGTTCAACGACGGCATGAACCCCATGCAACTGGCGCCCTATGCCGACGACACCACCTTGCACCTGGCCGCCACGGCCCTGCAGATCGGCTGGTGGCTGTTCGCGGCGCGCACCCTCACGGTGTTGCTCGGCACCGTGATGATGCAGCGGGTCGGTCACACCGGGCGGCTGTTGCAGGACCTGATGGGCGCGGTGATTTTCCTGATCGCGATCATCGCGGCCATGGCCTATGTGCTCGACCTGCCGGTCAAGGGGGTGCTCGCCACCTCCGGCGCGGTGGCGATCATCGTCGGCCTGGCGCTGCAGAGCACCTTGAGCGATGTGTTTTCCGGGATCGTGCTCAACACCACCAAGCCGTATCAACTCGATGACTGGATTTCCATCGACGGCACCGAAGGCCGCGTCACGGATATCGACTGGCGCGCCACGCGCCTGCAAACCTCCCAGGGCAGCCTGGCGGTGATTCCCAACTCCCTGGCGGCCAAAGCCAAGATCATCAACTTCTCACGCCCGGCGGACATGTTCGGGTTGGCGGTCAGCCTGCAAGTGAGCCCCCACGCGCGCCCGCAAACTGTGATCGAAGCATTGGAACGGGCGATGCTCGGGTGCCGGCCGTTGCTGGCCACGCCTGCCCCAAGCGTGGCATTCAAGTCCTCGGGCAGTGGCGGCGTCGAATATGAGATCAGTGGTTTCGTGCCGGCCATGGGCCTCAAGCGCGATGTGCGCAACCAACTGTATGACCTGGCATTCCGCCATCTGCAGGCTGCGGGCGTCAGCCTGTTGTCCGCCACCGAAAGCAGCGCGCCAAGCTTGGTGTCCGGGGCGCGGGCACTGTTGGAGCGGTCGCCGATTTTCTCCACCCTGCGCCAGGAAGAAAAGGACACCTTCAGCCAGAACATGGTCCTGCAATCGTTTCGTAGCGGCGAGATGATCTTGCCGGCGGGAGAGGTCAGCGACCACTTGTTCATCGTCGCCTCCGGTGTGGTCTCGGTCATGCTGACCAAGGATGGGCGCAAATTCGAAGCCGGGCGCATGGGGCCAGGTGAGGTGATTGGCGAAGCGGGGATTCTGTCCGATCAAGGCGTGCCGGCAGACTTCCTGGCCAAGACCTACTGCACCCTGTACCGCGTCGAGAAGGAATACCTCAAGCCTTGCCTGGATGCGCGGCATGACATCAGCGAGGCCATGAAAGCCTTGCTCGACTTCCGCCTGCACGCGGCCCAGACCTTGACTCAAGCCACACCGGTAGCGCCGGTAAAGACCGGGTTCCTGCAGTGGCTGCGCAACCGTGGCCTGTAGATTGGTCACCTGTTCTTCGCCCGAATTGGCTATTTCTCCGGGACGCCGCGCTGACTAATCTGCTCAGCGTTCCCACCGTTCCCGGAGTATCACCATGCAGGCCCGTACCGATTTCTACACCGCGTCCCCAGATGCCATGAAAGCCATGCTTGCCCTGGAAGCCGCCGTTGGCAAACTGTCCATTGAACTGCCGTTGCTGGAGCTGGTGCGCCTGCGCGTGTCGCAGATCAACGGCTGCGCCTTCTGCCTCGACATGCACACCGCCGATGCGCGCAAGGGCGGTGAAACCGAGCGCCGCCTGTACACCGTGTCGGCCTGGCGCGAAACACCCTTCTTCACCCCCCGTGAGCGTGCCGCCCTGGCCTGGGCCGAAAGCCTGACCCTGATCAGCCAGACCCACGCCGCCGACGCCGACTACAGCGCACTGGCGGCTGAGTTCAGCCCACAGGAGCAGGTCGACCTGAGCGTGGCGATCAGTACGATCAACAGCTGGAACCGCCTGGCAGTGGGCTTTCGCAAGATGCCCAAGTAATCAGAAATTGACCGAGGCACTCAGGCGCGCCGTCAAGGGCGCGCCCTGGAACAGGTAGTCATCGCCCAGGTACTCGCCCGCGTCGCGCCAGTAGCGCTTGTCGAACAGGTTGTCGACGCTCAGGCGAAACACCGTTTCATAGCCGTCGAGCCGGGTGGTGTAGCGGCTGCCCACATTGACCACCGCATAATCCCCCACCTCCACGTTGCCGCTGCGATTGGCGTACTTCTTGGCGCTGTATTGCACGCCGCCGAGTACCGCCAGGCCGTTGACCCACGGCAAGGCATAGTCGGCGTACACACTGGCGCGCAGCTTGGGCACGTTGATCGCTTGATGGCCTTCGTAAGCCGGCGTGCCGCTGCCGTCCACCCGGGCACGGATCGCCGCCACGCTGGTGGCGATTTGCAGGCGCTCAGTGGCCCAGCCGTTGGCTGACAACTCCAGCCCGGTGTTCTGCTGCCGGCCTTGTTGCACGTAGGTGAACTGGCCATTTTCGGGTTTGGCGTACTGATAGGCCTGGCGCGTCTGGAACACGGCGGCGGCGAAGCTGATACGGCGCCAGTCGTATTTCACACCGGCTTCGATTTGCCGCGAGGTGGTCGGGGCGAGGGTTTCATCGGCATTGGTTGCGAACCACGGCGCGCTCCCGCCCAGGGACAGGCCCTTGCTGTAGCTGGTGTACAGCGAGAGGTTTTCAATCGGTTTATAGATCAACGACGCCTGGGGCAGAAACACAGACTGCTGGGTATGACGCGCCGGGTTGCCATCGCTGTCGAAGGCTTTTTCATCCAGGCGCACTTCACGTCCGCCGAGAATCGTCTGCCATTGCTCGTTGAAACGAATGCGGTCGGTGACGAACAGGCCGTACTGGCGGCTGTCGAGGTTACGGTGGCTGTCGTTCAACGGGACGTCGGTGGCTGGGAAACTCGGCGCATCTTCGTTGATATTGCCGCTGCCGATGTACTCGTTGACCGGTTTGCGCTTGTCGATCACCCGGCGGAACGCGCTGGTGCCGAAGGTCAGCTCATGGCCCAGGCCCGCCGTGTCGAACAGCCCGGTCATGGCCGCTTGCACTTCGTCATCGCGGCGCGTGTCGTCGGGGCTGCGGTAGTCGTAGATGCCGTAATCGCCTTGCGCAGAAAAATAGTTGCCCAGGCCCGTCGTGTCGCCGCCCCAGGCAAACGAGCTGTAATCGTCAATCACCACCTTGCTGCGTGCCGCGCTGACGGTGCCTGTCCACTGGTCGCTGAAGCGGTACTCGAACTTGCCGTTGAGGTTCAACGAATCGATACCGACCTGGCGGCCGCCGGTTTGATGGCCGAGCAGTTTTTTCGGCGACGCGTCATGGGGCACTTCGGTGCCGCCGAGCAACTGATAGCCCGGCACCGAACGCTGCTGCTTGTTCTGGTATTCCGCATCCAGTTGCAGCACGGCATCGGGGCTGATATTCCAGTCGAACGCCAGGGACACGAAATCACGCTGGCCATTGGCATGCTCCACATAGCTGTGCAGGTCTTCATGGGCCACGTTGGCGCGCAGGCCAAATTGCTGTTCGCTGCCGAACCAGCCACCGACGTCGGTGGCGACATAACCACTGCCACGATCGTCACTGGAAACGCTGACCGAGCGCACATCCTCCGGGCGCTTGGTCACATAGTTGATCACGCCGCCGGGCTCGGAGATGCCACTCTGCAAGCCGGCCAGCCCCTTGAGCACTTCCACCTGCTGCTTGTTTTCCAGGGCGACGTTCTGCTCGCCGGTGATGGTGCGCCCGTTGATCTTGTAGCTGCTCGCCGCATTCAGCGAAAAGCCGCGCACTACAAAGTTTTCGTAATAGCCAATGGGCGCATAGCTGTCACCCACTGCGGCGTCGTTGCGCAGCACTTCGCTGAGCAGGTGGGCCTGCTGGTCCTTGAGCATGGCGGCGTTGATCACTGTGATCGAGGCCGGGGTGTCCAGCAATGGCGTTTCAGTGAAGCCGCCGACCGAGGCTGTGTCGCTGCGGTAGCCGGATGCTTCCTGGCCCTGGACCTTCACCGCCGGCAGCTCTATTTCAGCCGCCAGGCTGTTGCCGATGCCGCCGCTGAGCAGCAGGCCGAGGGCAAAATGTGAAGGAGCGACGGGACGAAAACGCAAAACCATGGGGCAGGGCCTTAAAGCGCGGGGAGGGGGCGCATAAGCTAGGGGGCAATGCGGCAGTGGGCAAGCCCAAATATCAGTCACGGAAGACTTTTTTGCAGGCGCGGGCTGTTCGCGTCAGATCATCGCTTGCCGGGCATGTCGATGCCCAACCGGTTGACCCGGCGATACAGCGTCGCCCGCGAAATCCCTAACGCCTGCGCCGTCGGCAGCGGCTTCCAACGATGTCGAATCAGCGCGTCCAGCACGACCTGGCGTTCCGGGCTGACACTCTGTTGCACCCGTGCCTCAACCTGTTCCCCGCGCACCTCCACCGGCAAATTCGCCAATTGCAAGGTATCGCCTTCGCACACCGCACAGGCATACGCCAGCACATGCTGCAATTGCCGCACGTTGCCCGGCCAGGCATAACCAAGCAGCGCCTGGAGTGCCGCCTCGCTGAGGCCCAGCGTCACGCCGCTGTTGCGCGCTTGCTGTTCCAGCAGTCGGTTGATCAACGCCAGCTTGTCGGTACGCTCGCGCAATGGCGGCAGGCAGAAGCGCGCACAACCGAGGCGAAAGTACAGGTCTTCGCGAAAGCGCCCTTGGCTGACCAATTCCGCCAAGTCGCGGTGGCTGGCACAGATCACCTGGATATCCACATGGCGCGCCTTTGCCGCGCCCAACGGCGCCACTTCGCCTTCGGCCATCACCCGCAGCAGCCGCGTTTGCAGTGCCAGCGGCATATCGCCGATTTCGTCGAGGAACAGCGTGCCGCCATCGGCTTGTACCAGCAACCCCGGCATACCCTTGCTGGAGGCGCCGGTAAATGCCCCGGCCACATAGCCGAACAGTTCGCTCTCGATCAGGTTTTCCGGAATCGCTGCGCAATTCACCGCCACGAACGGCCCATTGCGGCGAGCACTTTGTGCATGCAACTGGCGGGCGAAGACTTCCTTGCCGGCGCCGGTTTCACCTTGTACCAGCACCGGCAGGTTGCGGTCCTTGACCCGCACGGCCAGGCGCAAATGCTCTTCGACGCGCGCGTCCACCTGCGCCACCGTTGCGGCGCGTACCGGCTGGCGCCGCGGGGCATTGACGCGTACGTGCAGCGCGCCCGGTTCGCCCAGCCAATGCAGTTGCTGGGCGTGTTGATCCGTCACTGCGCGCAACGCCTCCAGGTCGAACACTTCGCCGATATGCGCCGGCACCTGGCCGAAGCGTCGGCGCAGGGCTTGGCGGGCTTTACTGTTGAGCGCCTGCAGGCGACCGTCCTGGTCCCAGGCCAGCAGCAGGTCAGGCTGGCTATCAACGTAACCCGGTGTGCTGTGGGCTTGCAGCACCCAGTGCTGGCGAGCGCTGTGCATGAAGAAGGCATTCTCGATGGCCTGCGCACTCTGCGCCACCAGCTGGCGCACCAGGTGCTGGCTGCGGCGGTCGTCCGGCGACTGCAAGGCTGAGGCGTCCATCACGCCCAGCAGGTTGCCCTGGGGATCGAAAATCGGCGCGGCGGAGCAGGTCAGGCCGATAAACGCGGCGCGGAAGTGGTCGCGTTTATGCACCGTCACCGCCGACTGGCTGGTCAGCACCGTGGCCACGCCGCAGGTGCCTTCTTCGGCTTCCGACCAGCAGGTGCCCAGGTACAGGCCGGCCTTGCGGCAGTCGCTGCGAATCGTGGTGTCCACGCGATGGTCGATGGTCTGGCCCTGAGCGTCGGTGAGCATCACGCAATAGTCGGCGTGACGCACGCGGTGATGCAACTGGCCGACGGCTTCGCTGGCGATGCGCATGAACAGCTCGGCACGTTCGCGGCATTCCTTGAGCAAGGGTTCGGTGAGGATGCGTGGCCCTTGCAGCGAACCTGGGTCCAGGTGGTATTGCTCCATGGAGCGGCGCCAGGAGTCGAAGATCACCGACGGTACCGGCGCCTGGGGCAGGCGATCGGCATTGCGCACCACGCGGCTGACGCAGTCGACATGCTCCTTGGGGGTCAGCCCCCTTGAGTTCGCGGCGAGCATAAGGCCTCCGGTTCTCGATCCTTGTTGTTATGCCCGCCATTAAGCGCGTATGCGCCGGGAGGGACAAGGGCAGCCTGACCAAATGCCTGGCGTGAGACGCAGCGTCTCATCCGGCGCGAGACGCTGCTTGCGTATTGCACTGCCGCGTCTCATGCGGCGCTGGCCCGGGGCGTGGGCACAGGCTGGCGGCGCCGCTCTGGATCTGGTGTTTGCGAGGTTTTCCAAGGCCTTGGCACAGGCTGTGCTGAAGGGCCTGTAGCTGGTCGAAGCCAGCCTTTTGTGTGTCGAGACAACCTGGAGAACAACAAGATGTCCACTCACCTGTCCACCGATCAATTGCTGCATGCCTACACCGTGATGCGCACCATCCGTGATTTTGAAGAACGCCTGCACGTGGAGTTCGCCACCGGCGAGATCCCAGGCTTTGTGCACCTGTACGCCGGGCAGGAAGCCTGCGCCGCCGGGGTCATGGCCCACCTCAACGATGAAGATTGCATTGCTTCCAACCACCGTGGCCACGGGCATTGCATCGCCAAGGGCGTCGATGTGTTCGGCATGATGGCCGAGATCTACGGCAAGAAAACCGGCGTGTGTGGCGGCAAGGGCGGCTCCATGCACATCGCCGATCAGGAGAAGGGCATGCTCGGTGCCAACGGCATCGTCGGGGCCGGTGCGCCGTTGGCGGCCGGTGCGGCGCTGGCCGCCAAACTCAAGGGTAGCCAAGGCGTGGCCGTGGCGTTCTTTGGCGACGGTGGCTCCAACGAGGGGGCGGTATTCGAGGCGATGAACCTGGCTGCGATCATGCGGCTGCCCTGCCTGTTCGTTGCCGAAAACAACGGCTATGCCGAGGCCACCGGTTCCGGCTGGTCGGTAGCCTGCAAGGACATCGCCGAGCGTGCCGTAGGGTTTGGCATGCCGGGGGTGATCGTTGATGGCAATGATTTCTTCGCGGTGCATGCAGCGCTCGGCGTCGCGGTGGAGCGTGCCCGCAGCGGTCAGGGGCCGACCCTGGTGGAAGTCAAATTGAGCCGCTTCTACGGCCATTTCGAAGGCGATGCGCAAACCTATCGCGGCCCCGATGAAGTGAAAAACCTGCGTGAATCCCACGATTGCCTGACGCTGTTCCGTCAGCGTTGCGACGCCGAAGGCTGGTTGGAAGTCGCGCAACTGGAGCGCATCGACCGTGAGGTAGCGCAGTTGATTGACGACGCTGTGCGCCTGGCCAAGTCCGACCCCAAGCCTCAGGCCGCCGACCTGCTCAGCGATGTGTACGTCGCGTACCACTCATAACAACAACTACGTGGAGAGAATTTTATGGCTCGCAAAATCAGCTATCAGCAGGCGATCAACGAAGCCCTGGCCCAGGAAATGCGCCGCGACCAGAGCGTCTTCATCATTGGCCAGGACGTCTGCGGCGGCACCGGCTCGCCCGGCGAGCAGGACGCCTGGGGCGGTGTGTTGGGAGTTACCAAGGGCCTGTATCCGCAATTTCCCGACCGCGTGCTGGACGCGCCGTTGTCCGAAGTCGGTTACGTGGGCATGGCGGTGGGCGCCGCCACCCGCGGCATGCGCCCGGTGTGCGAGTTGATGTTCGTCGACTTTATCGGCTGCTGCCTCGACCAGTTGCTCAACCAGGCCGCCAAGTTCCGCTACATGTTCGGCGGCAAGACCACCACGCCGTTGGTGATGCGTGCCATGTACGGTGCCGGCCTGCGCGCCGCCGCCCAGCATTCGCAGATGCTCACCTCGATGTGGACGCACATTCCCGGGCTCAAGGTGGTGTGCCCGGCCACGCCCTATGACGCCAAGGGCATGCTGATCCAGGCTATCCGCGACAACGACCCGGTGATCTTCCTCGAGCACAAGATGCTCTACAGCCTGCAAGGCGAAGTGCCGGAAGAGCTGTACACCGTGCCTTTCGGCGAAGCCAACTTTGTGCGCGAAGGCCAGGACGTCACCTTGGTCACGTACGGGCGCATGGTGCATATCGCCCTGGAAGCCGCCGCCAACCTGGCGCGCCAAGGCATCGATTGCGAAGTGCTCGACCTGCGTACCACCAGCCCGCTGGACGCAGACAGCATCCTGGAAAGCGTCGAGAAAACCGGGCGCCTGGTGGTGATCGACGAATCCAACCCACGTTGTTCCATCGCCACGGATATCAGTGCGTTGGTGGCGCAGGAGGCGTTTTCATGCCTGCGTGCTCCCATCCAGATGATCACGGCGCCGCACACGCCGGTGCCGTTTTCCGATGCGCTGGAAGACCTGTACATCCCCAACGCCGCGAAGATCGAAGCCGCGGTGCTGAAGATCGCCGACAAGAGGACCGCCGCATGATCCATACCTTGACCATGCCCAAGTGGGGGCTGTCGATGACCGAGGGCCGTATCGACATCTGGCTCAAGCAACCCGGGGACCGGGTGGAGAAGGGCGAGGCGGTGCTGGACGTGGAGACCGACAAAATCTCCAGCAGCGTCGAGGCGCCGTTTAATGGCGTACTGCGCCGGGTGCTGGCGCAGAGCGACGAGACGTTGCCGGTGGGGGCGTTGCTGGGGATTGTGGTGGAGGGCGAGGCCACCGACGCGCAGATTGATGCAGTGATCGAAAGCTTCAACGCCGGGTTTGTCGCCAGCGCGGATGAAGTCCAAGCGTCTGGCCCCAGCGCGCAGAAGGTTGAACTGGGCGGGCGTTTGCTGCGCTATCTCGACCTGGGCGAGGGCGCCACACCGTTGGTGCTGATCCATGGCTTCGGCGGTGACCTGAACAACTGGCTGTTCAACCAGCCGGCATTGGCCGCCGAACGCCGCGTGATCGCGCTCGACCTGCCAGGGCATGGCGAGTCGGGCAAGCACCTGCAAAGTGCGGATGCACACGAGTTGAGCCATGCGGTGTTGGCGTTGCTCGATCACCTTGCACTCGACCGCGTGCACCTGGCGGGCCACTCCATGGGTGGGTTGGTCGCGCTGACGCTCGCCGACCAGGCCCCCGAGCGTATTGCTTCACTGACGCTGATCGCCAGCGCCGGCCTGGGACCGGATATCAATGGTGATTACCTGCAAGGCTTTGTCGAGGCCAACCACCGCAACGCGCTCAAGCCGCAATTGACCCAGCTGTTCAGCGACCCCGCATTGGTGACGCGGCAGATGCTCGAGGACATGCTCAAGTTCAAGCGCCTGGAAGGGGTGGATCAGGCGTTGCGGCAGCTCAATGCCAAGTTGTTCGACGGCGGGCGGCAGACGCTGGATTTGCGCAAGGTGGTGGGGCGGCAACCGAGCCTGGTGATCTGGGGCAGTGACGATGCAATCATCCCGGCCAACCACGCCGAGGGGTTGCAGGCCCGGGTAGAGATCCTGTCGGGGCAGGGGCATATGGTGCAGTTGGAGGCCGCGGAGCGGGTCAACCTGTTGATGGCGGCGTTTCTCAAGTCACAGCCTTGAGGCATCCAGGGTAGGAGCGAGCTTGCTCGCGAAGCACTCACAGGCGCCGCGTTGATTCAGGCAACACGGGGTATCGTTGAGGTTTTTCGCGAGCAAGCTCGCTCCTACAGTTTCAACCGTGACGCTTGAGGGTTTCGCTGGGCAATTCCTTGAACAGGGCACGGTAGCTATTGGAAAACCGCCCCAAATGCCAGAACGACCAGTTCATTGCCACTTGGGCCACGGTCGTTCCCGGCGAGTTCAACAACTCCCGCCGGGCGCCATTCAAGCGGCGCAAGCGCAACCACTGCGCCGGGCTCATCCCGGTGTAGGTCTTGAAGCCCTGCTGCAATTGACGCAGCGGCACCCCCGCAATCTGCGCCAGTTCCAGCAGGTTGACGGTTTCATCCGGCGCATCCGCCGCCCAAGCCCCGATGCGCGCCATCAACTGGCGTTCGGCGCTGCGACGTTGCAATGAACTGTCGTCCAGGCACACGCAGGCGTTATCGAGAATGAACAGGCAGTCATCGAGCAGTTGCTGGGTGAGGGCGTCGCGACTGATCGGGTCGCTGACGGCGGACAAGCGCGTCAGGGTGCCGCTGAGCCAGCGGGTGAACAGCGCGTTTTGCCGGCAGGTCAGCGGCGCCATGAACAAACCGTCCAGCTTCGCCACGTCCAACCCTTGGCGCTGCACGAACTGCGGGCCGAATACCACGGCCACCTCACGGTAGTTTTCCGGGGTGATCCAGGTGTTGCGGCTTTCGCCATTGAGCATGTACAGCGCGTTGTCGCTGCCGTCGAAACAGAACGCCAGCGAGCCCGGCGGTGCATTGAAATGCTGTTCCACGCGGGTGTTCATGCACTCTTCGTACACCTGCACACCTTGCAGGTCGAGGTAGCGGACCTGCCCGGCAAAATGCCCCGGTGACATCTGCTGGTACTGCTGCACCCAGCCGGGTGTTGCATTGCATTGAGCGGCCACATCACCGGTGGTGAAGGCCTGTACGCGCAAAGCGGTTGCCTGTGTCATGAATGACCTTGGCGCACTCTATTGGTGCGTTATGGTTCGTGCAAAGTGGATAGATGCCTGTTGGAGGCTGGCCCAAGATAGACCTCAATGCGCCGAGAGTACAAGCCGGCGTGTGTATCCCACCCATGACGAGGTCCTTATGAACGCCCCCTTCGATCAGCTGTCCGCCTGGCTGAAAGAACACAAGATTACCGAAGTCGAATGCGTGATCAGTGATTTGACTGGCATCGCACGCGGCAAGATTGCGCCCACCAACAAGTTCCTGCATGAGCGAGGCATGCGCCTGCCGGAAAGTGTGTTGCTGCAAACGGTGACCGGGGACTTCGTCGACGACGATATCTACTACGACCTGCTCGACCCGGCCGACATCGACATGGTGTGCCGCCCGGTATCCAACGCGACCTATGTGGTGCCCTGGGCCATAGAGCCCACCGCGATCGTGATCCACGACACCTTCGACAAGCAGGGCAACCCCATCGAGCTGTCGCCGCGCAACGTCCTGAAGAAGGTATTGCAGCTCTACACCGAGCGCGGCTGGCAGCCGATTGTCGCGCCGGAAATGGAGTTCTACCTGACCCAGCGTTGCGAAGACCCGGACCTGCCGCTGAAAACCCCGGTGGGCCGTTCCGGGCGCGCCGAAACCGGCCGCCAGTCGTTTTCCATCGACGCCGCCAACGAGTTCGACCCGCTGTTCGAAGACGTCTACGACTGGTGCGAAGCCCAGGGCCTGGACCTCGATACGCTGATCCACGAAGACGGCCCGGCACAGATGGAAATCAACTTCCGTCATGGTGACGCCCTTGACCTGGCCGACCAGATCACCGTGTTCAAGCGCACCCTGCGCGAAGCCGCGCTCAAGCACAACGTCGCCGCCACCTTCATGGCCAAGCCGGTGGCCGACGAGCCGGGCAGCGCCATGCACCTGCACCAGAGCGTGGTGGACATCGCCACCGGCAAACCGGTATTCGTCGATGGCGACGGCAAGATGAGCACCTTGTTCCTGCACCACATCGGCGGTTTGCAGAAGTACATCCCCAAGCTGCTGCCGATGTTTGCACCCAACGTGAACTCGTTCCGGCGCTTTTTGCCGGACACCTCGGCGCCGGTCAACGTCGAGTGGGGTGAAGAAAACCGTACCGTCGGCCTGCGCGTGCCCACCTCCAGCCCCGACGCCATGCGCGTGGAAAACCGCCTGCCCGGCGCCGATGCCAACCCTTACCTGGCGATTGCCGCGAGCTTGCTGTGCGGCTACCTGGGCATGGTCGAACAGATCGAGCCGAGTGCGCCGGTTGAAGGGCGTGCCTACGAGCGCCGCAACCTGCGCCTGCCGTTCACCCTCGAAGACGCGCTGGCGCGGATGGAGGATTGCGACACGGTCAAGCACTACCTGGGCGACAAGTTCGTGCGGGGCTACGTCGCGGTCAAGCGCGCCGAGCATGAGAATTTCAAGCGCGTGATCAGTTCCTGGGAGCGTGAGTTCCTGTTGTTGAGCGTCTAAAAAACCAAAAAAGGGGTGTCGATATGCGTCTTGTGAAAAAGCTTCTCCCGCTGGCCCTGGTAGCCGCCTTCAGCAGCACCAGCCAGGCGGCGCAAACGGTGAGTGTCTACAACTGGACCGATTACATCGGCGACACCACCTTGGCGGATTTCCAGGCCAAGACCGGGATAAAAGTGATCTACGACGTATTCGACTCCAACGAAACCCTGGAGGGCAAACTGCTGGCCGGGCGCACCGGCTATGACGTGGTGGTGCCGTCCAACCACTTCCTGGCACGGCAGGTGAAAGCGGGGGCGTTCCTCAAGCTCGACCGTGCGCAGTTGCCCAACTTCAAGAACCTGGACCCCAAGTTGCTCGCGCTGCTCGAGAAAAATGATCCAGGCAACGCGCACTCGGTGCCCTACCTGTGGGGCACCAACGGCATCGGCTATAACGTCGACAAGGTCAAGCAGGTGCTGGGCATCGACCATATCGACTCGTGGGCGGTGCTGTTCGAGCCGGAAAACATCAAGAAGCTCAACCAGTGCGGCGTGGCCTTCCTCGACTCGGCGGACGAGCTGTTCCCGGCGATCCTCAACTACATGGGCAAGGACCCCCGCAGCGAGAACCCCAAGGATTACCAGGAGGCGGAAGCCAAGCTGCTGACGCTGCGGCCGTATATCACCTACTTCCATTCCTCCAAGTACATCTCGGACCTGGCCAACGGTGACATCTGCGTGGCGTTCGGGTATTCCGGCGACGTGTTCCAGGCCGCCAACCGTGCCAAGGAAGCCAAGAACGGGGTGAACATCGCCTATTCGATCCCCAAGGAAGGCTCCAACCTGTGGTTCGACCTGCTGGCCATTCCCGCCGACGCCGGCAACGTCAAAGAAGCCCACGCCTTCATCAACTACCTGCTGGACCCCGAGGTGATCGCCAAGGTCAGTGCCTCGGTGGGGTATGCCAACGCCAACCCCGCGGCCAAGCCGTTCATGGCCCCGGAACTGGTGAACAACCCTGAGGTTTACCCACCCCAGGCGGTGCTCGACAAACTCTATATTTCCACCACGCCAACCCCGGCGACCATGCGCCTGATGACCCGCGCCTGGAGCAAAGTGAAGACCAACAAATGATGCAGTCCAGTGAGCACGCCCGTTCCTATTACCGGGCGACGGCCAATGCCATGCCTGAGCGTGCGGTATTGGACGCGGATCTTGACGCCGATGTCTGTGTGATCGGCGGTGGCTTCACCGGCGTCAATACCGCCATCGAGCTGGCCCAGCGCGGGCTTTCGGTGATCCTGCTGGAGGCCCGGCGCATCGGTTGGGGCGCCAGCGGGCGCAATGGCGGGCAGTTGATTCGCGGCATCGGCCACGATGTCTCGGGGTTCGCCAAGTACATCGGCGAGGAGGGCGTGGCGTACCTGGAGCGTGCCGGCATCGATTCGGTGGCGCTGGTCGGCGAGCGCATCCGCGAGCACGGCATCGACTGCGACCTGCGCTGGGGCTTTTGCGAATTGGCCAACACCCCGGCGCAGTTCGCTGCGTTCACGCGTGAGCAGGAACACCTGGCGCAGTTGGGGTACACCCCCGAAACCCGTCTGGTGCCACGCCACGCGATGGCGCAGGTGGTGGACTCCACGGTGTATGCCGGTGGCCTGGTGGACATGGGCTCCGGGCATCTGCACCCGCTCAATCTGGTGCTGGGCGAAGCCCGCGTGGCCGAGGCCCTCGGGGTGCGGATTTTCGAGCACAGCCCGGTGCTGGAGCTGATCCACGGCGACAGGGTACAGGTGCGTTGCGCGGGCGGCACGGTGCGCGCCGGCCACCTGGTGCTGGCGTGCAATGCCCACCTGGAGGAGTTGGAACCGCGCCTGAGCGGCAAGGTGTTGCCGGCGGGCAGTTACATCATCGCGACCGAACCGTTGAGCGAAACGCAGGCCAGGCAACTGATCCCGCAAAACCTTGCGCTGTGCGACCAGAAAATCGGCCTGGATTACTACCGCCTTTCAGCTGATCGCCGCCTGTTGTTCGGGGGCGCGTGTCATTATTCGGGACGCGACCCCGCCGACATCGCGGCGTACATGCAACCGAAGATGCTCAAGGTGTTCCCGCAGTTGGCCAGCACCGCTATCGAGTTCCAGTGGGGCGGTAAGATCGGCATTACCGCCAATCGCTTTCCCCAGGTCGGGCGGTTGCAGCAGTACCCTAACGTGTTCTATGCCCAGGGCTATTCCGGGCATGGGCTCAACGTGACCCACTGGTGCGCGCGCTTGCTGGCCGAAGGCATTCATGCCGGGCAGAGCCGGGGCCTGGACCTGTTCAGTCGCGTGCCGCACATGACCTTCCCCGGTGGCAAGCTGTTGCGATCACCGTTGTTAGCCCTGGGCATGCTCGGCTTGCGTTTGCGCGGGCTTGTCGCTGGCTAGACCTTGAAGGACTCAAGTTGGTCGCAGTATGTCTTGGACGGTCCGATCTTTGCCGTCTAGGATCTTTTCAACGGTCATGACGACCCTGAGACTGGTTGATTCAACGTGAGGATTTCGATGATGAATATTGATGTGAGTGGCAAAGTCGCCATCGTCAGCGGCAGCACCGCCGGGATCGGCCTGGGCATCGGCCGCGCCCTGGCGCAGTCCGGCGCCACCGTGGTGGTGATCGGGCGAGAGGCGGGCAAGGTGGATGCGGCGCTGGCAAGCATTCGCCAGGACGTGCCGGGAGCGGACCTGCGTGGCGTGGTCGCCGACCTCGGCACCCTGGAGGGCGCAGAAAAACTGTTCGCCGCCGAGCCGCATGCCGACATCCTGGTCAACAACCTGGGCATCTTCAATGATGTGGACTTCTTCGACGCGCCCGACAGCGAGTGGGCGCGTTTCTACGAGGTCAACGTGATCTCCGGCGTGCGCCTGGCGCGGCATTATGTGCCGGGCATGGTGACGCAGGGCTGGGGCCGGGTGATCTTCGTGTCTTCGGAGTCCGGCATTGCGATCCCGGCCGACATGATCAACTACGGCGTGACCAAAAGTGCCAACCTGGCGGTGTCCCATGGTTTGGCCAAACGCCTGGCGGGCACCGGTGTGACGGTCAACGCGATCCTGCCGGGACCGACCTTTACCGATGGCCTGGAGCAGATGCTCAAGGACGCCACGGCCAAATCCGGACGCAGTGCCCGGGATGAAGCGGATGTGTTTGTGCGAAACGCCCGGCCGACGTCGATCATCCAGCGCGCAGCCAATGTGGATGAAGTGGCGAACCTGGTGGCGTACATTGCTTCACCGCTGTCGTCGGCCACCACTGGTGCGGCGTTGCGAGTCGATGGTGGTGTCGTCGACAGCATGGCGATCTGATTTTTCTGCAATGGAGTATGACCCGTGGCAACAGCAGCTTGCGTGATTGAAATACCGGCATCGGCCGATGAGGTCTGGCAATTGGTCGGCGGCTTCGATGCGCTGCCCGAGTGGCTGCCCTTGATCGTCAAGAGCGAAACCCGCGAAGGCGGCCGTGTGCGTCATCTGCAAGCGGCCGATGGCGGTGTGGTGGTCGAGCGTCTGCAGACGTTCGACAACGTGGCGCGCACCTACAGCTACACCATCGAACAGTCGCCGTTCCCGGTGTCGGCGTACCTCGCGACCTTGCAGGTTGAAGCCTTGACTGACACGTCGGCGAAGGCGACCTGGTCCGGCGTGTTCACCCCGGCGGCCGGCACCACGGATGAGCAGGTTGAAGCGCTGTTCGCCGGGGTCTACCGCGGCGGGCTTGAGGCGCTGCGGGCTAACTTCCCCGGCTGAGCCGTTCGAGGATCAGCGCCAGTGACTGGTCCGGCGTGACGTTCGCGGTGTCGAGCGTCAACGTCGGCTCGGTCCAGGCGACGTACTCGTGGGCCGCAACGGCCTGCCAGGTCGGCGGCGTCAGCCCTGGGATATCGCCTGTGCGGGTTTCCACGCGACGTTGGTGTTTCTGGCGATCCGAGCAGGTCACTTGGATATTCATCAGCTCGACGCTCGCCGTCGTCGCCACGGCGCGCCAGGCTTGCCGGCTTTCTTCGACGGGGTTTACGCAGTCGGCGACCACTCCAAGCCCCAAGCGCAAGTTGCTCAGGGCCAGCGCATTCGCCACGTGGTAGCCGCTGGCCCCCACCTCGCCGGCCAATACGGCCGCCTCGCGCAGCGCCTGCTCGATCACATCGATACGTAAGTAAACCGCACTCAGCCGGCGTGCCAGTTCCCGGGCAATGGTGGTCTTGCCGGTGCCGGGCAGGCCGCTGAAGACAATAAGCATGGTCGATCCTTCGAAGAGTGGGCGCAGCCAGTCTAGCGATGTCTACTTCAAATAGCAGGCGCTGATCCAGTCCGCCGGGTGCTCGGCCAATTGTTTGGCCACCGGCAGGTAACGGCTGTCCAGTTGTGCCGCCAACCAGAACAGCGTGGCGCTGCTCTTGGGTTGCCAGGTGCCGCTGTAGCCGGCTTCACCGACGTTGGCGCGGTCTTTGTCGAATTGCACATGGGTGTGCACGAACTCCTGGTGGCTGCGCTGGCCGTTGGCATAGGGCACCAGCCAGTCCAGCGCAGCCCCCAGGGAAGCGCCGTTGGCGCTGAGCTTCAACCAGTCGCCGCCGATGCCGTAGGGTTTCGCCGCCAGTGCGGCCTGCACCAGCGGTTCGAGGTCGTAGACCACGTAATGCAGAGCGTCGCGGTCCTGGAAGTCGGTCACCGAACCATCGGGCAGGACATTGTCGGTGATCTGCTGTTTAAACAGTTGCAGCGCCTGCTCCAGCATCGGCCGATCACCCAGTGCGGCGGCGGCAACGGTCACCAGCTTGACGCGATGGCTCTGCCAGTTATTGGTCTGGGTGCCTTTCTTCGCGCCGTGAAATTGCTGGATCTGCGCGATGTAGCCGTTGCCCAGGCGTTGGATCAAGCGACGGCTGGCGTCGCGGGTCTCCAGCCGCAGGTGGTCGGCGGTGAGCGCGTAGGCGCTGATCAGCATGTCGAGGTTGGTTTCGTCGATGGGGTTGAAGTCCGGTTGATACACGTCGGCCCAGGCGGCCAGGTCGTTATCGACTTGCTTGAGGTAGCGCGGGTCGCCACTCATGCGCCAGGCCAGCGCGGCCTGGCGCATGATCGGCCAGTCCTTTTCGGCGGCGATGCTCTGCTCGCGGATACCCTGGTTGGGCAAGGTCCCTTCGGTATGCACACGGGGCAGCGGGTTGGGCGTGTCGCCCAAGTGCCGTTGCGCCGCCGCCAGCAACACCTTGGCATTCGGGCTGGTGGCGACCGGCTGGCAAAGAGTGGCCGCGATGGCCCCCTGGGACAACACGGCGAGTGCCGCAATTAAGGCGAGTCGGTTGGTTTTCATGAAAAGCTCGGCTGGGCTGGAACGCGACCACGCTAGCATGGGGCTGGACCGGGTTTGATGAAACTCCCCTCGACTCAGTATGCTGGCGTTCACCGCCCGCTCGCCCACAGGACTGTCCATGCCCTTGCCGTTCGTGAAAATGCACGCCCATGGCGATGATTTCATCATCATCGACCGTCGCGGCCAGGACGACCTGATCACCGCGCAAATCGCCCGTCGCTTGGGCAACCGTCACACCGGCATCGGTTTCAACCAACTGGCCGTAGTGCTCGACTGCGCGGACGCCGCTGCGCGCGTCAAATTCTGGAACCCCAACGGCACGCCGCTGGCCACTTGCGGCAGCGCCACCCGTGGGGTGGCCGACCGCCTGATGCATGAAACCGGCACGCAGTCGGTGGTGTTGCGCACCGACCGCGGCCTGCTCACCTGCACGCGTGCGCCGGGGCGGCAGGTGGCGGTGAACATGGGCCCGCCGTCGCTGGGCTGGGCTGACGTGCCGCTGGCCGAAGCGATGGACACCCGCGCCTTGGCCATCGACGGCGCGCCGGCGGCGTGCAGCATGGGCAACCCGCACTGCACGTATTTTGTCGACGACGTCGCCGCCATCGACGTGGCGGCGCTGGGCCCGGCGCTGGAGGTTCACCCATGGTTCCCCGCCAAAACCAACGTGCATTTCGTGCAGGTACTGGACCGCCGCCACATCCGTCTGCGCATCTGGGAGCGTGGTGGCGGCGTGCCGCTGGGTTCCGGTTCGTGCTGCTGCGCGGCGGTGGTCAACGGGATCCGCCGCGGTTTACTGGATGACACGGTGGCCGTGCAGTGCGACGGCGGCACCGTCACCGTGCAGTGGGACGGGCAGGGCGGGGTGATATTGACCGGCAGCGTCGAGCCGATCATGCAGGGCAGTGCCTACGGGCTTTGAAACGTCACGGTAAAGGTCGTGCCGTCGGCCGCATCGGAGCTCACCGCCACATCCCCGCCATGCACCTTGGCCAGTTCGCGCACGATGTACAGGCCCAGGCCCACGCTGCGTACGTCGCTGCCTTGGTCGGTGCCCCGGGTCATGGGTTCGAACAGCCCCGCCAGCAGCGCTTTGGGAATTGCCGCGCCGTGGTTGTGCACCGCCACTTCGCAGCCGCCGTCACCCAGGCGTGAGGTGATGGTGATCGGCTGTTGCAGGTCGCCATACGCCACGCTATTGGCCACCAGGTTGCCGATGATCTGCTGCACCCGGTCGGCGTCCAGACAGGCATGGCCCTGGCCCTCGGCTCGATGTTCCAGTGTGGCCTTGGGGAACGCCACGCGCAACTCATCCACGGCGTGGCGAATCACCGCATGCAAGTCCAGCGGCGCGGTCTTGATGGTGATGCCCTGGCCGACCCGGGCCTGGGTGAAGTCCAACAGGTCGGCGATCATGCGCTGGGCGCGCTCGGACGATTGGCTGATATGCCCGAGCAGTTGTTGTTCCCGGGCTGTGCGTTCGCCACGGCTGAGAAAGTCGGACGCCATGCGGATGGCGGTCAGCGGATTCTTCAGGTCGTGGCTGACGATCGCCACCATCTGCTCGGCAAACAATGCACGGCGCTGTGAAATCGCATAGGCCTCGTGCAGTTCAGCCTGGGCCTGTTGCAACGCGACCTCGGCGGCGGTTTTTTCCTGCACGAGGGCTTCGGCGAGGTGGCGTGCGTTGAGCAGTTCGCGCTCGTACTTGTCGCGGTCGGTGGTGCCGAACAGCGCCAGGTCGTAGACCGCACCTTCGGGCACCTCGCGCTTGATACCGTTGAGCAGCACGGTCACTTTGTGCCCGTCGCGGTGCAGGATGTCGAGCTTCACTTCGGTGATGCGGCCATGCATGCGCAGCATGGGTGCCAGGTGGGTCTGGTGGAAAATCCGCCCGCCCATGGTCAGCAGATCCTGGAAACGGCGGCCGCCTAACTCGTCTGGGTCGAACCCCAGCCAGTCGCCGAAGCGAGCATTGGCTCGCACAATCGTGCCGTCTTCAGCGGTGACGGCCAGCGCGCAGGCGGCGTTGTCGAACAGCTCAGACAGCATCGGTGGTCGCCCAGGGGGCCAGGAAGGCGTCCATTGCCGCTGCGCAGGCCAGCGGCGCGCTCATGTGCGGGCAATGGCCGACGTTGTCGACCAGGCAGTAGGTGCTGTCGGGTAGCACGCTGTGCAAGTATTCGCCCACGGCAACCGGGGCGATCAGGTCATCGCTCGATTGCAGGATCAGCACCGGCACGTTCAGGCCGAGCACGTCCTCGCGGTTGTCCGAGAGGAAGGTGACGCGCGCGAACTGCTTGGCGATGTCCGGCTCGGTGCGGCAGAAACTTTCGGTCAGCTCCGTGCTGAGCGCCGGTTGGCCCGGCGCGCCCATGATCACCGGCGCCATGGCGCTCGACCAGCCGAGGTAGTTGCTGTCGAGGGTGTCGAGCAGGTCATCGATATCACTGCGATTGAAGCCGCCCACGTAGTTATCGGTGTCGATATAGCGCGGCGAGGGGCCGATCATCACATGGGCGGCAATGCCGCCGGGCGCCAGGCGGTCGGCAAGGGTGCCAATCATCGCGCTGACCGAATGGCCCACCAGAATCACCTGGCCCTGGGCGTAAGCGTCGATAATTTCGTTGAGGTCGCGGGCGTAACCGTCCAACACGCTGTATTTGTGTTTGTCGAAGGCGCCCAGGTCCGACAGGCCGGCCCCGACGAGGTCGTACAGGACCACGCGGAAACGCTCCAGGAAATGCGGCGCCAGGTAGTTCCACATCGCCTGGTTGCAACCAAAACCATGGGAGAACACCAGCGTCGCACAGCCGTTGCCCATCACGTGGATATTGTTGCGGTGGCGGAGGTCCATGGATGAGTTCTCGATTATGGCCTAGTGCTATAGCTCTAGGAGTTTAGAGAGTCGCGCCCTCTGGGTCACGCCTTATAGCGCCGATAAGGTAGAGTCGGCAGCTTCAGGAAGAAACTTCAGGTAACAAAACATGCTGGTGATTTTGCGGCAATCGGTTGTGAGCCTCGTGGCACTGCTGCTCGTGGGCCTGCTCAGCCTGGCCCGGGCCGACACATCGCCCATCGGCGTGGCTCTTGACCAGCGGGTGATTGACCTCACCAACACCCTTGACGCGGGCACTACCGCCGGTCTGAAACAACAACTGGCGGCCCTCGAACAGCGCAAAGGCGCACAAATGGCGGTACTGCTGGTGCCCACCACCGGCGGCTCTAGCATCGAGGATTACGCCAACCAACTGTTCCGCGCCTGGAAGCTGGGGCGCAAGGACGTCAACGACGGCATCCTGCTGGTGGTGGCCAAGGATGATCGCAACGTGCGCATCGAGGTGGGTTACGGGCTCGAAGGTACGGTGACCGACCTGCTGGCCCATCGCATCATCGAGGAACACATCACCCCGGCGTTTCGCCAGGGCGACTATGCGGGCGGCGTGCAACAGGCGGTCAATGACCTGACCGTGCTGGTGGACGGCGGCGACTTGCCCAAAGTCGCAGGGCCCGGCTTGAACCCCCAAGCGCTGGCGATAGCGCTCGCGTTTATCCTGGGGGCGGTTGGCGGTGTATTGATGGCTGCCGGCAAGCTGCGCTGGCGCAAGGCATTGGTGACAGCGGTGGTGCTGACCCTGCTGCTGAGCTTTTTGGCCGGCGGCCGGGAGTGGTTGGCGAACCTGTTCATCCTGCCGCTGACCTTGCTGATCGGCGGCGCCACGTTCGGCGCGTTATGGATGGCGCGCCCGGTGTTTTACGGCGTGGTGGGGTTGCTGGCCTACATCATTGGCCTGCTGGTGGTGGACCACTGGTATCTCGACGTCAACTTTATCCATTGGCTCGCATTGCCGCTGGGCGCACTGGCGGTACTGGGGGCCTACCTGGTGCTGTGGATGGTCATGAGAAGCGCCTGGAACACCAGTCGGGTTGGATTTGCCATACGCCTATGCGCGGCGGTGGCGGTGTATGTGGCGGCAGGGCTGATCGCCGACGCCGGGCGTCACGGGTGGCTGATGGCGTTTCCGATTGCGTCGTTCGTGGCCTTGTTCATTTTTGCCAAGACCACTGGCGGCTCGGGCTCCGGTTCGAGCGGCTCAAGCGATTCGGGTTCCAGCAGCTCCAGTTCCAGCAGCAGTTCGTCCGGGGGCGGCGGTTCCAGTGGCGGCGGTGGGGCATCGGGCAGTTGGTAAGACTTTAATCCTCATCCATTTGAATAAGGACACTCGATGCCCGCCATCACCCTTCGCCCCGCCACCACCGAGGATGCCCTGTGCATCGGTGTGCTGGGCATGCAGGTGTTTCTCGACACCTACGCGACCCAAGGTATCCGAAGCTCGATTGCCAATGAGGCACTGCAAGCGTTCGCCCCGGATGCAATCACGGCGCTGATGGCCGAGCCCGGCATTGCGCTGCTTGTCGCCGAAGCCGACCGACACCTGGTTGGTTTCGCCCAGATCAGACTCGATACGCGCCACCCGATGATCGAGGCGCCGGACGTTGCCGAGTTGCAGCGTCTGTACATCCAGGAGCGCTTCACCGGCCAGGGCGTCGGTTATCGGTTGTTGCAAGCGGCAGAGCAGTGTGCCGTGCAAGCAGGCGCTTCGCTATTATGGGCGACGGTGTGGGAGGGCAACGAGCGTGCGCTGGGTTTTTACCCGCGGCGTGGGTATGTGGCGCTGGGCGCGCCGACCTACACCTTCCAGGGGGAGACCCATGGCAATCGGTTGTTTGGCAAACGCCTGGGTGTCACAGCGGCTTAGACAGAAACACCCGACAGCTGCCCGCAGGCTCACACGGGATTTCACCAAACCGCAGCCAGCCGTGCTTCTCATAAAACCCCGGTGCCTGGAAACTCAGGGTGTACAGCACCGCATGCGCGCAACCTCGGCGGCGGGCTTCGTCTTCAAAGGCTTGCAGCAATCGGCTGCCAAGGCCCGAACCGCGTAGCGACTCGGGCAGGTGGAACAGGTCGAGAAAGGCCATGCCCAGGCTGGTCTTGCCGGTGATGCCGCCGAGAATTCGCTGAGTGTCGGGACACTTGAGCAATACCGTCAGCGGCAGGCGATCGTTCACGCCGGTAATGCCTTCATTAAATGCGGCCAGGCCGCTACCGAGGATGCCCTCGGCTGCGGGGTTGGGTTGGTCACCGATTTCAATGAGGGGCGTGGTCATGGCGGTTTCTCGGTTGTGTTACGTGTATTGCCATCCGACTTTGCCGTCTGACTCGACATACGCCTGGTTACAAAGCTTCAAGCGATTAATGGGGCGAGGCGTCTGATGCGCACTCAGGCAAATCTTTGCAGGCGTGAGCAGGCGGCACCCTCAACGGCATTCGCTTTGCAGCCTCTTGCGCCATCTCTTTCTCCCGTGCCTCCAGGCGTAATTTGCGATCGGCTTCCACACGCTCCTGTTCGTGGCGGCGCATCGTGTCTTCAAGGTCTTTGGCCCGTTGGCGATTCTCCTCAGCCGTCCTGCGCATCTGCTCTCTGACCTGGCGTGCCTGCTCTTCGGCCCGCTGGTTGGCTTCGCGCTGGCGCTGTTCCATGGATGAGTTGCGCAGGTGCTCGATGTCTTGGGCTGTGGCCCCTAAGGCAATCGGCACGATGGTCATCAAGGTGCTTGCAATCAACGAGGAGGCTAACAGACGGCTAAGCTGATTCCTGTACATCAATGCATTCCGAGTCAATTCGTGGTGCCTCGTTGGACGGCACCCCGGTAATAAGGTCTATAGGAGGCTATTAAAAAGCCATTATCATTTCATGCCACGCCATACCGCCGTGATCCGACGGGGAAGGCTGCACATAGCGGTAGCCCATGCGGCTGTACAGCGGCACATGTTGCTCTTTGCACATCAGGTGAATGGTCTGCTTGCCCAGCGCCCGCATGCGCTGCACGAACTCGGTCATCAGCAGTCTGGAATAGCCTTTGCCCTGATGAGCCGGGTCGACCACCACCGACATCATCACCACATTCGGCGCTTGCGGCGAATGGCCTACCAGCTCCTTGAACGCCTCATCCGACATCACCACCTCATGGGCGCAGCCAGAGTTGATGAAACCCACCACGGCGCCATCGGCTTGCAGGATCAAAAAACCTTGCGGGTACTGGGCGATGCGTGTGGTGATCTTCTCCAGGGTGGCGGCTTCGTCACCTTCGTAGGCGCTGGATTCGATCTCAAAGCAACGCGCGGCGTCGGCAGGCAGTGCGTTGCGGAAGGTGAGGGCGGGCATGGTGATTCCTGAGGCATTGAGCGAAAGGCCACATCATAAAGAAACATCTGAAATCTGGCATCGTTGTAGTGAGCGGGCTTGCCCCGCGCTGGGTGGCGCAGCCGCCCCAAATCCAGTCACTGCGATCTTCCTGAAACACCACGGCGTCCTTGTCGGGGCGGCTCTGCCACCCGGCGCGGGGCAAGCCCGCTCACTACAACCGAGAACGAGCTTCAGGGCAGCGACTTGATAGCGCGCACTACCGCAACGGCGATGGTCTTCGTAATGATTCTGCGCTGGGAATCTTCGATCATCGGGCTCAACCACGTAGGCAGGCTGTTGAGCATCGGCAAGAGGGTCGTGAGTGCACTGTTGCGCAAGGCGCCGCAGGGTTCAGGGCCTGGTTGTGCGACCAGGCCCAGTATCTTGGCCTCATAGGCTGCTCTCAGCCCTCGCACGCAGTCTTCCATCGGCGCGCTCAGGCAGTTGGCGTCCATGACCGCCAGCTTGAAGTGCGCGCCCATGGTTTCATGCAATTGAAGATGGCCTTCGATGAGTGTCGTCAGGCGTTGCGCAGGCGTCAGTCGTTGCGTTGTGACCCGCTCGACGTGCGCCAGCAACGCCTGATACAGCTCCATCAACCACTCGAACAGCAGCGTTTCCTTGCTCTCCACATGGTGATAGATCGCGCCGGGACTTATGCCGATGTGCGCCGCCAGTTCACGCATGCTGACCTGGCTGAAACTGCGCTCCTTGAACACCTCCAGCGCCCGACGCTGGAACTCCGAGCGGCTCAGCACAAGATTCTCCTCCGCTGGGTCATGTGGCGAGTGCCTGCTGCTTGGCGATTTCCTGGTTGCGCAGGATGAATCGCTGCAATTTGCCGCTAGGGGTCTTGGGCAGTTGCTCGACGAATTCGATTTCCCGAGGGTACGCATGCGCGGCCAGGCGCTGTCGGACATGCAGGCGCAGCACCTCAGCCAACTCGGAGCTGGGCAGGTACTCACGGTTCAACACGATAAACGCCATGATCAGCTCAGTGCGTTGCGGGTCGGGTTTGCCGATGACGGCAGCCTCAACCACGGCCGGGTGTTCGATGAGAGCACTCTCCACATCAAACGGCCCGACGCGATAGCCCGAGGTGGTGATCACGTCGTCGTTGCGGCCGACGAAGCTGATACTGCCGTCGTCATTGAGCTCAACGATATCGCCGCTCAAGTAATAACGGCCGACAAACGCCTGGGTCGGCATGCCGAAGTATCCATTGAACCAGCACAGGGGCGAGCGCTCGCGGTCCACCGCCAACACGCCAGGCTGGCCGGCCGGCAGTTCCCGTTGCTGATGATCGAGCACGACAATCCGATGGCCCGGCATCGCGTAACCGGCCGAGCCCTCACGAACAGGGTGCTGCAACCCATGGTGATTGCACAGCACCATGCCGATTTCGGTCTGGCCGTAATGATCATGGATGACCACGCCGGCCTGCTCGGCAAACCAACGGATGACTTGGGGGTTGAGCGGCTCGCCGGCGCTGCTGACCACACGCAGCTGACCCCGCGCAGCGTCGGCGAACTCCGCGCCCGCCGCGATCAGCAAGCGATAGGCCGTAGGTGAGCCGGCCAGGTTGCTGATCGCGTATTTTTTGATGATCCGGCAGGTGGTGTCCACCGAGAACGCGCCGTCATAGAACAGCGTGGCGTGGCCGCACGCCAACGGGCCGGTGACCGCGTAATACAAGCCATAGGCCCAACCCGGGTCGGCCAGGTTCCAGAAGCGGTCGTCTTCGCGCAGATCGATCGCTTCACGCATGTAGCCCTTGAAGGCCAGGAGGGCGCTCAAGGGCACCTCCAGCGGTTTGGCCGGCCCCGTGGTTCCGGAGGTGCACATCAGCAAAAACGGTGCGCTGGCGTCCAGCAATTGCGGCGTACATTGCGTCGTGTGCTGATCCAGCGTACGCCAGAAGTCGTAATCGCCCGGATGCACCGGGGCTGCGTCAGTCACGATGATGGGCGGGCAGTCGCTGACATCATCCAGCTTGGGGCGGTTGAGGGCATCGGTCACGATCCAGCGTGCCTTCGAGCAACCCAACCGCTGCTCGATGGCCTTGGGACCGAAGGCGGTAAAGAGCGGCTGGTAGACCGCGCCGATGCGCCAGGTCCCCAGAATGGCGATCAACAATTCAACCGTGCGGGGCATCAGGCCCGCGACACGATCTCCCGGTTGGACGCCTTGCTCGCGCAGGAAATTGCCGAAGCGCGCCGCGTGGTCCTGCAGTTCGCGGAAGGTGTGGCGCGTGGCGCGGCCATCCCGCGTTTCGCAATACAACGCGACGGCATCGCCCTCGGCGTGCCGGTCGCAGCATTCGACACAGGCATTCAAGGCATTCAGCTCGCCGTGCAAGTCCCGGGCGGCCAATTGTAGAAAGTCGAAAGAGTTCACTGCTGAGGTGTAATCGCGCATAACGCACCCGATTGTTATTGTTGGAATAGGTTGTGTGTCCACGCCTGCCGCGTGGGCTGTTCATCTGATCAGTTGTGCATCATCTCGGCCGCTTGCTGGGTTGCCTGGCTGGTGCGGGTGGCGAGTTTGCGTACTTCATCGGCGACCACCGCGAACCCGCGCCCGGCATCGCCAGCGCGTGCCGCCTCGATGGCGGCGTTCAACGCCAGCAGGTTGGTCTGGCTGGCAATGCCCTGGATGGTGGCGACAATCTGCGTGAGCTTGTTGAGGGTGTCCTGCATCACCCGATGTTGTTGTGCCTGCGCCTCGCGCATCGTGCTTTCTTCATGGCGGGCGTGGATATCGGTGATCGCGCCCACCACCCGCTGCGGGGAGCCGTCCTGCGCCCGGCGCGTTTGCCCGCGGCCACGGAACCAGCGGTAACTGCCGTTCTGGTGTTTGAGGCGATAGTCCACGTCGAAAGGGGTCTTGCCGCTACGGTCTTCAACATGGGCGACAAACGCCGTAATGGCCCGCGCGCTGTCCTCGGGGTGCAAGCGCGAGGTCCAGCTTTCCAGGGTGTTGGGGAACTCCTCGACGGTGTTGCAGCCCAGCAGCCGGCGCATTTGTGACGACCACCAAATGGTGTTTTTCGGGTTCGCCGGGTCGCCGGCCACCACCTCGATATCCCACAGCCCGTCATGCAGCATCTCCCGGGATATATCGAAGCGGGTGGCCGCAAGCTCAAGGCCCTCGTGATGCAGGTGCTGCTCGTGAATATCACGCACGCTGCCGCCGATGGCCAGCGCCATGCCTTGTGCGTCACGTCGCGCTACTCCGCTGACCCGGCACCAGCGATAGTCGCCGTCGCCGGCAGGCTTCATGCGCACGTCCAACGCAAACGGCGTGCGCCCACTGCGATCGGCCAGATGCCGGGTAAGCGCATCCAGATGCACTGGCTGGTCTGCCGGGTGCAACTGGTCGCTCCATCGGCTCAGTTGATTAACCCCCTGGACCTGGATCGACGTCGGTCCCGCCCACTGCATGGCAGAGGTCGGCGCGGGGGCCGGGGTGCCCTGCAGTTCCAGTACCCAGAACAGTTCATCCGCGCCTTGGCTGACCAGGTCCCAGTACGCCTCATGTTGGCGCGTCTGTTGGTTACGATCGGCCAGGTGTGCTTCCAATTGGGCGACTTGCGCAGCCAGCGCACGTGCCTGTGCCTTCAGGGTTTGCCGCTCCTGCAGCAGGTGGTCGACGCCGGTCAGCAGGCGGCGCAGTAATGGGTTGTTCGACGACACGGGCGCGCAGGCCTGGTCAGGTTGCTCCAACCTGTCGGCGAGCGGCGCCAATACCCAGCGGGCGGTGCGGCTGAAAAAAAGCATAAACACCTCTAGCTCGGTTAAATGGACGCCGTCGGGCTGGCCGACAAGGCACGGGTGTCAAAGGTCGTCGCCCCCGGCAGGGCGGGCCAGGCCGCCGGGCCCGCGGCGATTTCCTCGGGGCTGAGCAGGCAATGGTCGAGTTCGCGCTGCAACGCCTGGGTATCGAGGTCCTGGCCGATAAAGACCAACTCCTGCCGACAGTCGCCGACCACGCCGTCCCACTTGGCCATGATGCCTTGCAAGCGGTATTCGTCCTTTGGCCATTGCGACGGCGCTATGAAGCTCCACCAATGCCCCACATAGTCCCACTGGAACTGCTTGCCGCTGTGTACCAGCAAGCCGGTTTCCAGGTGTCGGCTGGCAAGCCAGAAGTAACCTTTGCTGCGCAACAGGCGCCCGTTGCTCCAGGGGCGCTTGAGCAAGTCGAGCAAGCGCTGGGGGTGAAACGGTGCGCGCTCGCGGTACACCCAGGAGGTCACGCCGTAGGTGTCCGACTCGGACGCCGTTGCACTGTCAGGCTCCAGCTTGCGCATCCAGCCCGGTGCTGCGGCAAGGCTGGGTAGATCGAACAGACGGGTATCGAGGATGCTGGCCAATCTGACGTTGCCCTGGGTCATCGGCAGGATCCGCGCGGTCGGGTTAAGGCCCGCAAGGATCGCCCGCACAGCCTGATAGGCCGGCTCGTCGATCAGGTCCAGCTTGTTGACGAGGATCACGTTGGCGTACTCCACCTGCTCAATCAGCAGGTCCGCCAGCGGGCGTCTGGGCGCGTCTGCCTGGGCGTCGTCGCGGGCGACGCCGTCCGGTGACTCCAGCAATGCTTGAAAACAGCTGCCGTCGACCACCGTCACCAAGGTATCGAGCCGCGCCAGTTCGCTGAGGCTGAAGCCCTCGGCGTCAAGGAAGGCGAACGTTTCCGCGACCGGCATCGGCTCCGAGATCCCGGTGGACTCGATAAGCAGGTAATCGAAGCGCTGTTGACGCGCGAGCGCGCTGATCTGTTCGAGCAGATCGGCGCGTAGCGTGCAGCAGATACAACCATTGCTCATCTCGATCAACTCATCGCGGCCACGGTGCAGCGACACATCGCGCTGCACCTCTGCGGCATCGATGTTGATCTCGCTCATGTCATTGACGATGACCGCGACTCTCAGGCCCTCGCGGTTGCGCAGGATGTGGTTGAGCAGGGTGGTCTTGCCGGCGCCGAGGAAGCCGGAAAGCACGGTCACCGGCAGTCGGCCCGCCTGGGCGCCGTCCATCACACGTTCACCGCTGGACGGCCCTCGGCCGGGTCCAGGTAGCTTTCGAACAGGTCGACCACCACGAAACCTTCATCTGCCGCGTCGCCCCACAGGTCTTTGCTGTGGAACTCGACGTGGTAGGTCGGCTGATGCGCCGCGCTGGTATCGCCGTGACCTATGGCATCCGGGAAAGGCCATTTTTCCGAGGTGCGATGCAACACCACGCCCTGCTTGCCGCGTACGTAGGCCGGCATGCGGATATGCCCCGCCACATATTCGTCGCGCACCACCACCCGATCGCCGACCTCAAACGGTGCTCGCCCGGTGATCGCCGCACGGCCTTCAGCATGCGCCGGGTTCGCCAGCTTGAAGTGGCTACCCAGCGCCTGGTCGAGTTCGGCCTGGGTGAGCACGCCGGTTTCGACCAGCAGGGTAGCGGTCGCGATGACATAGCGCTCGTAGTACTGGGTGCCGACATGTTGGCGAACATCCAGGCGTTCGACGGCGTGACGCACTTCGTCCACGCTGAACTTCTTCAGTTGATCGACACCGATAAACATCAAGCTGTAGGCCAGGTGCTCCCAGTCCTGCTTGAAGACCTTTTTGTAGTCCAGGCTATTGATGGTGTGAGGGATTTTGCCAAAGCCTTGGAAACCGCCGAGATCGTGGAAACCATCCATAATTGAAACTCCGGTAATTGAACGATGGGGCGTTGTTTGTCTCAATCAACGCGGGGCAGGGCGACGCCGATCAGCACGTCTTTGGTCACCAGGGCCTGAAGCTGCTCCTCGCTCATATGCTCGGTGCCTTCAGGCCGTACCGGCAGCACCAGGTAGCGGCTTTCGGCGCTGGTGTCCCAGACCTTGACCACCACGTCGCTCGGCAGCTCGGTGCCCAGCTCACGCAGTACGGTGCGGCCCTCCCGAACCAGGCGCGCACGGAACTCGAAGCCCTTGTACCACTCAGGCGGCAGGCCGAGCACAGGCCAGTTGGTGCAGGAACACAAGCTGCAGACAATCACGTTTTTCAGCTGGGGCGTGTCTTCCAGGGCGACGATGTATTCGCCCTGCGGGCCGGTGTAGCCAAACTGGGCGCAGGCGGCAGTGCCGTCCTTGAGCAACAGCGCCCGGAACTGCGGATCGACCCAGGCCTTGGCGACCACGCGGGCACCGTTTTCCGGGCTCCAGCCGTGCTCCATCAATTGCGTGAGCTGCTCGACGTAACCCTGTGGGATGAGCTCCTTGCTCTTGAGGACTTGAAACAATGCCCAGGCTCGTTCGCCGGGTGTCGAGGTGTTCGCAGAAGTGGGCGTAGATGGACTCATTGAGGTATCTCCTATCAGTCAACGCGGTTGTGGAGTGATTGAAACGTGCCGGTCGTTCTTATTGTTTTGCAGGGTTGAAACTCAGAGCGTGCGCCAGTCCACCGCGGCTTCGAACGCCGCCGCCGCCTGGTAGATGGTGCCTTCGGCGTAGTGCCTGGCGATCAGCATCAAGCCGACGGGCATGCCGTCCACCGAGCCGCACGGAATCGACATGGCGGGATGCCCGGTGATGTCCTGAGGCGCGGTGTTGCCGATCATTTCCAGGGCGCGCGCCACGTATTCGGTGATCGAGCAGTGCGCTGGCGGGTGCGGTTGGGCCGTGATGGGAGTGGTCGGCATCACCAGCAGGTCATAGGACTGCAATGCCTTGTCATAGCCTTGCCGGGCAAAGCGCGCCAGGTTCTGGGCCTTGGCGTAGTAACGCCCGTTGTAGTGCGTCAGGCCGTATTGACCGACGAACATGCAGAGCTTGAGAGATGCGGACAATTGGTCGGCCTGTTCGCGCCAGCCGGCTTGTTTGTCCAGCAGGCCGATGTCGTACAGGCCTTTCCAGTTAAAGCCGGCGCCGTTGCCATGCATCATCTGCATGGTCAGACCTTCGCAGCCGATGGGGTGCCACAGCGATCCCGCCAGGTTGTGTTCGGGAATGGACACCGGCTCGACCTGCGCGCCCAAGGCCTCGAGATGGGCGATGGCCTCGCGCACCTTGTCCGCCACACGCGGGTCTTGATTGGCCAGCGCGAACCCTTCCTGCACCACGCCGATTCTGAGCCCGCTCACGCCCCGCCCCAGGTAGCTGCCATAGTCATCGACCTGCGGCGCTGCCTGGCGTGGGTCGAGGCCATCGGAACCGGCCATGGCCTGCAGCATCAGCGCGTTGTCGCGCACGTTGGCGGTAATCGGGCCGACGTGATCGATGGTTGCTTCAATCGCCATGATGCCGGTGTAGGGCACCAGGCCATGGGTTGGCTTCATTCCGTAGGTTCCGCAGAAAGCCGACGGGATGCGGATGGAGCCGCCTTGGTCGCCGCCCACGGCGATGTCCACCTCACCGGCGGCGACCAAGGCAGCGCTGCCCGATGAGGAACCGCCAGCGGCATAACCGTGACGATGAGGGTTGTGCACCGGGGCTGGGTCAGAGGTGTGGCTGCCCCCCGAGAGGCAGTAGTGCTCGCAGGTGGCTTTGCCGAGGATGGTCGCGCCGGCATCGAGCAAACGCGTGACCACGGTGGCGTCGAACGAAGGGACAAACCCCTCCAGTGGCGCGGCGCCGTTCATCATCGGGACGCCGGCCAGGGCGATGTTGTCTTTGAGAGCGACGGTCTTGCCCGCCAGCGTGCCTGAACTGGCGCCCATCACCTCCGTCTTGTAGTACCAGGCGTTGAGCGTATTTTCAGTGTGCGAGGGGCGATAGCCCGCGCTGCGCTCGTAGCGCACCAGCGGTGTGAAATCGGGCAGATCATCGACCAGGTCGTACGCATCGAAACTGGGTTGCATGAGTGCCAGATATTCGCTGGCTTGTTCGCGTGTCAGCTGTATGTGCAGGCTGGTGGCGAGGTCCTGCAGTTGTTCGACAGTCGGGCGGATGATGGCCATGAGACGTCCTGTTTCCTGAAGTGGGCTGGCAAATGTCTGTGCACATGTCTCGCGGCGAGGTCCTGCAAAGGCGTCCGCGTGACTGGGGTCTGTGACTAAGCTATCTCTGGTGATCGAACGGCGCTTGGTTGAGCAAGACAGCCATTTGGTTGAAAGGGACGGGTGTGTCCCGTGAGCTTCAGCTGCCAGGGCGAACCCCGGCAGCAGGGCGTATGCCCTGAAGATCCAAACGGCTTATTTCTGGGGTTCAGGCGTTGCGTCTTGCGCAGATGACTTCTCGTGTTTGGGCCAGATAACGCCGACGCTTTTCATGCCCTTGGCGGGGTCCATTTCAGGGTGGGCGAGTACGACGTCCCGATAGGAGGGGCTACCTATCACCGCCGGCTTGAACTTGATGAGAAAGTCATTGACCTCTTTGCGCAGGTTCGCCGCCAGGTCGTAGTCGTTGTAGCACTCCTCGAGACAATCGAGCACGGCTTGCCAGTGCACCTCGGTAAGCCCCATGCCTCGATGCGCGGTGACCATGTCCCGCCCCCGGTATTTGGCGCTTCCGCCCCAGTGCTCAGAGAGGAAATCGACAAAATTGATGTGTTCTTTCTGGAACGTTGATTCGGACATATGCGCCCAGATGTGCCCGATGGCAGGGTGGCCCATTGTTTTTCTCAACACGGCGCCGGCGAACTGATAGATAACGTCGTAGCCCCCAAGGCGCGTGTAGAGGGAGGGCTGTTGTTCCAGGGCGGGTTGTTGGTCGGTCATGTGTGATTTCTCCGTTTCAGTGGGGACAATCTCATTGGCTACGGCTGGCGGGTTCACGTTAGATCTGCTCTCGCGCGCACGCTTGGCTGGTGAAGACAACCGTTTGATCCAGGCGGACAGGGGTCAGAAAACCCGTGCGTAACGCAGGTTCATGCGAAAGTTTTCCTTTGGCCCGTTCTCCACGGACAGGTCGCGGCCCAGTTGCAGCTGAAGCTGGTCCTTGGCGGTGACGAACTTGGTGGCGGTGACGCGAAAGTTGGTGGTCTGCATCTTGTCGTCCTGGTTGACACCCGCGACCTGGGTTTCACCGCCCCAGTTGTGGCCAAAGCCAATGGCCAGCGCGGTGGTCGGGTCAGGCATGTAGCGGCCCATCAACTGGGTTTCGTAGGAAACGTCCTGCTCCCTGCGGGCGGAGTTGGCGCCGAAGTCGTTGTTGTCGCCATACCAAATGGCATCGCCTACGAGGTCGACGGCCCACTTTTCCGAGAAGTGCTTGATGTAGGCCGCCTGGAGGTCAACCTTCCAGCGGTTCTCGCCCAGGTTGAGCGCGTCGTTCTTGTCGTAGTTGCCGCTAGGCACGTAGAGGTAAGCGGTGGCGCCGAGGACGTCTTTGGCATCGTTTAGCGTGTATTTGAGCGGCGCGGTGAGAATGAGGTCGCCCACGCCACTGGTGTTGCCCAAGGCGGAAGCGTCACCGCCGCTTGAGACATGGCCGAAGGGCAACAGGAGTTGTGGCGAGACGGTGAGTCGCTCGCTCAGCTGGTAGACGTGCAGCAGTCGCAGAATGCCAACGTCGGAAGTCAGGTTGAAATCGGAACTGATTTTGTGGCCTTGGGCGTAGGCACTGTTCGTGGTGGAGTGCTGGTAGTAGAGCAGGCCAAGCGTTGCATCAGCGGGTAACTGCTCGTAGTCGCCAGGGGCTACCTCGACCGCGTGAGCGCAAAGGCTGGGGAGGAGGGCTGCAAGCGACAGGTAACGAAACTGTTTCATGGTCGAGGATCCTTTTTGCGGGCAAAAAGAGCCCCGCTATCGCCAGTCAGGCAAAGCGCAGGGCTAAAAGTGGAGTCAGGGCTGGCGTCAGGCGGGCGATACTTGCGCGTCGCGCAACATGCCGGTCTGCGGATGGCAGTTGATGTACTCGAAGATCTGGCTCTTGGCGTCCGATACCGATACTTCGTGGTACAGCCGCAACTTCTTCAAGCCCGCGGCCACGCGAAAGAAGGTCACGAAAATGCGCAGGTGGGTCGGGTGGGATTCGGCCCAGCGTTCGAGTTTCTCCACCGAGCGCCAGTGACCGATGTTGTAGCTGACGTCGAGAAAGTTGCCGTCCAGGTCGATATTGCGCACGAACCGGTTGCTGTAGCAGCCCAGCGGTTGGCCGTTGTCTCGCAGGAAGTCCATGCCGTCCTGCAAGGTCGGCAGGATTTCGTCGAGGTACAGCGAGCGCTCTTCAGCCTCGGCATCCGCCCAGTCCTGGCCGGAACGGATCAGCGTGAGGTTGTCATGCCCCAAAACCACCACGCGCCCACCTTGGGCCGGGTCACCGGCGATCACTTGCAGCTCGCTCGTCGGCTTCATCCAGTCCGTCTGCGAGATCGGGAAGCGGTCGCGCATCGAGCCCCAGTAACCGTGCTCTTCGATTTCGCCGCTGATGTTATCCATGACCGCGCCGACACCGGGCAGGTTGTCCTGGAAGGCGTACAGCGTCTCGAACTGCTCGGCGCGCGGTGCGCTGATCTCGCGAAAATAGCCAAGGCCGTCGTTGAGCCTGTCCTCTGACGCCCACCAGGCGTTGACCGGTGCCGAGCGCAGCCAGCGGCAGTGAGCCGCCGGGTCCTTCCAGTAGCCGACCACAATCAGATTATCGAAGCCGCTGTTGTCGGTGTGGTGGGTCAAGTCATGGGTCTGCGGGCCATCGGCCAGGCTGAAACTTTCGACGATATGACGCATCGCCTGCAGCGCGGCTGCGCGCTGCGCTTCGCCGCGATACTGCACGCCGAAGTAAGCCATCACCACCTGTTCCAAATGCTCGTCGGCGCGTGCCACCCACATTGCAAAGGGCGGCTGGTACTCATCGGGGACGCGGCGAGACAGGGTGCGTGGGCATTTGAGATGTGTGTCGATTGCAGATTCCATGTTGGGCTCCTCGTTATTTTGGTTCAGGCCTACGGTTGGGCATCAGTACTTGGGCGGCTGGCCGCGCTTGGCGGTCTGTCGTCGGTGCAGCAGCTTCATCGCCCCCCACTCGATCAACCAATACGCCGACTCTTCAGGCACGAGGTCGCGCCTCTGCAGGAGCCAGGAGGTGTCAGCCAAGGGGGGTGAACAGGGTCGATGCATGGCGAGCCTCATCAGCGGGGGTTGAGTTGCTGTGAGGTGGAAATTAGGCGTGACGACGCGCAGCCGCTTGGTTCGTCGAGACAACCGTTTGGTTGGAAAAGACAGCGTAAGCAGGCGCGCGCGGGCATGATCGAGGTTGGTGCACCACCGCTGTAAACACACGGGGCCGTGCCTCTTAATGGGTAGGGCGAGGTCGGCACCCGGCATACGGGCGAGGGGAGACAATGTCGGTGACAGACGCGTGTCGATCACTCACCTGCGCCCCTGAAGGCGCCTGGCCTGTTAATTGCTAGCGCTGAAAAGCCGGTAACACCTTTTCCAGCTCTTACTGCATTGCTGTACCGAGGTCAGTGTCATGAATCCAAGTACTCAGTATTCGACCCTCGCTGTCGCCGCACCCCGTCGCTTTGAATACTGGAAAGAAGTGGTCTGTCGCCATTGCCTGGCGGCCGACAGCAAACCCCTGTCCCAGAGCAGTTTCGATGGCGCGCTCGCGGTCAATGCGTTAGGCGCTCTGGACATCTGTTCGCTGTCATCGCCACTGCATTATTGGGAGCGTTCCGAGCAGCATCTGCGCAGCGGTCCGGCCGACGATTTATGGTTGGGGTTTGCCAGAAACGGTCATGGCCAGATTGAACAGGGCGGCAGGAAAGCCAGCCTGGCAACCGGTAATTTGTTTCTTTATGACGCAACGCAAGCGTTCCGATTCAGCCTCGGTGGTACCGAAAACCACCTGGTGCGCATCCCGCGAGCCCTGCTCAGTGAACGCCTGCCGCGTATTGCGGATTACACCGCGATGGTCCTCGATGATCGACGGCCTGGCGTGATCCCCTTGCGTGAAATGCTGCGCCACGCGGCTAATACGCCTGCTGCATTCCAGGATGAAGGCATTTCCAGTCGTTATTCAGAGGCGTTGCTCGACCTGCTGGTGATCAGCCTGGAACTCCAGGACCTGAAGGCCGTTCACCAGGAACTGGACCTCTACGGCCGCATCATGCAGTACATCCAACGCCATCTGGCCGAGCCGGATCTGTCGATCGAGGCCATCGCCCAAGCCCACAATGTATCTACCCGCACCGTTACGCGTGCCTTTGCGCGCTACCAGAAGACCCCTGCGGCGGAGATCTGGAGAGAACGGCTGAATGCCAGCCGGGAAGCGATCGAGCGTGGCCAGGTGCGCAGTGTCTCGCAGGCCGCGCTGGACTTCGGGTTTTCTGACTTCTCGCATTTCAGCCATGCGTTTCGCAAGGAGTTCGGCGTCGCGCCCAACACGCTTTTGCAGCGAAATTGAGAGGGTGTGCCATTTGAAAACACCGAGCGCAACCTGCGCGGTATCGATATCGATAATGGCCTCGCGCCACCGTTGGTCGGATCTCCCCTCGCACTACTGAACGATTTTTGAAGGGCACCGCTCTATCTGCGCGGACATAATCAGGTGCTCACATGCAACATCCAATGCGGCGTTCCGCTGTGCAAAGCTGGGCTGAAATGTATGCCCAGGCCGTAAACCACGAGGATATTGAGGATCAATATTTCAAGTTGCTGAGCAGGGCCGACGATATGGAGAGCACCGGCCTCATCAATGGGAGAGAGTGGAGGAAGCTTGTTCGCCGAGCCGGCGAATACCTCGCCAGCACTGCAGAATAAGTCGATAGGGGAGCGCTAGCCGGCGCTCCTGTTCCTGGACATATCAACCTCAAACGTTATCTCGTCAGCGAGTTGCTGAACGCTCGAGCTGTCTGCCAGCTTGGCCAGGTTGATACCCGTCGTGCAAAACATCGATTCATGTTCTGGCTGCCTGACAAAAACGGTGGCCGTCCAGCCGTTGATCAAAACGCAATCCACCGTATGCCCCGGCAGACTCCGCTCCAGACCCTCAGTCAACGATATTTTCTTCCAGCTGTGCATGATGACGTACTAGCGTAAGTAGTGATGCACGATTGACCCGTGCGCGTGCAAAAAGTGCCAATAGGCCATCACTTTCAATCTTTGCGCTTGAGTACATTGGCCTCCTGCTCATGCAGTTCGGCAAGCGCCCAACGATAGGCCTTGACCCAACCGAATACGGTCCACCCCGCGAGGAGATTGATCTTGAGCAAGGCACGCGGAGGGTTCGGGTGGAGGAGGGCGACGCAGATCGATGGGTACATGTAGAGCAAAACGGCGCTGAGATAAAACAGGAAACTGGCTGCCAAGGCGATCGCCGTGTCACCCGTACAGATCAGCGAGCTGACGGCGCAGGTTGGGACAAGTACTGCCAGGCCAAATACCCTCATCGCCAGCTCTCCAGGCCAGCCGCTTTGGATCGCGGCTTTGAGAGCAGTGATATCACAATGCCTTGTCCTTGAACAGGCAAGCGCAAAAAATGGTCAGGCCACGATTTTCAAGGGCTCAGGCGCAGCAGGCATCAGGATTCAGCCCCCGGCGGATGGCCGAAATACGCTTTATAGGCATGGCTGAAGTTGGCAGGGTTGGCATAGCCCACGCGGTGGGCAATCTGCGCCACGTGCCATTTGCGCTGACGCAGCAGGGTGCGCGCCAGTTCCAGGCGCTGGTGGCGCACGTAATCGAGCATCGACTGGCCATACACGCGGTTGAAAGCCCGTCTCAGGGTGGTTTCGCCCACACCCAACTGCCGTGCCAGCGCCTGGGTGCCGGGCGGGTTCATCAGGTTGGCGTCGAGCTGAAAGCGTGCTTCGTGTGCCAGGTCCGAATGGCTGCGCAGCGTGGCCGCAGGCTCGACCGGCGGCGCAGACAGATGCGCGGCCAGTTCGACCAGCACGGCCAGGCTCAGGCTTTCCTGGTTCAGCCGTTCCAGCGTGCCCTCGTAAGGTGAGTGATAAAGCCGCTCGAGCAAGCGCCCAACGGCGTGGCAGCCGTTCAGCTCTGAAAAGTGCATCCCATCACCAAGCAGCGTGGACAACGGTTGCAGTGCCGGGTCTTCTTCGGCCATCTCGCGCAGGTAGTCGCCACCGATGCGCAGCCCGGCCATGCGTGCACGGCTGCCTGCGGGCATCTGGTCCATGGCTTCCATGCTTTCGCTCAAGCCCAGCACATGGGGGGCGCCGGGCGTGTAGTGGTTCAGCACGCCGTCCACCCGATGCTGCCACTGCCCACCCAGCACTTGCACGATGCACACGCTGTCGGGCAGCACTTTATGGATGCTCAACGGCTCGGGGAACAGCAAGTCACAGTCGAAATACTGCAAGTACGGCTGCACCGTCTGCGCACGGTAATGCCCGATTGCGCTGCCCATGACCTGCCGCGCACTGTCATCGAATACGCCGGCCTGGGCCAGTGCTTCTGGATGATCAAAGCAGAATTGGGTATCGAGATACGGGTTGCGGCGGTCCATTGAAAAAGCGTCCGTCAGAGCTGGTTGGCAGCGTTGCATGATACCGACATCGGGCAACCGGATCAGTTGTTGTGAGCCACGGCCTAATTGTTGTGCGCAGCGGCCGGACCGCTTGGCAGACCCCCGCGTGTTGATTTCAATGATCGGCTTTGAAACTTTGAGGAAGCGGATATGTTGATTTATCGCAAGTGGGCGGCCCTGCTGGGCCTGGTGCTGGCCGTGATGGCGGGGCTTGCCCACGCTGACAATCGCCCGGAAGTCGCGGAGAAAGTGCTGGCCTATGCCGGCGCGGGCGGTGTGAAGGTCTGGACCCTGCGCATCGGTGCGCGCAGTGACAACCAGGCGTTGGTGCAGGTGGAGGGCGTGGATCACGACTGGAACCTGAAGATCCAGAAAATGACCGTGGAAAAGACCGCCAAGGACACCCGCTACTCCACCCGCGTGGACGGCCAGAAATTCGTGGTGCTGGTGCTGCAACAAAGCTGGGGCGAGCTGTACTTGCCCGGCGAAGCCCAAGCGCTGAGCGTCGGCTATGACGAGTCGCTGTCCAGCCAAGGCAATGCGCAGGCGTTCCTGACCGATTATCTGCAGGCCAACTGAGCCATGGGCCGATTCGGACGCGGGTCATGGGCGCTGATGCTGCTGTTGTTACCGCTGGCGCTGATGGGCTGGGCCAGTGTGCAGGGCTGGCGCGCCGATGAGGTGCTGCGAGAGGCACAGGTCATCGACCCCGTCTGGATCCGTGTACGTCAGGCCCTGGCGGCGCTGGCGTACTGGCTGGCCCTCGCCGCGCTGGTGGCGGGGCCCGCGACGTGGCTCAAGCTGCGGCTGGACGCCTGGCGCGCGCGGCAATCCAGGGACTTTCTCTACGACCGCCTGCTCCTCTGCTGGCGTGCCCTGGGGCATTGGCTGGTGGCCTACACTGCGCTGCTGGTCGGCGCGCTGGCGCTGAGCCTGGCGTATGAACTGAGCTGGGGCTGGAGCCATTTCAAGGCTGGCGGCTGGTTCATGCTGCTGGTGGCGGTGCCGGTGCTTGGCGTGCTGTGGGCGGGGTGCCTGCTGATCAAGCGGCTGCGCCAGCAATGGCACGTGCTGGAGCGCCCGTCCTCGGCATTTCTGGGACAAACCCTGGGGCGCGACAAGGCCCCGGCCTTATGGGCGTGGATTGCGCAACTGGCGCATGCCGCCGGCGCGCCGGTGCCCGACCATATCGTGGTGGGCATCGACCAATCGTTTTTCGTGACCAGCGTCGATGTGGCGCTGCAACCGGCGGGCGAACGGCTCACCGGGCGCACCCTTTACCTGCCATTGACCTACCTTTCGACCCTGAGCCAGGCCGAGACGGCGTCGATCATCGGCCATGAGCTGGGCCATTTCAGCAGTCGCGACACCGAGCGCGGCAGCGTAATCGGCGCGCAGTTCAGCCTGATGTGCCGGCACTTTTCCTCTCTCAGTGCTGAGGAGGCCGAGCCTGCGTGGATCGAGCGTCCGGCACTCTGGATGACGCAGCGTTTCCTGCATCACTGGCACCTGGCGGTGCATCACTGGGGCCGCGCTCAGGAACTGGTCGCGGATCGGGTGGGCGGCAACATCGCCGGTGCGCGGTTGTTCTGCCAGGCGCTGCTGCGCGTGATTGCGCTGGACGCTGAAATCAACCGGCTGCTCGCCGAACACCACCCCAACCTGATCCAGGCCCTGGCCGACCACTTGCGGCACACCCCGTTGCGCTTGAACGACGCGGTGCTGGACCACGCCATCGCACACCCTTTTGATACGCACCCGCCAACGGTATTTCGCCTGCAGCAACTGGGCGTGGTGCTGGATGACGCACTGCTGGCCCAGGCCACCCGGGCGCCCACCGAACACGACCGACACTGGTTCAGTGAACTCACCCGTATAACAAACCCTCAAGGAGAATGATCAATGACCCAACCCCGCGACCCGCTGTCGGACCTTGCCAGCGCACTTAGCCAGGACTATGCCGACTCCCGCGAGGCTCAGCGCGAGCGTGCGATAGCCGAACTGGAGCAGGTCATCCAGCGTGTGCCCGAGCAGACCGAATTCACCAACTCGCGCCGCTACAAGCTGTGCGGGCCGCTGTTTTTGCTGATTGCGCTGGGCTTGCTGGGGTTCGCCCTGCATCGGGGCTCCACCGGCCTGGCCGTGTGTGCTGCGGTGATGGCGGTGGTGTTCGGGCTACTCACCTGGCAGCACCGCAACGCCGGGCAACACGTCTTTATGCGCCTGACCCGTCGCCAGCTGTTTGTCGACACCCTGAGCGCGCCGATCGAGCTGGCCGACATCGTCGATCTCGAGGTCAGTGAGCCAGGCTGGCTGACCGTGCAGAAACTGCTGTTGCGCGCGGATGCGCCCCTGCCTGTGCACCGTTCCGCGCGCCAGCTGTTCGGCAACCAGGCGCTGGCCCTTAAGAAGCCCCAGCCGCACGTCCTCATTCAATCCGCTGGCCTGATGCATGACGGCCGTACGCTGGAGTGCGACCAGATCGCCGAGATCCTCAACGCGTATTGCCAGGCTGCCCACGCCCAACAACAGCTGGATGCCTTGCAACAGGGCACCCGGCACGATTCCTGAGTGGTTGAAGCAGCTGGGGAAGGGTTGCCCTGAGCGCATGCGCATCCGCTCGGGGCTCAAACCTGCCATTGCGCTATTTCTGCGGAACAGATGCAAACCCCGCAAAGTCTCCTTTAAATGCCAGAATCACTGCTGGAACGTTTTTGGAGAGTTTCATGCTGCGCACCTTTGAACAACGTCTCGACCCTTTCCCGCCTGACGAGGTACCGCCGCCGCCGGAAGGCCTTGCACGGTTCCTGTGGGCCTGCACGCGAGGTGCACGCGGTTACATCCTCGCGCTTGCGCTGCTCAGTGCCGGTGTGTCGATTTACGAGGCCTGGCTGTTTTCGTTTCTCGGCCAGGTGGTGGACCTGCTCTCGACCTGGCAGGCCGGCGGCGAGGCGGCAGGGCAGGAGAGCCGCGTGGTGTGGGGTATCGCTATCGTATTGGTGACCAGCATCGGCTTGGTGGCCTTGCGCACGATGGTGCAGCACCAAGTCTTGGCGATTAATCTGCCACTGCGGCTACGCTGGGATTTTCACCGGTTGATGCTGCGCCAGAGCCTGTCTTTCTTCTCCGATGAGTTCTCCGGCCGCGTCACCACCAAGGTGATGCAAACCGCGCTATCGGTGCGCGAGGTGCTGTTCACCCTGATCGAAATCGCACCCGGTATCGGCGTGTACTTCATCGCGATCATTGCGCTGGCCGCCGGCTTCGACCCCAAGTTGATGCTGCCTTTCATTGCCTGGCTGGCGTTGTTCGGCCTGGCCATGGCGTACTTCGTGCCGCGCCTTGGCAAAGTCGGGCAGGAACAGGCTGATGCGCGCTCATCCATGACCGGACGGATTTCGGACGCCTACACCAACATCACCACCGTGAAGCTGTTCTCTCACTCCAAGCGCGAAGCGCATTTTGCGCGCGCGGCGATGGAGGATTTCAAGCAGACCGGTTTTCGCCAGATGCGCCTGGTCAGCCAGTTCGAGATCGTCAACCAGGCCCTGGTGGTCGGGTTGATCATGGGGGCCGGCGGGTATGCGCTGTGGTTGTGGCACCAGGGCGAAGTCGGCACCGGCGCCGTGGCGGCCATTACCGCCATGGCATTGCGCATCAACGGCATGTCTCACTGGATCATGTGGCAGATGACCGCGCTGTTCGAGAACATCGGCACCGTGCAGGACGGCATGCAAACCCTGACGCGCGGCCCCAAGGTGCAGGATCTGCCCGACGCTCCCGCGCTCATCAGCACAGCCGGTGAGGTGACCTTCGACAATGTGAGCTTCAATTACAACGGCGAACGCCAGGTGCTCGACGGCTTGAACCTGACCATCCGCCCCGGCGAAAAAATCGGGCTGGTGGGGCGCTCCGGCGCCGGAAAATCGACGCTCATCAACCTGCTGTTGCGCTTCTACGACGTGGACAAGGGCACAATTCGCATCGATGGACAAAACATTGCTCATGTCACACAGGAGAGCCTGCGCAGCGTGATCGGCATGGTCACTCAGGACACCTCCCTGTTGCACCGCTCGATCCGCGACAACATCGCCTATGGCCGCCCCGACGCGACCGACGCGCAGATTCGCAGTGCCGCGGCCAGTGCCCAGGCCGATGAGTTCATCAGCCAGCTCAGCGACAAACAGGGCCACTCCGGCTACGACACGCTGGTGGGCGAGCGGGGCATCAAACTCTCCGGCGGTCAGCGTCAACGCATCGCCATTGCCCGGGTCATGCTCAAAAACGCGCCGATCCTGCTGCTGGACGAAGCCACCAGCGCACTGGACTCGGAAGTCGAAGTCGCCATCCAGGAAAGCCTCGATGAAATGATGCAAGGCAAGACGGTGATTGCCATTGCCCATCGGTTGTCGACGATTGCGGCCATGGACAGGCTTATCGTCATGGACAACGGACGCATCATCGAGCAGGGCACGCATACCCAATTGCTGGAAAAAAATGGCACCTATGCGCGGCTCTGGCATCACCAGAGCGGGGGCTTTTTGGGGGAGGATCAAGGCGTGGTCGAGGGTATGGAATGAGCAGCGGTCTGCTATTTCACAAATAAACCACCGGGGGCGTGCAGCGCAGGTAAACCGGGTGTGGCCAGCCATTCAGAGAAAAGCGGCCGCCCGTGAATGACGGCCGGTTTCTTCAAGGGATCAACCGCGCTTCACGCAACTGATCGAATACCTCAAAAAACGCCTGGTCGCTGGCCTGGTAGGCGGTAAAGCCCATCTTCCGGCTCTTGGACATATCGGTGACCACCTCGATCGGGCGCCCCAGGTCGGCATCGGTATGCCAGGGCGAGACCAGGCGGCTGATGTCGGTTTCCTTCAACCCGTGTTTGGCTGCGATCTCGCTCCAGGCCGCCTGATCATCGGCCATCTGGCTTTCAAGCGGCGAGGGTTTGGCCGGGAACGCTGCGGGCACAAGGCCAAAATAATCGGCGATCTGCGCCCACATCCATTTCCAGCGGAACACATCGCCATTAGTGATGTTGAACGCCTGGTTGGCCGCCGCCGGCGTGGTGGCCGCCCATAGCTGCTGCTGGGCCAACTGGCGCGCATCGGTCATGTCGGTGAGGCTGTCCCATTGCACGCGGGAACCGGGGAATACGAACGGGCGTGCGGTGTGCTTGCAGACACTGGCATAGACGGCGAGGGTGGTTGCCATGTTCATGGCGTTGCCCACCGCCACGCCGGTGACGGTATGGGGGCGATGCACGCTCCAGGTGAAACCGTCCTTTTTTGCGGCGGCGAACACTTCGTCTTCCTGGGCGTAGTAGAAGTTCTCTACGTCCAGGCGGCCTTGTTCTTCGCGGAACGGCGTTTGCGGCAGGCTGCCCTTGCCGTAGTTTTCGAACGGCCCGAGGTAATGCTTCAAGCCGGTGACCAACGCCACATGCTGCACGCTTGCGGCGGGGCGCACGGCGTCCAGCACGTTGCGCACCATGGCCGCGTTGACACGGATGTTCTCGGCTTCGGTGGCCTGGCGTGACCAGGTGGTGATGAACACATGGGTGGGTTTCAAATCGGCCAGGGCCTGTTGCAGCGATGCAGGGTCCTGCAGGTCGGCGGCCACCGGAATCACGCCGGGTACTTGCGAGGGGTGGCGGGACAGCGCTGCGACCTGCCACTGTTGGTCGAGCAGTAACTGGGTGATGGCGCTGCCAACGATACCGCTGGCCCCGACGACTAATGCAGTCTTGGTCATAAAATTCTCCCGAAGATGTAGGGTTCTGAGCCTCTACGTGTGGGAGAGGTTCAACCTTATCCGCCAGTCTCGTCCTAGGTGCTTTAAGGTCGACACCGGCTTCAATGTTGAAACGATTGGCGTAAAAACTCGCTGATCAGCCCCACCACCTGTCGCTGAATCACCGCCCTCGGCCGAGCCCCTTCACCATCGCGGCAAATCATGCCGTCGCCCGGTGAGCTCTCCTCAATCAACGCCATGCCGCCCGGCTTGCAGATCGACATAAAACTGAAGTGGGTGGCATCGGCGATCTCCACGTATTTCGTGGTTGCTTCAGGCAGGCGCTTGACCAGGGCGGCGGACTCCAGCTGCGGGTCCATATCCTCTGAAGGCACGCCCCCTGCAATCACCAGCGCCGGTACCGGCAGCGTCGCCAGGCTCATGTCGGTGAAGCCGCGTGACAGGCCCAGGTCCAGCGACACTATGGCGCTGACGCGTTTGTCGCTCAAATCGGCGGCCAACCGAGCCTTGCCGGCTGGCGTGCCGGCGGGGTTCATCGCCTGATAGCCGATGCAGCCGCCGAGCTTGGGGTGGGCGCTGCAGTCACGGCTGAACAGGTCGGGGTCGAAGCGTGCTCCGGCGGTTTCCAGCACGGTCCAGCCGCCAAGGGAATGGCCCACGGCAGCAATCTGGCCAGCCGCGACCGCGCCAAATGCCTTCGGCTGAGCCAGCACCGCATCAATCGCGCGGCTCAGGTCGGTCGGGCGTAACCACAACTGCGCAGCGGTGTGTGGGTTGCGATCCTTGGAGGTGGTGCCCGGGTGGTTGACCGCCGCGACGATGTACCCCTGATGCGCCAGCGCACTGGCCAGCCACACCTGATTGCCCCAGTTACCGCCATAACCATGGGAGAGCACCACCAACGGATGTTCACCGGCCGCCGGCGGGGCGTCGGGTACGGCGAGGGCCCCGATGAACACCGCGTTGTCGGCGATCAGCGTGGGGATGGCCGTGGTGGTGGCGGGGTACCAGACGGCCAGTTCGAGTGGCCGGTTGTTTTGTGCGTCGGGCAGGGTGACGGTGTTGAAACCGACGGGGTTTTCGGCGGCGAAGGCGGGGGCGGTCAGGCACAGCAGGAGCAGGGCGTGCAGGGCGGTTTTCATTGTGGTTATCGTCCTTGATTCGGGGGGGCATCATGACCTGAATTCCCCGTTCAGTGCCATGAGCTGCGCGCCGTTTTTCATCCATACCCGTAGTAGCCCTGGCTGAGCGCGCGCTCGGGCTGGCGGTCTAGATTTCGTCATATTTTTGCAATGAAAAAATGCGATTTTTTCCGCGGAAAGAGGACGTAGCAGTGTGCTAAACCAATCTAAGTACATGTTTTAATTATGTAAAATTGATTTTAAGGAAGGCCGATGTCGGTGTGTTGTCAGAAAAGCCGGGAAGCATTTGAACGTACGCTGCAAGCGCGGATTCCGGAGGGTATCGCCCATGCGCTGAAGCTGTCTTCGAACGTCTCGGCAGCTCACGCTGTGACCCACGTGTCATGAGAGTGGTGACCTCGGGTTCGGCGTACCTGGACATCGACGCGTATGCCTGTTGCATTGCGTACGCCGAGCTGTTGAATCACCAAGGTGTTGATGCTCGGGCCGTCAGTAGCGCCCCGCTCAATGTCAGCATCTCCAGAACCGTGCTCGGATGGCAATCATCTCTGGACGATTATCTGCCGGGAGCGGGTGATGAGTTCGTGTTGGTGGATGTCTCCGACTACCACCATTTCGATCCGTTGGTGGTTCTTGAACAGGTGGTGGAAGTCATTGACCATCACCCAGGCTTTGAAAACCATTGGGCGCAGAAGCTCGGATCTGCGGCAGACATCCTGCCGATCGGTGCAGCGGCGACTCTGATTTTTCAGCGTTGGGAAGCGGCAGGGCTGTTGCCGCTGATCAGCGAAAAAAGTGCTGCGTTGCTGGCCACGGCAATTCTGGACAATACCCTGAATTTTACAGGGCAGTTGACCACCCCATCGGATATCCGGGCTCATGAAGTCCTCGCATGCCGGGCGAAACTGGAAGCCGACTGGCCCGAGCGATATTTCTCCGAGTGTCAAGCCACTATCGAGTCAGACCTGATTGGCGCGTTGGCTGGTGATTTGAAGCGGCTGAAAGCCGATAGCAACCTGCCGCAGGTTTTCGCGCAGATGGCGGTGTGGGATGCCAGTGCGCTCATCCGAACGCATCGTTCAACGATCGGTCACTGGCTGACGGCGCAGGGTGGAGACTGGCTGTTAAACGTCATCAGCATCCGCGAGTGCAAAAGCTACTTTCTGGCTGAGCCCTTGGTCAGCCAACAAAAGTTGAGCGATTTGCTGTCGATCGAATGGCAGGCCGGAATGGCTGTGCTTGAACACGCGCTGCTACGTAAGGAACTGTTGAAGCTGGGGTTGGCCCGCATCTGCATTAAAAACGGGTAGCGTCGCCAAAGCCCGCATCATGCAAAAGCCGGCCGCCTCATAATGGAGAGGGCCAACACCTTTTCGCTACTAAACGAGAGGGTGGCAGCTGTACGCAGGTTAGTAGACCGGGGAAACACACAAAGCCGGCGCGCCCGAGGGCGCCCTGCGCACAGCCACCATCAAGTACAGACAAGAACATCTGATCGATGAGGCTCATGCACTTCATGTTGTCACGCGGGCTACTAAACCCGATCACTGAGTTGTCAGTGACCAGGCCACCTTAGAGACGCCCACTCAAGCGCACAAGCCGGCGGATTCTGACGCAACTGTAGGCAATGGAGCAAGGCGCCGAGGCTTCTTGCAGGGCTTGAGCGAAAAGGGGGCGGGATGCCTTCAGAAGTAAATCCGTCCCCTTTCCGGACACTATTTCAGTGGAACATACACATCGGTCTGCCACTGATCCTGCGGCGTCTCTGGGTAAACGCTCAGGTAATGGAAGAACAGCGGATGGTCGCGAAGCTCCTCGCCACTGGCAGGCAACCAATCGCGATAAATCGGATAGATCGTTTCGCCGATATGATCCGGCGACCCCACATGCCGCACCACCACGCATCGCCCACCCGGAATGACGCGCTCATGCACGCCAAACGCATTCGGCGCCACAGCCTCGTCAATCTCGCCACAGATGACAAAACGAAATTCCTCCGGCGGGGTGGTATCGGGGTTGTTATAGGGAATGCCAAACGTGCGGCTAGACGCCACCGGCGACTGGCCGCTGTGCTTGCGCCATTCGATAAATCGGCTGGTCGTGTGATTGACGAGCCCGGCGGGCCCGCGATGCTCAAGCGCGGCGACCTGGGTTTCAGTGAATTCTAAGATGCGTAGTTGCATGATGATCGTCCTGGAAAAGTGAGGGATGGCGAACACCGCATTCCAGGTCTGCCAGTTCGGCGCCTTCCTGAACGCACTCGGCGCCATACCGAACGCCCGCCGAAACGCCCGGCTGAACGCCTCCGGGCTTTCAAAACCGGCACCGAGCGCGGCATCCAGCACCGAATACTCGGCAAGACCCGCCAAGCTATGGGCCGCACGACGCAGACGCATCAGCTGCACATACCGTGACACCGGCACGCCGACAAACGCAGTGAACTGTCGATGGAAGTGAAACGCCGAAAAGTTCGCCACCTGGCTCAACGTATTCACCGATAGGTCACCTTCGAGATTGGCTTCGATATAGGCGAGGACGACGTTGAAACGTTTGGTATAGGCGAGGTGGCTAGGCGTTTCGGACACTGGAAGAAACTCCTGGAGGGGCGGTCGGCGATAGAGTCGCCTACAGCGAGGGGCGCGTGCCTAGCCGGGTTTGCTCAAGGTGCGGTTGGGCCATTCAACAAAAACCAGAAAGCCCGTCAAGGCGGGCTTTTTCACAGCTTAAATCACATCAGGCAACAGTGGGCGAAGCAAACCTGCGCTTCTAATCGAAAAGGGGGCGAATTTATTTTGGCTTTTTTGACCGGCAGAAATCGGCCAGAAGCGGCCTGTCGACGGCGGCGCACGCAGTCCTTGTGCGATACTGCGTTCATGAAACTAGACACTCTCCTAGGCGAGCTTTTCCTAACGTGCGGCAAAGACCTCCACATAGAGGCCAACCATGCTCTATTACGGTCGGGTGACTTCGCTAAAAACCTCTACCTCATCAAAGCTGGTGCAGTGCGGATCTGCGTGCGCGACCCAGAAGGTGCGGATACCAGTGTCCAATTCTTTTTTGAGGGCGAGGTCGTTAGCTCTCTGGAGAGCTTGCTTAGCGGCTGTCCAAGCGAGTTGGAAATTATCACGATGGAAGCGTGCCACCTGTGCGTGCTAGACCGGGACACCGTTCTGGCGCAGATCCTATCGAAACCAATCTTGCAGACTCAGTTGCTGGCACTCACGCAGTTGCGACTGGTCGACTACATCAAGCTCTACACCAGTGCCATCTCGCAAACCCCTACAGAACGATATTTGGGCATGCTCTCCACTCAGCCAGATCGATTGGCAAGAATCCCCATGCACGTGCTTGCAGGTTATCTGGGGGTGACTCCAGTTCACTTGAGCCGAATTCGGCGAAAGCTGAAAGCGAGCGCAGACAAAAGCGGCATCTGAACATACGTAAATGACAACATGACGCCAGAGAATCACGATTGGCCTTCACCACTGCTCTGGCCAATCTGCGGTAGCTAACGGGCTGATGTTTCGAAACAGCCCTCTACCCTTTGTTACCACAGTAGTGATGAGACTTTTCAAGCATCCATCTACTTCTTGAGGTATCTCGATGGCAATGAATTTACTTGCTGTACTGCAGATTTCCGGCGCAGCACTTCTGACTTGGGCATTGGTCAAGCTAGCACGGTGGCTTTGGATCTACCTCTGGCTACCAGCGCGATTCAACGGCGAATCTTTAGCCAAACGCTACGGACAAGGGAGCTGGGCATTCATCACGGGTGCCAGCGACGGTTTGGGCAAAGCTTTCGCCCACGAATTAGCCCACTGCGGCTTTAACCTGATCTTGGTAGCACGCACCCAATCCAAACTTGACCGCCTTCAGAGCGAGTTGCATGAGTTGGGGGTTCAAGTTCGAACTGTCGCGCTTGACCTGTCGGATTCGGCCCCACACACCTATCAAGCCCTGGCTGCCGCCGCAGAGGATGTTGATCTTTCGGTGCTGATCAACTGTGTAGGCACCACGGTACATCGGCGTTATGCGGATGTGCCGACTGCCACTCTACGCCGTTTGCTGGCAGTAAATGTCAGTACCACCGCTATCGTGACCCATACGTTGCTGCCTGGGCTCCTCAGGCACACATCCTCGACAGGAAGACGTGCAGCACTTCTTAACGTAGGCTCCATTGTGGGGCGTTTTTATTGGCCGGGTACGCAGATATATGGAGCCTGCAAGGCTTTCGTTGATCATCTCACTGTCCCGCTGGCATTTGAGTATTCAGATCAACTCGACGTTTTGTCCTTCCAGCCCACCGTCATGGCGACAGCTATGGCAGCAGGCACAGAACCTGCTGCAATCACCATTCCACCAGAATTGGCTGCCAGCGCAGCACTGTCTCATTTAGGCCACACATTCGCATCTCATGGCCACTGGCGACATGGTCTACTGGCAGCCCTTTTAACTATCCTTCCCACCAGTGTACGAAATGCAGTGCAGCTCAGCGGTGCGTTGGAGATGGGGAAAGTTGAAATGACCAAGGGCGAATAGATGCTGGGTGTCGAGCGTCCCCTTTGCTTGCTTCTCACCAATGCACCCTAGACCCCAACAGCTGTTTTAGGTCGGTAGCTGCTCTTCGCTAAGGGCAGCTAAGGGCAGCTAAGGGTCGGTAGCAGCATCTCAGTGAAGGTGGAAAAGCCTCAAGATCAAGCGTGGGGCTTTATCACCGTCGGCCTCATAGAGACCGTGTAAACCGGCCTGATCGGTGAGTTTGTGTAGATTGAAGTGGTTATAAAACGCTTGGCCCAGTCGCTGATGCTCGAAGTTTCCTTGACTCCAAAGCCGAACGAACTCCTCATAAGGGGCGCGTTCGATCTGCAACGAGAAATCATGTCCCATGTCAGGTTCCTATCATTAGAGGAACTCAAGCGTACTAGCTGCCTATCAGCCCTTCCAGCTCGGCCTTTCCAATCAGAACGTCAGCTATCGGCCAAAAGCAGCCGTTCACAAAAAATACCTGCTAGCTGGAATATGGCCACCTTGCTTAAGAAGCAGTGGTCAGTGGATCGCGTAATTTCCAGATCAAAAAAAACTGAGGTACTGCATCCATTCCGAACGCCGCCGCGTATATCAAGCACGGACAGACTTTCCTGGCCGAATCTCCTCATAAAGGATCATCGCGATGAAAAGCATTTCGATCAAAGCGCCATTGATAGTGGGCCTGCTGACCTTGGCGGCAGGCAGCGGCTTAGTGTTCAACGCGGCACAGGCAGCGACGATGAGCCACGACAGCGTAATGGTAGGTGGGCAAAGCATGTTGCCAAGCAAGGACATCGTTGATAACGCGGTAAATTCCGCAGATCACACGACCCTGGTCGCCGCTGTCAAAGCTGCCGGTCTAGTCGACACTCTCAAGGGCAAAGGTCCCTTTACCGTGTTCGCACCGGTCAACTCAGCCTTTACTGCTTTGCCCGCCGGAACCGTCGATACGTTGCTGAAGCCGGAAAACAAGGCAACCCTCAGCAAGATCCTCACTTACCACGTTGTGAGCGGCAAACTGGACATGGCCACCCTTGCCGAAAAGATCAAGGCCGGTGGCGGTAAGGCCGAACTTACCACTGTCTCAGGAGGCAAGCTGTGGGCAATGATGAATGGCCCGCACAACATCACCATCAAAGACGAGAAGGGTAACGTCGCCGACATCACCACCTATGACGTATACCAGTCGAACGGTGTGATACAGGTCATCGATAAGGTGCTGATGCCGAAAAGTTGACTGACATCGCCGGTCGCCATCCGCAGGATCGGCGAGTTTTCCGAGGAGCCCACCCGTGAATGGAACAACAGCGCGCCGTGGGCTAACCTCTGGCTGCAATCGACATTTAGCACCTCACGACTTAATCGTTTGGAGAAAGGCTATTCCAATCGCCGACATCGACCAACTCAAACACCTTTTAGCCCAGTGCTCCCTAGGTGATCGACGCGCTTTTGAAACGCTGTATCGTAGCGTGAGTCCGCGCTTGCACGGCGTGGCTTTGCGGCTCATGGGACGTTCGGATCTCGCTGAAGAGGTGTTGCAGGAAAGTTTTGTGCGCATTTGGAACAATGCTTCACGCTACCAATCCCACCTGTCGGCGCCGATGACCTGGATGATCAACATAACGCGAAACCAGGCCATCGACCAATTGCGAAAATATCGCGACCGTCCGCTGAATGATCTCGACGCGCAGATGTTGGTCGATGATAGCCCCTCGGCACATGACCAACTGAACAGTTCCCGTGAGACCAGCGCATTGAATCGGTGCCTGGATAAGCTAGAAGGGATGCAACGCCAATCGATCACCATTGCCTACTTTGGGGGACTCTCCTGTTCAGAGTTGGCCGAACACCTTTCGGCACCGCTAGGGTCGGTGAAGTCTTGGATACGCCGGGGCATGGAGCATCTGCGCAGGTGCCTTGAGTCATGAACTACCAAACTCCAAGTATGCGTCGCGCACTTGCCGCCGACTATGCCATCGGGTTGATGCCGCACACCGCACGACGGCGCTTTGAGCAGCTGTTATTAAAAGACTCGGAACTTCGCGCGGAACTTGCGCAATGGCAGGAATGCCTCATGAGCCTTACTGAGGCTCTGCCTGAACAACCTGTACCGGATCGCGTTTGGCGCAAAGTTACGGCCCGCATAGATCCGCAAACAATGCAGCTGCCTATGAAACGGCCTCTCTGGAACTGGCTCCGAGTGACGATCGCAGCATGTTCACTGGTAGTAGTAGTAACGCTAGGCGTTATCTACAACCGTGACGATGTACGTTACAGTGCCACGTTGTATAGCGCTGACGCACAGTCTTGGATGAGCATTGAAACGCAAGAGGACTACCTGAGAATCAAACCGCAGGCGTTGGCGAAAGTTGAAAAGGGTCGTAGCCTGGAAATGTGGCTTATTCCGCTAGGTGGCAAACCCATGTCCCTTGGGCTGATACCGCCAGGTGGAGATGGGGAGATCAAGTTGGCCAGCGCGCAGAAAGCTCTCATGGGTAAGTCAAGCACTTTGGCCGTCAGTCTTGAACCCGAGGGCGGATCGCCAACAGGACAGCCGACAGGTCCGGTGCTTTACCAAGGCGCGCTTACGGCACTGTAACTCCGTGGCGGTAAGTCTTTAAATCTTTTCGTGAGTAAACGACGCAATGATCGGTCGTCCAGAGTTCGAAGCCAGCTCAACCGACTCATGAGTAGTGAATGGCAGCTTCTGGCCGAAAGTGGCCGTTCATGAGCCTCCGCTTTGGGCCAGCAGCAGACATTCAAAAAGCATCCAGCTGTCGTACCATCGGCATGTCGACAAAACGGAGGTTGATATGGGAAATGGTCATGGCAAACGAGTCGTTGTCATTGGTGCAGGCATTGTAGGCGCGTCACTTGCGTATCACCTGGCTGGTAAAGGTGCGAATGTCATCTTGGTCGAGGCGCAAGGTATAGCGTCTGGAGTAACTGGGAGTTCATTCGCCTGGATCAATACCACACACCCCGAACCTGACCCAATTGCGCAATTGCGCGCTTCTGCCATCGAAGAGTACCGCCGACTCGAAACACAGCTGCCTGGCATGGAAATACGATGGACAGGCGCCTTGTCATACAGCGTGATGCCGAATGCGGCGCTGTCGGCTTCGGGTAAGCAGGCATCGGATCACTGGGTCTCTCGATCGCAGATTCTCGACCTTGAGCCAAATCTTAAGAATCCTCCGGAGGCTGCTTTATTTGTGGCGCAAGAAGGGGCGCTCGACGCCGTGGCAGCTACGCATGCGTTAATCGCGGGCGCCGAGGCATATGGGGCGAAGATTCTCACTCAGACGCGAGTTCTAGCTTTTGTAACGCAGGGTGCAAAGGTGTCCGGGGTTGAAACAACAATAGGCAGCATCGATGCCGATATCGTCGTATTAGCAGCCGGGACAGGCATAACGAAGCTGACCGACATGCTTGAGGTGTCCCTACCAATAAAGGCCTCGCCTGCCATTTTCATCCGCTACAAACCACAACCCAACCTCGTTCACACCCTGATCTCCAGCCCCGAAATGGAAGTGAGGCAAAGCTCGGACGGTGCGTTGCTGGCGGCAGAAGATTACCTGGACGAAGCCATGGAGAACCAACCGTTAGCGATCGCACTTCGAACGGCCCAGACAATCCGGAACGAACTCCATGGGGTCAATTCAATAGATGTGGAGAGTGCTTGTGTCGGACTCAGACCCATACCTGCCGATGGTATCCCCATTATCGGTTATCTACCCAAGGTAGTCGGCGCGTATGTTTGCGCAATGCACCCCGGTATTACTTTGGCGGCGATAGTCGGGCGCCTTGCCAGCGAGGAAATCATTGACGGCGTGGCGTCCAGTGCCCTTTACCCATGCCGGCCCGATAGATTTTTCCAAGCTTAGTGGCTGCTCCTGTGAGACAGGTATCGGCCAGAAGCGGTCATCTAGGTGGGGCGTCATCCGGATTGATTTTGTCTTCCACGTCAAATCTACTCAGCAATGCGGCTCCATCCGAAACACCGAGAATCTGGTCAATTGCGGCTATTTTCTGCGTCGCACAGTCTAGTTGAAACTCAGAGTTCCTGTATGCAGCCTCCGCCTCATTGTGGAGCGCATAGGCCATATGGGCCGCGACACGGACGCTCATTGGAGCATCTACATCACTGCCCAGATAATCAGCAAGCAACGTCCTGATCTCTATCAGTGCAAGCGCGAGTAGCCGAGTTTGAGCAGTCTGCATAAAGATATCCTGGGGTATTACTAACGAATGCGAACGGATTTCGCGAGGTTACATAAACTTTCAGACTGTCAAAAGCAAAGACCACTTTGGGTCGGTTGCAGCCCTTCACAGAAGGCAATAGTCGGCTAAAAGCGCGCATTGAACATCTACGAATTCAGGACCGATTCAATATGCCGATCAAACCCAATCAACACTTCCCAGTGACGTTAGTCCGCGCTCAACAAAGCGACTTGAACGATCTTGTTGCCATTCGAATTGAGGCCATGCGCGAAAGTTTGGAGCGCATCGGGCGATTTGATCCAGTGCGGGCGCGCGAGCGGTTTGTTCGCTGCTTTGAAGCCCACAACACACATTACATTGAGCTTGCTGGAGAAAGGGTTGGCTTTGTAGTGGTCAAACACCACCCCAATGAACTTGTGCTCGACCACTTATACGTGAGGCCGAACGCGCAAAGTTCGGGGATCGGCTCTGCGGTGCTCACTCAGATTTTCAAAGCTGCGGATGCGGCTGCACTCCCGATCAAGGTAGGTGCCCTCAAAGAAAGTGCCTCGAATCGTTTTTACACTCGCCATGGCTTCCAGTTCGTCGAAAGCAGTGAGTTCGACAATTACTATGTCCGTCAACACCTTACGGCGGGCATCGCACCTTGCCAGCCAGGTGAAATGATTTGAATCCAGCGCATGCCTTCTAGATAATTCCCGCCTTTGGCTCGAAAGGATGCGTGCGATGAAGTTCGAAGGGACTTTCCAATACATAGGCAATCACGGGATCGTGTTCAACGTCTCGCAGATCACTCTCACCGACAGCGAACGCGGACGCCTGCGCGAGTTGCATTTTGGCGAGGCGAAAAGCGCCCACTACGAGGTCAACCGCAAGGTGGTCGAGGTGTACGACAAGATGCTGGCCAAGAACCTGCCGTGCCTGATGATGATCGGCATTTCCAAGCCGCTGACCCGGCAGCAGGGCGATGTTCTCAACGCCCAACGCACCCAAATCGCCAACCTTGCGGCCTCGGCGTTCGCTGGCGCCACCTCTTATGTTGCCTCCCCCTATGTGGGTGCCCCGGTCGGCGCCGGTGTGCGCATGTACGTGAATGAAACCCTGCCCACCTATCATGCAGGCGACGTACTGGTGAGTATTGAGGCGCAGGTGAATGGCGGCATCGGCCCGCAACGTACCGCCTCGACACTGATCATCAAGACCTGACGGGAGAAACACGTGTCTGATATCACCCAACTGGTCGTTGCTCTGGTGCTGTTCTTTCTGATCGATCGGTTTCTCAAATCGTACCCGTTTCGCAAATGGTTAGGGGTACTGCTGGTAGCGGTGGGGGCGGTCGGCTGCGTTGCCGCGAGCCAAGTCCGCTTGTCTGGGGTTGACCTGGGGTTGGTGTCGGTCTTTGCCGTTGCACTCGGGGTGGGGTTGTTCCTAAAGCGGCGGCGATTCGAGCAGAGGGGGTGAGGGTGGCAGGCGTTTTCATTAATTCGCGCTCTGAAGCCCTGTCTAGTGCTCGCTGAATACGCCTTTTTGTTGATTTCGTTACCTCCTCCTGAAAAACAGATCAGAAGGTATAAACCTATTTTAGAACTAGACATTGTTCAGGAATAAATCCATCCCCTTTTCGCAAAGGAATTTACGTGTTCAAGATTTTCGCTTCTGCACTTGCCTTCACGTGCCTGTTCGGCTGCAGTCAACAACCCCTTGTTCATACCGAAAAGCCCCTCTCCACCCTTCAGGAACAAGAACACGCCCTGATGATCGGTAAATGGTATGGCGAAGCAACAACCCTCGACGGTAAACGTATGCAGCAACTGAGTGAGCGTCGAGCCAATGGCACCTTCATCGTGATGTTTCGCGTGACCGACAAATCCGGCCAATGGTTTGAGCAACAGGAATTCGGCCTATGGGGTGTTTCCGGCAAGATCTACTTCACCATCACTACCGGGAAAAAAGTGGGGGATCTGATTGCTCCCGCCAACCCAGGAAACCCTCATCTGAATGACGCGTATGAAATCATTGAGCTAACCGCCACTACTTATCGGAGCAAGGCGCAAGACGGCGGTGACGACTTCACCCAAAAAAGAGTGGATGACGGGTTTCAGCTGCCAGCTATTCCGGTGGTCAATCCTTGATAATCGCTACCGCGCTCCGCTTGGGTAAGCAGCACTAGACGCGTTGTGTCCGGCCGTCGGGAAGGGGACAGTATGTAGAAGATCGCGCGCCGACCTTAGATGTAAGAGGTCGCTGGGCTTTTGCATAAGGTGGCAGCTCGGAGATCTTTTTTTGACCGGCAGAAGTCAGCCAAAAGCAGTCGTTGAAATTGGCCTAAGTATGTTGTCTAGTCCTGAAATAGGTTTACACCCATTTCAGACTCAAAACGCCCGATGCACCGCATTGGGCGTTTTGTATTTCTGGGACAGATGTGGCCGTTCCCCGTTGTAGATCAGCACCGACTCATCCACCATTTTCACTGCGTCCGCCAAATTTTTAGGGCGATACAGCAGGAACTCGATTTCCGTAAATGCTGACCGACCGCTATTGGCCGAAAGCTTCCATCCGGTAAGCGATTAATCAACCTAGGTTCGAGTAATCCGAAAGCGATCCTGATCTTCACTGCATTCCTTGCGCAATCAGTGATCCCCAACCACCCACATGCCGCAATTTTCCCTTTGGGATGGATGTTCAATCGATGCTGTGCCGGATTGTTGTCGGCGACGACGGTGTTGTTGATGGCACGCCCGACTTGGGTCGACGCTTTTCAGCGCCGAGTGAGGTTAAACCTGTTGTAAAAAGGCACCTATGCCCCCGCTCACGAGCGTCGCTACAATGCCCCCCCACACTTCACGAATGGATTCGAATTTGCGCCGGTTTGTCGTTCCTTTGGTTGCGTTGCTCCTCGGCTGTCTGGCCTATCTTTTAATCACGCTCGCTATCACCGTATGGCGCAGTCCGTATAGCGTCACGTTGATGATTGGGGCTTTTTACGACGAAGGCCTGGTGGTCGATAAAAACCCGGTCAAGGCCGCACAGTGGTATTTGCGCGCCGCTGAAAACGGCGAACCCGTCGCTGAGTATAAAACCGGTTTTTTCACTTACTACGGGCGCGGCGTAGCGGTGAATCATTCCAAGGGCCTGGAGTGGATCACTCGGTCGGCTGAGCACGGAAACCCGGATGCCCAGTATTTCCTGGGTATTTCCAATCTCGCAGGCACGGATCAACCCAGGAATTTTGCCCAGGCCGCCATGTGGTTTCAAAAAGCCGCCGAACAAGGGCATGCAAAAGCACAAGGAGACCTCGCCAGGCTTTACTACCGAGGTGATGGCGTTGAGGCGAGCGATCAACAGGCGTTCGCCTTGGCAAGCAAAGGCAGTGCTCAAGGGGATGCCGAGTCACTCATACAACTGGCAACTATTTACGCACATGGCAGAGGCGCGCCGGTCGATCTTGAACGCTCGGTCAAGCTACTTGCTCAGGCAGCCGACACCGGCAGTGGCAAGGCTTACGAATTGATGGGCGCCGCGATGCTCAGTGGCAGCGGCACACCCAAGGATGTACCCGCCGCCCTGCAGTGGTTTACCCGCGCCGCCGAGCAAGGCCGGGCCGATGCACAGTTCATTCTCGGCGTTCTCTACAGCAAGGGTGATGAAATACCGGTCGACTACCCGACAGCGAATAGGTGGTTGCTCAAGGCTGCTGCGCAAGGCCATGCCTTTGCAACCGCGATCCTTGCAGTGCAGGTAGATACCGGTCGAGGTTTCGAACGTAACAAGCTCAAGGCGTGCGGGCTCTTGCGCGTAGCTTTGAAACGCAAACTGCCGAAAAATCAAGATGAAATGCGCGACCAGCTGGAGCATGAAGAAAGGGAGCTTTCGCCAGGCCAATTGGCTGAGGTTGCGGCACTGGAAAACCTCTATTCAACTCCGGAAGGGCTCGAACAACTGTTGGCAGATATAACGAGCGTGCAGTAGGCATATGGAAGTGGAACAGCGTTCACGAGCGAGTTACGTGAACTATGGAGAGCCACGTGAACGCATACATAATGTGATCTAGGAAGAAGTCGAGTTCGCTTGCACAGTTGCACAGTTGCACAGTGTCGCGCCCAGTGCCGGAGAATTCGGTGATGGGCAATATGAAGGTTACGATGACCCGTCTTTTGCCGTTTCCAGCTTCTCGCGAATATACAATCGTGGTCGGGTTCGTCGAATTGTAGCGTGTTACTCCGGTGGAGATTCAGCCACAGAAGGAGCACCCAAAAGTTGGTCTAGAGGGCTGCTTCTGGCCGATTGCTGGCTGTCTCGTCCGGCCGGGGGCCGACGCTGGCTTGCGCCTTGTCCGCCAGCCGTTGCACCCACTCGGCATCCTGCTGATTGACCACGGCGTAACGGTCCGGGGGCAAAAAGGCCCAGTGATGGGCCACCTCGACAAGGCGCTTGAGTTCATCGGCAGACAGCCAATACGGCGTGTCGACCAATGGCATCGGCGCACCGCTGAAACGCCTTCCGAGAGAGAGGTTGGTGCCGGGTGCAAAGGCGATCGTCAGCGCCTGGCAGGGCTGCATGTGCTTGTCCGGGGTGGGCATTTTGCCAACCCGTCCATAGTTGAAGTTGCCCGCGTATTCTTCCTTGAGCACCAGCCAGTGGCCCGCAGTCGTCCTGGCCAGGACCCATTGCGTTACACCGCTGTGTTGCACGCATTCAAGCTTGCCGTTTGCCCATTGCATGAGGGTGTTGCAGTCCGGATCATAATCGGAGGACCACAGGCTGGTGCCGGATACCAGGCCATGGTGCTCAAGCTCGACCAACCCTTGCTCCGGCATGGACCGCCAGTAGCGTTTGGTCGGGTCGCGGGCATCGCGCAAGAAGTTGCGTAACCCCCAGCCCGCCATGAAGAGCAGCGTGGCGAGGGCAAGCCAGCCAAAGGAGGCTCCGACGATCCGGTCAATATCCAGGCCGGGGGCGAATAACGAGCGATAGAGCAACAGGCCCAGTAAAAACGCGATACCCGGCAACACAGGGCCAAAGCACAGCGGCGGCACCAACACTTCGATCCAACTGAAGCGGTGCCTGCACGCGTGCTCCCGCGCCCAGGCTTGCTCCTGGGCGAGCATCGGCGCCTGTTCGCGTGGGGCAATGTCAGGGTCGGGTGTCTGAAAGCGCATGAACAGTGTGTAGGGGGTATCTCTCATGGATCAAATCATGCTCTGAGGTCGCAACGGGGACAGCCTGTAGAAGATCGTGCGCCGGCTATATATGCAAGAGGTCGCCGGGTTTTTGCATAGGTTGGGACGACTCGGCGACCTTTTGTGGGTAAAGCGTCTAGCTGATAGCCGCCTCGTGCGTCATCAACTTATCCATCAGCAATACGCCCAACTCGCTGAGTTGGTGAATCGCCAACGCCACATCTCGCTGTTTTCCCGTCAGTTCATCCGACAGGTCAAGCAACAACGCGGTCACCGAAGAAAAAGTCTCATAGCTATTGGCAATCAGCATTTCACTGTTGGCATCGTCAGCGACGCTGAACAGGGTCTTCGAAGGTGGAGGAGGGGGTTCTGGCCGTTCGGTGCGTGCGTTGAGGTAATGATCAATTGCGCGGTGCGCCGCCTGATTCAGTTTCAGGTCGGGTCCGTTTGGAGGGTTGGGGGTGACTTTGAACATGTGTGTTGTACCTGTGTTAGGGCCAACACCTTTTCGCTACTAAACGAGAGGGTGGCAGCTGTACGCAGGTTAGTAGACCGGGGAACACACAAAGCCGGCGTGCCCGAGGGCGCCCTGCGCACAGCCACCATCAAGTACAGACAAGAACATCTGATCGATGAGGCTCATGCACTTCATGTTGTCACGCGGGCTACTAAACCCTATCACTGAGTTGTCAGCGACCAGGCCACCTTAAGGCGAGGACAACGTGAAACGTTTGGCGTTTCGGACACTGGAAGAAACTCCTGGAGGGGCGCGTGCCTAGCCGGGCTTGCTCAAGGTGCGATTGGGCTGCTCACCAAAAATCAGAAAGCCCGCCAAAGCGGGCTTTTTCCACAGCTTAAATCACATCAAGCGACAGCGGGCGAATCAAGCCCGCGCTGCTCATTCACGGTAGACACATCCGTCACATCCTGCACCATGATCCGGGCGGAATTGGTGACGATATTGATATCGTGCTCTTCACCATCAGACAAGGGAGTCAAAATCCGGGAAAGTAGTTTTTAGCGAAAACTATCGGTAGGCTGCGCTGCTCTCAAATGATGTGCTGCAAGGAAGTAAACAATGTTTCTTAATCGCTGGAGCTACACCCTGGCAGGGTGCCTGCTATCGCTTTCGTGCATGGCCAACACATTTCATATTGACCCTCGCGGTGAGAGCCTCTATCAGCAAGCTGTCCCGTATTTACAACAGGCGAATAGCAAGCTCGAAGCAGTACAGGCTAACACCCCAACGGCAAGCGCAGAGGAGAAGAAGCGCTCTTTGGCCCTGATCGATGAAGCCGGCGCCTTGTTAAAGCCAGCGATCACTCTGCTTGAGCAGGCAGCCGCCCTTGATCATCCCGTAGCCCAATATCGTCTCGGGCTGATCTACGTGATGCTGTATCCGGGCGAAGTCATTAAAGAGAAAGCTTGCCCCTTGTTTGAACAAAGCCTTGCTCATGGCTTTGCTCCACCGGCACTTGAGATTTCGTCCTGGTGTTTTGCATACACCGACACGCCTCTGTACCAAACAGCATTACAGGCCATAGAGACTACAATGCCAATCTATGAGAAGTACTTTCCACAGCCTGTTGTGAAGCTTGAGTGCAAGCGGGAAGATCCTGTGGGCCTGGCCATGCAGTGGGGCAGCAGTCGTGACTACCAAGCGGAAATTTACCGGTTACAGGGGGACAGTAACCGTGCACAACGCTCGGAATATTATCAAAAGGCGCTCGATATCAATGACTGTTACAGGGTGAAAAGGCGTATGGGGAATGGCAAGTAACCTCAAGCGTGACACTCGAAAAGGGGATGTCTCCCTTTGAAGCAAAGGTTCGTGTCTGGGCGATTTCTGCCCTTGGTTACGGGCAGCGATCGGCCAAACGCTGTCAGTCTACAGCCCCGGGCAACTCCGGCCTTTTCGTTCTTAGGCATTCCTATCCGTCATTGATGAAACCGTTGATTTTGCGCCTGGCGGTCAGTAACCGACCCAGAACGGACCAGGTCAATGGAACGCATCATCAACTGGTATCGGTTAGAATCTGCGGCCCTAGCTACGTACGAGTAAATTTCATGACAAGGATGGCCGCTGTTTTCACTTTACTGAGTTGCATGGGGTCGGCCTCGGCATTGGCTGAGTCTGATTGTCCGTTTCCGCAGGGAATGCAGGCATCCATCAGCGCGTCGAAGCAAGCTATTGAGGCCAGGCAAGCGGGCGTCGCTAAAGATGAACTGCTCACGAGAATTTCCCCCGCAGCCAACGGGCAGATGTCCCAGATGCTGAAGAGTATCGTCGACGAAGTTTACGATTATCCGGCACTTCGGCCCGAGGTGTATGCCGCTTTCCGGTTCGAGCGCTGCTTTGTTTCGCAGCAGCACGCCGAACAGGTGGCGGCTATGAAGTTTGCCGATGCCTATCCGCTGCTGAAAAAATGCGAACAGCTTGACCCGGAAGGGGCGCGACCGCCTTGTGCAATGCGCGTAGTGCATACGGTGACCGGAATTCCCGAATAAACGATCAGTTTTCAGGCTAGACGGTATAACCCTTTTCAAGGGCAGTATCATAAAGCCGGTCACTATTGATCGGGCAGCGTTGGTACTCACGGACTGGATGAACTCGCGGGAGGTGGCTCCTGGAGATATCGCCGTGGTGGAAAGGGTTTCAATGGGGGGCTGGATGTACCGTTCTCTTGTTGTGCGAGCCAGGGGTAGGATTCCTTGAGTGGAGAGCGTCATATTTTGAGGCTGGGTTGACCTATGAGGTGCTTAGTAGCATTCCCACTGACGTCGTCTCTTGAATGTCTGCTCAGGGCCGATTTCTACCTGCCGCCACCGTCAGCTTTGGGTCGATAACGGACACTTGCGAGTGCCTGCTTTTGGCCGATTGAAGCCTGTCAGAAGCGTCCTAAAGTTGATCGGTCTCTAGCGCCAGTACCCAGCGGTTGAACGGCGCTGAGCCAGCCAAACCCAGCACGTCAAAGAACACCCATTTCCGGGTCTTTACCGAAAAAGACTGAACGGCTTGTCCGGGGCTAACCCTCTGTACATTGCTGGTCGAAATGAGCTCACCAGACGTGCTTCCAATGTAAGGCGAGTTTCTGGGGTCGAGCATACCGACTTGCAACGTCCCGCAAGCGTCCGGAAGGTCCAAAGATAATGTTTCACCCGTTTCCAGGCGGCCCACAATCGCGCCATCAAACAAGATTGCCAGCGGGATAGCCTGGCCATAGGCACTGTCAAACGTTCCCTTCTTGCGCTGAATAGTGATGTCCATGTGCTGTCCTTAAGTTGCTCACTACACAGAGTGTAGTTGCATGCTTACGACGCACTGCAAGCGCGCACCGAAGTCTGAAACGCCCTAATTTGGCAGGCAGGTGGAATGATCGCTTCTGGCCGATAGCCGCCTAAGTCTTTCACCGCTTTTCAACTGCCACCATTTCCCCCCTTGCCCATCGCACACGCCGAGATCACCGCCCAGCCTCTCGCGCAATAAATCCAGCGCTAAGCAAAGTTTTGTACAAGCTCGTTACCCGACCACCGACCCCCCTCAAACTTTCCCCCCCCAAGTCGATACAGTATTGAAAGCCTCCACCCCCCTCGAAAAGCAGGTATCCCGCATGCGCCTCAGAAATCTCAACGTAGCCCCACGCGCTGCGCTTTTTTTCGCGTTAATCATCGCGCTGGTCTTTGTGCAGGGCGTATTCGCAGTCATGCAGATGGGCAAGCTGAAGGATTCCGAAAAGGACGTCGAGCTCAACTGGATGGCCAGCGTCCGACAAACGGCGTTGATGAACAGCACGGTCCTGCGTTTGAGGCTTGAAACGCAGCGGGGTCTGGCTGACCCCACGTCCATTCAAAAAACTCTTGAAGCCTTCCCCGGTTACCGCAAGGCGTTCACCGAAGCCGTGGCGAATTACGAGCCTCTGGTTGGGGGCGATAAAGAGCGCTCGTTATACACGGCGGTGAAAACCAGCGCCGAGGCGTACATCCGTCAACTGGATCTGCTCGAGCCGTTGATGCGCCAGGGTGACCTGGAGGGCGCGGTCGGCCTGGTGAGGAGTGGTATTCGGCCCCTGACTGATGCGATGGAGACGCAGATCAATGCGTTGACCACCTTCAACAATGATGGCGCAGCGGAGGCGGGGTTATATTCCACCAGTGTCTATAACAACGGGTTTTGGCTGATCGTGGGGCTGATTGCCGGGGTTATCGTGCTGACGGTGGGGTTGGCGCTGTTGCTGACCCGAAGCATCACCTCGCCGATCAATGATGCCTTGACGGTCGCGGAGCGTATCGCCGGCAGTGATCTGTCCAAGGAGGTTTTGGTCAGCGGCACGGATGAGGCCGGGCGTTTGTTGAAGGCGCTTGCGCAGATGCAGGCGAACCTGCGCAGTACCATCATGCAGATTTCCGATTCGTCTACTCAATTGGCCTCGGCGTCTGAGGAGATGACGGCGGTCACGGAAGAGTCGAGCCGGGGCCTGGTGGCGCAGAATGATGAGGTCAATCAGGCGGCCACGGCGGTCACCGAAATGAGCGCGGCGGTGGATGAGGTCGCTCGCAACGCGGAGTCGGCTTCCGAGGAGTCCAAGCGTACCCAGGGCTATACCGAGGTCGGTCTGGCACGTGTGGCGCAGACGCTGCAGTCGATCCAGAAGCTCAACGGTAACGTTGAAAACACCAGCGAACAGATTCAGGGGTTGTCGGATCGTGCGCAGAGCATCACCAAAGTGGTGGATGTGATTCGGGCGATTGCCGAGCAGACCAACCTGTTGGCGTTGAACGCCGCGATCGAGGCGGCACGCGCCGGTGAGCAAGGTCGTGGTTTTGCGGTGGTGGCTGACGAAGTCAGGGCTTTGGCCCATCGCACCCAGGTGTCGACCCAGGAAATCGAGCAAATGATCGCCGGCATCCAGAGTGAATCGGACCTGGCAGTGAAGGCGATGAACACGAGCCGGGACCTGGCGACTGAATCACTGGGTGTGGCGCAAGAGGCCAGTACTTCGCTGGATCAGATTTCCACGGCGATTGTGCAGATCAACGAACGTAACCTGCTGATCGCGACAGCCTCCGAAGAGCAGTCGCATGTTGCGCGTGAAGTTGACCGCAACCTGGTCAGTATTCGCGAATTGGCCACCCAGAGTGCCGCGGGTGCCAGCCAGACCGCGAGTGCCTGCGGTGAAATGTCAAAACTGGCGATCAACCTGAATCAGTTGGTCAATCGCTTTGTAGTGTGACGCGGTTTTTTTGAATGAAGTGTAAGCAGGCTTGGCGACAGGTGACCTCTCGCCAAGCCTGCGCACGTCAAACCCCGCCGACCAACTTGCCCCCCTCCATGCGGCGCTTATACGCGCTGTCCCGGCTCGCCAACCAGAAGTACAGCGGCGACGTCACCAGCAATCCCACCACCCAGGACAGGTCCGCGCCATTGATGTGCTCGGAAATCGGGCCCACGTACAGCGGCGTGTTCATGAACGGAATCTGCACCACGATGCCTACCGCATAGGCCAGCAGCGCCTGTGGGTTGTACTTGCCGTAGATGCCGCCGTCCACGCGGAAGATCGAGGCAATGTCGTACTTGCCCTTGTGGATCGCATAGAAGTCGATCAGGTTGATCGCCGTCCACGGCACCAGCACCACCAGTAATACCAGCACCATGTCGACGAAGTGGCCGATGAAGTCTTTGGAGGCGAACACGGCGGCAATCGCACACGCGGCCAGCACCAGTACCGAGATCACCGCGCGGCTTTTGGCGGTGGGTATCCAGCGGTAAGCGAAGGTCTGCACCAAGGTGATGATCGACAGCACCGCGCCGTACAGGTTGAGGGCGTTGTGGCTGATGACGCTGAGCAGGAACAGCACCAGCATCAATGGGCCGATGGCGCCGGTGGCGAGCTTGACGGCGTCCATGGTGTCCATGCCCACCGGGGTGGCGAGCACGGCCACGGCGCCGAAAATGAAGGCCAGGCTGGAGCCCAGTGCGGAGCCCAGGTAGGTGGTCCAGAAGGTCGACGCCACCGGTACGTCGGCCGGCAGGTAGCGGGAGTAGTCCGACACATAGGGGGCAAAGGCGATCTGCCAAAGCGCCGCCAGCGACACGGTCGCCAGCCAGCCGGACAGGTTGAATTCACCACGGGTCAGAAAGTCTGCGGTCTGCACATGGGTGAAGATGTAGCCGAAGCCCAGCACGATGCCGGCGCCGAGTACCCAGGTGCCGATGCGGTTGAGCACGTGGATGAAGCGGTAGCCGATAATGCCGATCACGCCGGAGCCAATCGCGCCGATCACGATGCCCACCGGCACCGGTACGCTGTCGACCACGCCGTGCAGGGACTTGCCCGCCAGCACGATGTTGGAGGCGAAGAAGCCGACGTACATGACGCCGGCAATCACCACCACCAGCAATGCGCCGAGCGAACCGAACTGGGCGCGGCTCTGGATCATTTGCGGGATGCCCATCTGCGGGCCCTGGGCCGAATGCAAGGCCATCAACACGCCGCCGACCAGGTGGCCGACGAGGATGGCGACAATGCCCCACAGCAGGTTCAGGTGAAACAGTTGTACGCCGAGCGCACCCGTGACGATCGGCAACGGCGCGATGTTGCCGCCGAACCACAGGGTGAACAGGTCTCTTACCTTTCCGTGGCGATCTTCCGGGGGCACGTATCCAATCGTGTGTTTTTCGATAAGCGGGGCGGAGGATGTTGCAGTGGTGACCATGACGAGCTCCAAGGCAAGGTGAGTACGTTGACGTACTTCGCTGTGCGCCGCACGGAGAGGCGCTTTCTTTGTTGTTTGGAGGGATCATCTGCAATGGGGGCGGGGAGGTAAATTAGTAAGTTTGTTGCTATAGACCTTAAAAAATATAGCTCGCGGCGGATTCTGCTCCGGTATGTTGCATGCACTTGAATCCTCGTAAAAAAGCCGATTTTCACGCACTTGTTTGGGGCGAAATCCCACGTTTCTGGAGGTTCTGATGGCTGCTTACAACCTGCGCCAGCTCAGATATTTTGTAACCACGGCAGAATGCGGCAGCGTCGCCGAGGCCTCGCGCAAGCTGTATATCGCGCAACCGTCGGTGTCCACCGCCATCAAGCAGTTGGAAGACAGCTTTGGCGTGCAGCTGTTTATCCGCCATCACGCGCAGGGGGTGTCGCTTACACCCAGCGGCGCGCGGTTTTATCGCAAGGCGCTGGAGCTGTTGCGGGTGGCCCACGAGTTCGAGCAGAACGCCCTGGCGGACAATGACGTGGTGGCGGGACAGATCGATATCGGCTGCTTTGAGACCGTGGCGCCGTTGTATCTGCCGCGCTTGATCGCAGGCTTCAAGGCGCGTTGGCCGGGGGTGGAAATCCGCATTCGCGACGGCGAACAACAAGAGCTGGTGCAAGCGTTGACGGCGGGCAGTATCGATATGGCGATGCTGTTCGAGCATGACCTGGGCGGCACCATCGAGACGACGCCATTGATGCCGCCGCAACAGCCGTATGCCTTGTTGCCGGCAGATCACCGCTTTGCGCAGCAGGCCAAGGTGTCGTTGGCGGACCTGGTGCTGGAGCCGATGATTTTGCTCGATGTGCTGCCCAGTCGGACCTACTTCGTGAGCATCTTTGAAGAGCGCGGGCTGACGCCGAATATCGTGTTCAGCTCGCCGTCGATCGAGATGGTGCGGGGCATGGTGGGCCGGGGGTTCGGCTTTTCGATCCTGGTGACCAAGCCGTATTCCGAGTACGCCTATGACGGGCAGAAGGTGGTGTGTGTGCCGTTGGCCGAGACGGTCACCGGGTCGGGCCTGTCGGCGGTATGGCTGCGGCGCGCACCGTTGACCAAGCCGGTGCAGTTGTTTGTTGATTACTGCCGTGAGGAGCTGGCGCGGCTGCTTGGCTGACAGGATCGTTCTCGCGCCGGGCGCGGGAACGATCAACAACGCGGGTCTTTATTCAGGTGCGTAGTTCCTGATGCCCTCGATGCGCATCCAGTTTTCAAATAACTGGTTGGTCTTGTTCACGCTTTCCAGGTATTTGGGGCTATAGCTGCCGTCGGCCTTGTCGGGATGGAAGTTGAAGCTGAAGGTCTCCGAGTTCATCGGCCCATCGCCATAATCCAGGTCGCTCGATTCCGGCCGCCCAATCGTTACTTGAGTACCGTTGCGCTTGGCGGCTTCAGAGAGCAGATAAATGACCCTCGAGTAGTCTTCTTCTCTTACCGTGATGCGGTTGGATTCTTTGTCCGGGGTGTTGGGTTCGGGGCGCTTGCGCAATGCTTCCGGTGCCGCTTGAAGGGTGTTCGAATAGGGTGAGGATTGAATGTTGTTCATGATAATGCTCGCAGGTAAGTGTGGACTTGAAGGGGCGCAAACCTGATGTTCGAGTACCTGTAAGTTGCTCGTGATATAGGCAATCAAGTTTGACGCCTTCCTGGGTGGTCATTAAGTTCCTTCGGTTCCAGGCGATAACTCACCAAATGTGGCGGAACATTTCATCTTTGCAGGAGGATAAGTTTTTACAGCGAAAGCGCCGGACAGCCACAACGTAGTAGGCAATATCCGGCGCCAGGCCTGTTCGAATGTGTCAGGCCGGGAAGGGCGGTGAGGGCTGTGTCCGGCTCAAGCGCGGATCGAGTCCAGCATCCGTTGCAGCATTGCGTCGCAGCCCGCCAGTTGTTCCAGGCTCACGAATTCATCCGGCTTATGCCCCTGGTCCATGCTCCCAGGCCCGCACACCACGGTGGGTATGCCCACGGCATCAAACAACCCGCCTTCGGTACCAAACGCCACGGTGCCGAATTCCCGTGAACCGCAAAACGCGGCAATCAACTCCGCGGCCTGGCTGCGCTCATCGGTGACCAGCCCTGGATAAGCCGACAGCGCGGTAAACCGGATGTCACTCTGCGCGCTTACCGCTTGCATGCGTGGCAGCACCTGTTGCCTGGCATAGGCTTGCAGGGCTTGTGCGACCTCGGCCGGATCCTGGGAGGGCAGTGCGCGAACCTCAAAGTCAAACTGGCAGTCGGCCGGTACGATATTCAGCGCCTTGCCGCCGCTGATCACGCCGGCCTGCACGGTGCTGAAGGGCGGATCAAACCTTGGGTCTTGTTGCTCGCGCAGGCGTTGCCCGATGCGTCCCAGTTCGCCAATCAGGTCGGCGGCGTGCTCGATGGCATTCACGCCGCAGGGCGCATACGCCGAATGGCAGGCTTCGCCGTGCACATCACAGCGCATGGCCAGCTTGCCCTTGTGGCCGAGCACCGGTTTCAGTTCCGTCGGTTCGCCGATGATGCACAGCATCGGTTTGACCGGCCGCTGCTCCAGCAGCGCCAGCAGCGAGCGCACGCCCAGGCAACCGACCTCTTCGTCATACGACAGGGCGATGTGCACTGGCCTGCGCAATGTCGCCTGGACCAGCGCCGGAACCAGCGCCAGCACGCAAGCGATATAGCCCTTCATGTCGGCCGTGCCCCGTCCAAACAGCTTGCCGTCGCGCTCGGTCAGCGCAAACGCCGGCACGCTCCAGGGCTGGCCATCCACCGGCACCACGTCGGTATGCCCCGACAGCACAATCCCCGGTAGTTCCACCGGGCCGATGCTGGCGAACAGGTTGGCCTTGCTGCGTTCGTCGTTGTAGATCAACTCACAGGCCACGCCAAAACCGGCCAGGTAATCACGTACGTACTCGATCAACTGCAGGTTGGATTCGCGGCTGGTGGTGTCGAACCCCACCAGCGTTTGCAGCAATGCGCGGCTGTGGCTCATCGGTCATCTCCGGCCACGCCGTAGCCGGGTGAGCGATCAGGGGCGAGCGCACGGTCGATGTAGTCCTGCACCTGCGGGCGGTACGCGTCCCAGAGTTTTTGCAGCTCAACGATGGGTGCTTCATCGGCCCAGTCCACGCGCAGGTTGATGATCGGCCAGGTCAGCTCACCCACCACCACCAGCGCAGCGGAATGCACCGGGCCGGCTTCGCCACCGGCGGCGATGGCCGCGTGCATCGCCGCCAGCAACCGGTCCGCCAATTGACCTTCGCTCTGTTCAAAGGCCATGACCATCGCCTCGATCACACCGTGGCCGGCGAGCATATTGCCCGCCGCCACACACTGTTCGCCTGACACGGCATTGTGCGTGCCGAGGGTTTCGCTGCCGCTGAAATGTACGCTGCGCCCCAGGTGATCAATCGCCGTCAGTTGCCGGTACTGGCTGTAGCCGTTGCTCGTCAGGGCCTTGTCGAGGGCGTCGGCCGGTGCGAGGCCCTGTTCCAGCAGGTCGAGTACGTCCGGGCCGAGGGCCGGCAGGGTGATGTTCTGGGTCGATACGGCGCCGACACCGGGCCGCAGCCATGGGCAACGGGCGCCTACGGCGATGCTCGAGGAACTGATGGCGATCCCCAGCTGGCCGGTGTCCGCGCAGCGGGCAACGATGGAAAAGGTCATGGGTTGCCTCCTTACTCTGGGATAACCGCGATCACGTCAATTTCCATCAACCACTGTGGCTGACCCAGGGCCGACACCACCAACCCGGTGGAAATCGGGAACACCCCTTTGAGCCACTTGCCGACTTCCTGGTACACCGGTTCGCGGTAGCGCGGATCGATCAGGTAGGTGGTGGTCTTGACGATATGCGACAGGTCGGAGCCCGCTTCCTCGAGCAACTGCTTGACGTTACGCATGGCTTGCTCGGCCTGGGCACGCGGGTCGCCGAGGCCGATCAGGTTGCCTTCGAAATCCGTGCCCACCTGCCCGCGCACATACACGGTGTTGCCGGCGCGCACGGCCTGGCACAGGTCGTTGTCCAGGCTCTGGTTGGGGTAGGTTTGCTTGGTGTTGAACATGCGGATGCGAGTGTGGGTAGGCATCAAAAAGACTCCGGCAAAAAAGTGATCAGGCGCTGACAGGGGACGGGCGAGCCACCGGGGCGGCTTCGCGGTATTCAAGGTATTGGCGCTGGATGGCGATGTGGTCGGCCACGTATTTGGCGTCGTGCCACACCCCCCAGATGAACGACGAACCCCGACGCGATTGCCACGGCAAACCGAGGAAGTAGATGCCCGGCTCACTGGCCACGCCGCGCTGGTGTTGCGGCTTGCCGGCGGCGTCGAACGCGTCGACTTTCAACCAGCTGTAGTCCACGGCAAACCCGGTGGCCCAGATGATCGAGGTGATGCCGGCCTTGGCCAGGTCCAGTTCCAGGATCGGGTGCTGGATGCACTCGGCGTCGGGGAACACGCGGCGGGCTTCGGGCTCCTCCGGCAGGTCGAGGCCGTTGCGCTCGATATAGGCGTCTGCCGCATCCAGCAGCGCCAGGTAGTTCTCATCGCCACGTGCCAGGTTTTCCACCAGGTTGGCCTGGAAGCGGGCGACGTTGCCGTCGAAGGACTGGGTCAGGCCGACCAGGGTCATGCCTTGCTGGGCCAGCTCGCGAAAGTCGATGGTCTTGCCGCCGTGGGCGCCGCTGACGGCAATGGTCACGTGCTCGCGGCCGGGCTTCATCGCCGCCTGGTCCCACTCGCCCAACACTCCTAGCCACCAGCAGAAATCACGCTTGCGATAGGCACGCGGCGGGCGGTCGTGAGCGCCGACCGACAGGTACACCTGGCGCCCGGAGCGTTGCAGTTCATCGGCGATCTGCACGCCGGACGAACCGGCCCCCACCACCAGCACGGCGCCTGCCGGCAGTTGCGCAGGGTTGCGATAGTCGGCGGAATGGATCTGATGCAGCTCGGTGTCCTTGGGCGCAATCGCCGGAATCACCGGCTTCTGGAACGGCCCGGTCGCCGCCACCACACGGTTGGCTTCGATCACCCCTTCGCTGGTGTGCACGGTGAAACCGGGGCGGCCCACGTTGCGCACCACAGAAAGCACATCGACACCGGTGCGTATCGGCGCATTGAACTTGCGGGCATAGGCTTCGAAGTAGGCGGCAACGCGTTCTTTCGGGGCGAAGCCGTCGGCGGCCACGTCATCAAATTCCAGCCCGGGAAAACGGTCATGCCAGGCCGGCCCGTTGGCCACCAACGAGTCCCAACGCCCGGTGCGCCAGCGCTCGGCAATGCGGCTGCGCTCCAGCACCAGATGCGGCACGCCTTGCTTGCTCAGGTGCTCGCTCATGGCGACGCCGGCTTGACCGGCTCCCACCACCAGCGTGTCTATTGTTGTTATTGCTTGAGTCATGTGTCTGTCCTTGCGTAATGCAGTTGGATTCAGCTTGGGCATGACTTCAAGGCTAGGGGGAGGGCGGTTTTTAATAAAATATTATTAAGCTGGGAATTGAGCATAAATATCGGATGCAGCCGGCGGGCGCGGCTGTGCATCGTCAAGCGCCTAGAACTCCCCCGAATACTTCACCGCTGCGGCCGCACGCGACGGCACATCCAGTGCGCGCAGCAGCGACGACACATGAATGCGCACGGTAAACGGCGAGATAGCCAGGGCTTTGGCGATTTCCTTGTTGGTCTTGCCCTGGGCGATCAGGCGCAGCACTTCCTGCTGGCGCGGGGTGAGGGTGTGGGTGTCCAGCGGCAGCAGGCCGGAGGGGGCGAACTTGACGAGCACTTCGCCTTCGCGGATCGCCAGCAACGCCTGGCCGATTTCATCCGGGGCAATGTTCTTGCCGATAAAACCGTCGACGCCCAGCGCCATGACCTGTTCGATCAACTCACGGTCATCCACCATCGACACCACCACCAGGGTGGTGCGGCGCAGTTGCTGGCGCAGCTTGGCCAGTTGGCTCATGCAGGTCAGGCCGGGGAAGCGCAGGTCGAGGATCAACGTATCGACCTCGCCGGGATCCAGCAGCAAGGCTTGCACCGCGTCCAGGTCGCCGGCTTCCTGGATCACGGCGCCGGGCAGCAGCCGTTGTACCGTGCGCGCCATGCCTTCGCGAAACATCGGGTGGTCGTCGGCAATGATGATCCGGCCTGTCATGGTGGGCTCCTTCCTGGGGCACGACGTTGCTGAGGCATGTTACTTTACCACCGGGCGGGATGCCCGCTCAGTCCCCTTGATACGCTGAACGTGACGACAAGGACGTAGTGCATGAGTCATGAGACCAACTCCGAACTCGACCAGGCCAACCTGCGAATTGTGGTTGCCAGCATCGCTATCGTGTACATCGGCGCGCTGGGCTTCCTGCCCGGGCAGTCGGTGGACACCTACCTGCCGGTCATTCTCTACATCCTTGTGTTCCTGCTGGCATCCATCGCCTTGCGCCAGGTCATCGTGCGCTGGCCCGGGCATTACCCGGCGCGGCGGATCTTCGGCATGGTGCATGACTACACCGGCACCTCGTTCGGCATGGTGGTGGGGGGCGAGGCGGCGCTGCCGCTGTATGCGGTGATGGTGTGGGTCAACCTGGGCAATGGCATGCGCTATGGCTCGCGCTACCTGGCGATCGCCACGGCATTGGCGTTGCTGGCGCTGCTGATCGTGTATCGGCTTACGCCGGTGTGGCAGGCGCAACCCTTCATGGTGCTGATGCTGATGATCACCAGCACCGTGATCCCGGTGTACGCGCATATCCTGCTGGAGCGCACGCGCAAGGCGTCTGAACAGGCCATCGCCGCCAACCTGGAAAAATCCCGCTTCCTCGCCCAGGCCAGTCACGACTTGCGCCAGCCGATCCACTCCATCGGCCTGTTCACCGCGTGCCTGCGTGAAGCGCGCCTGGGCGATGAAGAGCGGCGGCTGGTGGATAACATCGACCGTTCGCTGCTCAACGTCTCGCAATTGTTCCGTTCGATTCTCGACCTCTACACCCTCGACAACGGCCGCCTGCTGCCCAAGTACCAGCCGGTGAACCTGGGCGAGTTTCTGGCCGACCTGGTGCGCCAGAATGCCGAGGCCGCGCGTTGGGCCGGTGTGGAACTGCGCTTGCGGCCGTGTGCTCACTGGGTATTGGTAGACCCTGCGCTGTTGGCCACGATGGTGCAGAACGTGCTGTCCAACTGCTTCAAATACGGCGCGCATCGGCCAGTGCTGATCGGCGTGCGCATTCGTCAAGGTGGCTTGGCGGTGGAGATTCATGATCGGGGCCGGGGGATTGCCGAGGAGCATCTGTCCAAGGTCTTCGAGGAGTTTTACCGGGTGCGCCACCGCCGGGACAAAGACGTCGAAGGCGTGGGCCTGGGGCTGTCCATCGTCAAGCGCCTGGGGCAACTGATGGGCGTGCAGGTGAACCTGCGTTCGCGGGTGGGCCATGGCACCTCCGTGAGCCTGTACGGCCTGACCCTGGCGACCGCACCGCAGACCCCGGCACCCCGTGATGATGCGCGACAGGCCGGTCTGCTGACCGGTTTGAAAGTGTGCCTGGTGGAAGATGACCAGAACGTGCTGCTCGCGACCCAGGCGCTGCTGGAGCGCTGGGGCTGCGAGGTACAGGCCGAACTGTCAGGACGCGACCTGGTCAGCGATTGCGACATCATCGTCGCCGACTACGACCTGGGCAACCATGCCACCGGTATCGAGTGCATCGACGCCTTGCGGGCGCAACGCGGCTGGGCGGTCCCGGCGCTGATCCTCACCGGGCACGATGTGGAGAAAATCCAGGCCGCGTTGCACGACCGCCAGATCGCGATTCTGTCCAAGCCGGTACGCCCCGCGGAACTGCGCGGCGCCCTGCGCGACCTTAGCCAGCAGGCGGTGATCAGTTGAACGGCACCAAGCCATTGCCGCGAGCCCCTTTGGGCTGGCAGTAAGCGGCCGGCTTCATCATGCCGAAGCTGGCCACGGCGAACATGCCGCCGCTGGCACCGCTGGGCACGGAGCAGTTGTAATCACCGCTGGCGGTGCTGGCGATGTAATAGGTCGTCATGGAGTCATTGCGCACATTGGAGATACGCTTGACCGGCTCACCCAGGTTGGTTTCCGACAGCGTCTTGAGATGGTCTTCGGTGGGCTTGATATTGCTGCAACCGGCCACACCGATAATCAAAGTACCGAGCAGGGCGAGGCGGGTCAGGGGAGCGTGGAGTTTCATGATGGATCTTCCTTGGGGTTGTTATGGCTTTTCCAACGCGCAACGAGCCCTCGCGCCCTGGAGGCACGGTGTTGGCGGAGCGTTGGAAGTGCCGGGGAATATAGCGCCGGGGACCGGCAGGGTCGATTAGCACAAATGGGCTAGTGGCAATTTGAAGTCATGGAAGGAGGCAGTACGGTTGGAGATAAGACGAGCCACGCCAGACGATGCTGACCGCGCGTTTGAGATTCGCCGCGAGGCCATTCGCGGTCAATGCATCGGTGCCTACAGCGCTGAGCAAATGGCGCTCTGGACCCGAGGTTGCGCAAGCGACGGTTACAACGCCCTGATGGAAAAACTGTTTTACCTGGGGTGGGTGAACGGTCAGCCTGTCGCCACCGGCATGCTCGACCTTGCCAACAATGAAGTCGGCGCGTTGTTTGTACTGCCGGCCTTCACCGGCCGCGGGTACGGCAAGGCAATGCTCGATCATCTGGAAAGCGTGGCGCGGGCATTGGCGATTGAAGAAGTGGTGCTGGACGCCACGCTGAACGCGGCAAGCTTCTATCGCGCCAACGGATATGTGGGTGAGGAGCAGGCGGTCTATCACTCGCCGTCGGGGCTGACGCTGGCGTGTGTGCCGATGGTGAAGCGGCTGGCTGCGGTTTGAACCCTGCAGAACCCCCGCACTTGCTTGCCTGACAAGCGAAGGCACCTGTATCCCGCAAACCCGTCGGATCTGTGTCTATCGCCAACGGCCTCGGCCCGGTAGTTTCATGCCACGCTAACTGACGACCGAGTGTCCCATGGATCTTACCGCTGTCCCGTTTGGCACCACGGATTGGGCCACCCTCGAACCCACAACCCATCCTGGCGTTACCGGCAATGCCTTATGGCGTACTTGCCATTTCGGCACCACCCGCGTGCGTCTGGTGGAGTACACGCCCGGTTACCTGGCGGATCATTGGTGCTGGAGAGGGCATGTGCTGTTGTGCCTTGAAGGCGAGTTGCACACGGAGCTGGAAGATGGCCGCCGGTTCATTCTGACGGCCGGGATGAGTTATCAGGTGGGCAATGACATGGAGGGCCATCGCTCCTCGACGGCCATTGGCGCCAAACTCTTCATCGTCGACTGATCTGTAGTGAGCGGGCTCGCCCCGCGCTGGGCTGCGAAGCGGCCCTAACCCAGGCACCTCGGTTTCACTGAAAATACTGTGGCGTTCTTATTGGGGCGGCTGCGCCACCCAGCGCGCGGCAAGCCCTAATGCCAGTCAGTTAAGCGATAAAGCGGGTGATGAATAAATTGTGGGAGGGGGCTTGCTCCCGATAGGCCGCGCAGCGGCCTCAAAAATGGGCCTGCTACGCAGTCCATCGGGAGCAAGCCCCCTCCCACAGTGACCGCGTTAATCCTTAACTGACTGGCATTAGGGCGAGCCCGCTCACTACAGTCAGTGCATCTTGCTGTGGTCCATGCCGTTCAGGGCACGGACCGCTGCTTTCACTTCGATGGACTGTTTCTCGCCCTTGGCGTCCTTGACGGTCAGGGTCAGCGGCACCTGGTCGCCTTCCTTGATCTGGCCGGTGAGGCCCATCAGCATCACGTGGTAGCCGTCCGGGTCGAGCTTGACGGCTTTGCCGGCGGGCAGGGCGACCGAGTCTACCGGGCCCATTTTCATCACGTCGTCCTTCATGCTCATCTCATGGATCTGTACGTCCTTGGCCACCGGCGACGCCACGCTGAGCAACTGGCTGTCGCTGTCGGCGGTGAGGGTCATGAACGCGCCGCTGGACGGCTGGCCCGGCACTGTGGCACGCACCCAGGCATCGCTGACTTGTACCTGGGCGCTGGCGTGGGCGGCAAGGCCCAGCAGGGTCAGGCCGAAGGCAACGCGTTTGAGGTGTTGAACGGCAGTCATTAGCAGACCTCCATGACGGTGAGCAGGTCTTCTGCGCACTCTTTAGCGGTAAGGGATGCCGACAGGCCCAGGCGCAGGTTGCCGCGGGTGTCGAAGACGAAACTGGTCGAAGTGTGGGACAGCGTGTAGGTGTCCCCGGCCGGGATCTTTTCATAGAAGATCCCGAATTCCTTGGCGGCCACGGCGATTTCTTCCGGGGTGCCGTACAGCGCTTCGAAGCTGGGGTCGAAGGCTTTCACGTAGCGGTCGAGCAGTTGCGGTGTGTCACGCTCGGGGTCAAGGGTGATGAACACCACCTGCATGATCTCGCCGTCGCGGCCCATCAGCTTCTTGGCCTGGGCGGCACGCGCCAGAGTGGTGGGGCATACGGCCGGGCACTGGGTGAAACCGAAGAACACCACCGGCATCAGGCCACGGAACGAGCTCAGGGTGACGGTTTCGCCGTCGGTGTTCTTGAGCTTGAAGGTGCGGCCCATGATCTTGTCACTGAGGTCCTTGCCGTACTTGAAGTTCAGCTTGGGGCTGTAGTCACAGCCGCCCAGCAGGCTGCCCAGGCCCAACAGGCCCATACCGGTCAGCACTTTGCGGCGGGTGAATAACGTACTCATCAACTGTGCATCCTGTGAAGCGCCTGCATGGCTCTGGATCTACACATCAGGCTTTGAAAAGGCGTTGAAACGTAGAAACGAGGAGGGCGCACAGTCTACCAACCCAGGCCTGCCTGCGTAATCTGCGACGTTCTGCCACAGGGGCGCGTCGCGCTTCATCCTTTTACGGCTTCGGTGGTAGAGTCGCCGCCATGAAACTGAGCCATCCCGACCGTTCGCTGATCGCCTGGACCCTGTACTTCTGCGTGCTGATGAACGTGTTCGTGTGCGGTTTGGGCCATGGGCAGATGCTGGGCCAGCAGCTCAACGGTATCGGCGGCGCGTTCTGTTCGGTGGACGGTAGCCAGGCGCCACTTTCCGATAAAGGGTTGGGCACTCCGTCGTCCAGCAACATCTCGAACTACTTTGCCTGCCCGGTGTGCAACGCGGTCACCGTGGCCATCGTGTTTCTTATCGGCCTGGCCTGGCTGCTGAGCCTTCAGCAAACCCCGGGCCCGGCCCATGAGCGGCGCAACAAGGCGCCGCCGCGTTATTCCTGGCCCTCGGCCAACCCCCGCGCTTCTCCCGCAGCCTGACGTGTGCCTTGGGCTTCCTGTGATCAGGAGGCGTTCTATCGTCACGACTGTGAGTCCATTTGATGACCTCTCTATTGCCTGCAGGCGCCAGTCGCCTGGTCAGCAAGGCGTCCCGTCGCCCGCTTGCGCAACCCCTGCGTACGGAACCGTTGTTGGCGCACTACCCGAGTAATTCCCGTTGCTTCGTGCACCTGGATGCACGCCTGCTGCCTCATTGGCACAGCTTGTTCGACATCTGCCCGACGCTGCTCAAACTCGACCCGCCCGAGGGCTTGAACCTGTTCCGCAGCTTCATGACCTGGGCCTATCGCAAGCAGCCGCCACTGGATTGGACCTACCACCTGAATGTGGCGCGCTGGCTGCTGGGCTCCCCGTACCGTGCGCAAATCAATGAGGAGCCGATCGAGGCGTTCATGGCGGCTGCGGCGGCGTGCTGGATCAGCCTAGACACCAGCCAGGCCCGGGGTCTGGTCCTGGCCTGGCAAGGCGCCACTCTCTTCGATTGGAAAGGCCCGCCGATCAGCGGCGCGCAACAGCAGGCATTACCCGCTTCTACCTTGGACTTCGCCTGGAGCCCGCTGAACGCACGGGGTGAGTTCAGCGGCTGGTTGCCGGTGCCTTGAGCAGTCAGCATCGCGCTGCGATGGCTGCGCAATTTTAATGAACCCTTGGCGCATCGGCTTGACCTAACGCATACGACCTAGGAGGTGAAGCATGCAAACTGAATACATCTGGATCGGCCTGGCCGTGGTTCTGGTGCTGGTGGAGTTGTGGGCGATCAGTACCGTATTGCGCAGTACCGGGGGCTGGGAAAGCAAGGGTTTCTGGTTGGTGATCTTGATCTTTGTGCCGCTGTTCGGGCTGATCGCCTGGGCGATGTTCGGGCCTAAACGCGAGATGCCTGAGCAACGTAGAAGCTAACGTGAAGCTGAAGCAGAACAGGCGCCCTTGAGGCGCCTGTTTTCATTCAAGGGTTCGGCGTTATCCAGCAATCGCCTTGGCAATCGCGTCATTGAACGCGGGCAGGTCATCGGGTGTGCGCGAGGTGATCAAGGTCCAGCCATTGGCCTTGCATGCCTTGACCTCGGCGTCGACCCAGCCCGCAGCTCCGGCATTTTCCAGGTCGATGCGCACGCTTTTATACGAGGTCAGCGTCTTGCCCTGGATCACGCCGGCGTCGATCAACGTCCACGGCCCATGGCAAATCGCTGCCACGGTCTTGCCGGCCTTGACGAAATCGTTGATCAACTTCAACGCACCGGCGTCCTGGCGCAGGGTGTCGGCATTGACGGTGCCACCCGGGATGACCAGGGCATCGAAATCGCTGCTCAACACATCCGACAGCGCCACGTCGGACTCTACGGTTTTGTCTTTCTCTGTATCGCCGACGAACGTCTGCGTGGTGCCGCCCTTGCTGGAACCGTGGGTCACGGTCGCGCCGTAGCCGCGCAATGCCTCCAGGGGCTTGAGCAGTTCATCGCGCTCGATACCGGTGTTGGAGGTGATGACCAGAATCTTCTTGCCGCTAAGGGGTGAGCTCATGATCGAGAGTCTCCTGATGGCTGGGTTTATGGGTGGATATGGGAGAGTTGATCAAGGCCAGGGGCTAAAGGTTTAAATTAATTTGGGTTGATGGGCTGGACGGTTGTACGGGGCAGTTTCCTTGAACTATCGAAAGGGGGCGGGCTCTGCTGCATAAGGGCTCGCCTTTATTGCGAGCATTAAAAAAAGCCTGGAGACCGAGCATGACTGCCGATAAAACCCCTGATCCGATCAGTTCCGAGCAAGCGCAGAAGGGCGCGGAAAAACCCGTCAAAGGCCGCACGCTGGAGCATCCGAACCCGAAGACCGAAACCATCGACAAGGTGCTCACGCCCACCTCGATCAAGGACACCGAGCGCCAGGCCGAAGCGATCAACCGGCAGGCCGACAAGGCTGAGCGCCGGCTGGACCAGTGATCATGGCCAAGTCGATCACCGCTTCCGAACTGGGTATCGAACTGGCGCCCGAAGACGACGCCAGCCTGTTCAAATGGTTTATTGCCAGCTTTCTGATGGGCAAGCGAATCCAGGCGCCGATTGCCGCGCAGGCGTACCGCGTGATCGTCGAGCAAGAGGGGCGTGATACTGCGCGCAAGTTGCAGCACTGCACTGCTGGCGAACTGGTCAGGATGTTGGGGCGTGCCCACTACGTGCGCTATGACGAAACCACCGCGCAACGGCTGTTGGACCTTAGCGCCAAGTTGAACGCCGAGTATGCCGGCAAGATCACGCAGATACGCGACGCCAGTGGCGACCGTCCGGGGTTCGAGAAACGCCTGGGTGAGTTCGAGGGGGTTGGCCCCAAGACGATCGAAATCTTCATGCGCGATGCGGCCAAGGTGCTGTTTTGACCGCACCGTTGTATCTAGGCTGTGCGGGGTGGAGTTTGCCCCGTGAGCACTGGCCGGCATTTGCCGACGAGGGCACGCATTTGCAACGTTATGCGTCGCGCTTCAATGCAGTGGAGATCAACAGTTCGTTTTATCGTGCGCACCAGCCCAAGACCTACGAGCGCTGGGCACTATCGGTGCCGGCAAGCTTTCGCTTTTCGGTCAAGGTGCCCAAGCGCATCACCCATGAACTGCGTTTGCAGCGTTGTGACACGGCACTGGATGAGTTTCTGGAACAGTGTCTGCACCTGGGTGAAAAGCTCGGTTGCCTGCTGGTGCAGTTACCGCCCTCACTGAGCTATGACCCGGCCGTGGCGTCGAATTGGTTCATGGCATTGCGCCAACGTTTTGCCGGCGCCGTGGTGCTGGAGCCGCGTCATCCCAGCTGGCGAGAGGCCGAGTCGCTGCTGATGGACCTGCACATCGGCCGGGTGATCGCCGACCCGGTTGTCATCCAGATGAGCACCGGTTGGCCAGGCGTGCAGTATTGGCGCCTGCACGGCGCTGAGCGCATCTATTACAGTGCCTATGGGCCCGAACGCGTGAAGGCGTTCGGGCAACAGCTCGACCTATCGGTAGCGGCGGGCGTGCCCACGTGGTGCATTTTCGATAACACCGCCAGTGGCCATGCGACGGCCGATGCCTTGTGCCTACTCGACCTCTACCCGAACCACTTCCAGACCTAGCTGTTCATAGGCTTCGACACTCGGCACATGCCACTCGGTAATCAGCGTGTGAAGACGGTTGCAGGGCGCTACGACAAAGGGCTCCACCGCGCCGAGCTTGTCCGCCATGGTCACTGCGACCACGTGGGAGGCGCTGTCGAGCAAGGCCTGTTTGACCACCACTTCATCGAAGTGCAACGAGGTGATGCCCACTTGCGGGTGCAGGGCGCACACGCCCGTGAACAATAGGTCTGCCTTGATACTCTGGATCAGGCGCACGGCATCGTGGCCGCCGGTGGAAAGGGTGGCCGGGTTGAGCTGGCCGCCGGCCAGGATCATTTTCACATGGGGATGGTCGGCCAGGGCGATGGCGATCATCGGTGAGGGCGTGACCACCGTCAGGTGAATCGAGCGCGGCAGCGATTGGGCAATGCGCAGGGTGGTCGAACCGGAATCGAACAGCACGATCTGGCCGTCCTCCACGCGCTGCGCCGCTAATTGGGCGAGCTGACGCTTGGCCTCGTTGGTCTCGCCGACCCGGGTAAAGAAGTCTTTGCCGGTGTCCTTGGGCCGGGGCAGGGCGCCACCGTGTACGCGCTGTAACAAACCGGCGGCGGCCAGTTCGCCGAGGTCGCGGCGGATGGTGTCTTGGGATACGGCAAAATGCTCCACCAGCTCCGCTGCGGTGACTTTTCCGTCGCGCTCCAGCAGCAACAGGATCTTCTGTTTGCGCAAGGAAGGCAGGTCAGTGGCTTGATGAGTGTTATGCATGTTTGTGCGTCTTTTTGCTGGTTTGTGCGACATTATCCGCCTGATGCTATAAACGCAATGGCTGGTTGCGCAACCGCTGGACGGTTACTCTTCGTGCTCGGTTCAGGGAGAGGTGACCTAGATGACGTTGATCACAACCATCGAAGACTTACGCAAGCTGGCGCAAAAACGTGTCCCACGGATGTTCTACGATTACGCCGATTCCGGCTCCTGGACTGAAAGCACCTACCGGGCCAACGAAAGCGATTTCGCCCGGATCAAATTCCGCCAGCGCGTGGCGCGCAATATCGACCAGCGCTCGATCCGCACTACGATGATCGGCCAGGACATGGCCATGCCGGTGGCCCTGGCGCCGACGGGCCTGGCGGGCATGCAGCACGCCGACGGCGAAATTCTTACCGCCCGCGCCGCCGCCGCATTCGGCCTGCGCTACACCCTGTCGACCATGAGCATCTGTTCACTGGAGGACATTGCCGAGCATGTCGGCCAGCCGTTCTGGTTCCAGCTCTATGTGATGCGTGATCGCGGGTTTATCGAGCAGTTGATCGAGCGCGCCAAGGCTGCCGGCGTGGATGCGCTGGTGCTCACACTCGACTTGCAGATCCTCGGGCAGCGCCATAAGGACTTGATCAACGGCCTGTCGGCACCGCCGCGATTGACCCTGCCGAATATCCTCAACATGGCGACCAAGCCACGTTGGGTGATGGGCATGCTCGGTACCAGGCGCCGTGGGTTCGGCAATATCGTCGGCCACGTGAAAGGCGTGGCCGACATGAGTTCGCTTTCGTCATGGACCGCCCAGCAATTCGACCCGCGCCTGAGCTGGGACGATGTGGAGTGGATCAAACAATGCTGGGGCGGCAAGCTGATCATCAAGGGCATTCTCGATGTGGACGATGCGCGCCTGGCGGCAGACGCCGGTGCCGATGCACTGGTGGTGAGTAACCACGGTGGCCGTCAACTTGATGGGGCGCCGTCGAGCATCAGCCAATTGCCGGCGATTGTCGACGCGGTAGGCCAGCGCATTGAAGTGTGGCTCGATGGCGGTATCCGCAGCGGCCAGGATGTGCTCAAGGCGGTCGCGCTGGGGGCCAGGGGCACGATGATCGGCCGCCCCCATCTGTACGGTCTGGGCGCGATGGGGGAGGCGGGCGTGACCAAGGCTCTCGACATCATCGCCCGCGAGTTGGACGTGTCGATGGCGCTGTGCGGCTATAACGATATACGCGATGTGAATCGCGAGATTTTGCTGCCGGGAACCTTGCCTGAAGGGAATTGCTGAGCAAAAAAATCGTAAAAAAGTAAAAAGAGTTGTCCACGAAAACCGTGGGTATCTCTGTGGATAACTTTGCGAAGACCCGGCTGGGTTGGCGATTTAACCTGCGGTTAATATTTGATCAACTGCCGGCGAGGGCCAGCATGGGCAGGGTTTGCGCTTGACACGCAAGCGCGAACTCAGTGCCGAAATGCGTGTTCAGGAGTCGCCGTTGGCTGCTGTGGAGTGTGTGACCACCTGGGATGGCGCCTTCGCTTGCATCAACCTGTCCAGCGCCTGGCCATAACTGCGACCGGCCAGGCTCATGCTGTTGTTGTGGGTGGCACCGGGCACCAGCAGCAGTCGCTTGGGCTGCTGGGCGGCGTCGAATAATTGCTGGCTGAAACGCGGCGGCACGTACTGGTCGGCCAAGCCGTGGACCACCAGCAGCGGCATGTGCACATCAGCGATCTTGTCGATGGAGTCGAACTTCTGCGAGAGCAACCAGCGCACCGGCAGCGAGGTGTTGGCCACGGCGGTCGCTGCGTCCCCCAGCGACGTGAAAGTGGATTCGATCACCAGGCCGCGCACGGGGATCGGCGTTTGCCGGCTCAGTTCGGCCGCCAGGTCGATCGCCACCGCGCCGCCCAGGGAGTGCCCGTAGATCAGGCGCTTGTTCGGGTCGGGTTGCAGCACCTTGAAGCGTTCCCAGGCGATACGCGCGTCTGCGTAGACACTGGTTTCCGACGGCAGATCACCCTGGCTCTGGCCGAAGCCACGATAGTCGATGGCCAGCACCGAATACCCCAAGGCGTGCAATTGCTCGATGCGAAACAGCTGGCCGGTGAGGTTCCAGCGCACGCCGTGCAGGTAGAGGATCGCCGGGGCGTCCTTCTTGTCTGCCGGGTACCACCAGCCGTGAATGTTCTGGCCCGACTTGAAACTGGCCGGCTTGAGGTCGAATTCCTGTACCGCTTTGGGCAGCCCGGTATACCAGCCGGCGGTGCCCGGTTCGATGCGAAACACCAGCTCACGTTCTTTGTGTTGCAGCACGGCACACCCCACGGGCAGGCCGATGATCAGCAGCGCCATGCACAGCAGGGGAAACCAGCGCAGGCCGAGGCGAGACAGAAAACGAGAGGACATGAAGATTCCAGGACAAAAACAAAGCAGGGGTTTTACCAGATGGCACATCGGGTAAGGAATTAATTCGACAGTCGTGAGTGGGCATTGCTTGCAAAGTGTTACATCGCCTCCGTTGAACTCGAGCGCACCTGCCAACTTGACGCTGGCCGGCGCCCGGGAACATGCTCGCCCTCCCACGTACAGAGGCCCAACCATGGACAACAGCCCCGTTCGCATCACCGCCGAAGAAACCCTCTCGAAAAACTGGTACCTGTTGAAAAAATACAGCTTCGACTTGCGCCGCCAGGACGGCAGCTGGCAAGCCCAGACCCGTGAGGTGTACGACCGCGGCAATGGCGCGACCATCCTGCTGTACAACCGTGCGCAGCGTACGGTGTTGCTGATCCGCCAGTTCCGCATGCCCACCTTCGTCAACGACTACCACGGCTATCTGATCGAAGCGGCGGCCGGCTTGCTCGACAACGCCAGCCCCGAAGAACGCATTCGCCTGGAAGCCGAAGAAGAGACCGGCTATCGCGTCGGCCACGTGGAGAAAATCTACTCGGCGTTCATGAGCCCGGGTTCGGTGACTGAGCGCATTCACTTCTTTATCGGCGAGTACCAACCGACGGATCAGGTCGGTACGGGGGGCGGCCTGGAGGAGGAGGGCGAGGATATCGAAGTGCTGGAGCTGGGGTTCGAGCAGGCGCTGGCGATGGTACAGAACGGCGAGATTGTGGATGGCAAGACGATCATGCTGCTGCAGTATCTGGAACTGCGGATGTTGAAAGACGGCTGGTGAGCCCCGACTGGCGGTTATTGTCAGAAATTTCCCAGAGGAGTACAAATGTACTCCATGACGACTCTCACTCCCCGCCGTACCGCCATCCTGACTTTTATCCGCGACCGTATCGCGCAGCAAGGTCAGCCCCCCAGCCTCGCCGAGATCGCCGAGGCGTTCGGCTTCGCCTCGCGCAGCGTCGCGCGCAAGCACGTGGTAGCCCTGACTGAAGCCGGGTTCATCGAGGTCAACGCCAACCAGGCGCGGGGCATTCGCCTGCTCAACCAACCGGCACGCCCCGAATGGCTGGATGTGCCGGTGCTCGGCCGAGTGGCTGCGGGCCGGCCCATCGGCGCCGACGCCGAAGTGCACAGCCGCCTGCAACTGGACCCTGCCACCTTCACGAAAACCCCGGATTATCTATTGCGGGTGCAGGGCGACTCGATGATCGAGGACGGCATCCTCGACGGCGACCTGGTGGGCGTGCGCCGCAGTGCCGAAGCATTGAACGGGCAAATCGTCGTGGCGCGGCTGGATGGCGAAGTCACCATCAAGCGTTTCGAGCGCAATGGCGAGCGCGTGCGCCTGCTGCCGCGCAACCCCGCCTATCAACCCATCGTGGTCGGGCCCGACCAGGACCTGGCCATTGAAGGGGTGTTCTGTGGCCTGGTGAGGCAAGGCTGATGGGCGCCGTGGTTGCCCTGGACGCGCTGTTCAATGGTGGGCGCGTGTGGAAGGGCCGGCCCGTTGCACCACCGGCCAGCGTGCACCCCACGGGGTTGGCGAGGCTGGATGCGGTGTTGCCAACGGGCGGCTGGCCGGAGTCGGCCTTGAGCGAAATCCTGATGGCCAAAGAGGGCATCGGCGAATTGCAATTGGTGCTGCCGACCCTGGCGCGCTTGTCGGCGGCGGGGGAGCGAATTGTGTTGGTCGCGCCGCCTTACACGCCGTACCCCCACGCCTGGCAGAACGCCGGGGTGGATGTGCGCCAGCTGTCGGTGATCCGGGCCGAGGAGCGCGATGCGTTGTGGGCGGTGGAGCAATGCCTGCGCTCCGGCAGTTGCGGCGCGGTGCTGTGCTGGCCGCGCAAGGCCGATGACCGAGCACTGCGCCGCTTGCAGGTGGCGGCGGAAACCGGGCAGACCCTGGCGTTTGCCTGGCGTGCCTTGAGCGAGGCGGTCAATGCGTCGCCTGCGGCTTTGCGCCTGGCGGTTGAGGCAGCGCCTGCACAAGTGCGGGTGCTCAAATGCCGGGGCGGGTTGGCCCATCCGGCGCCCATCGCGTTGGCGGGGCACTGAGGTTGCCATGCGTTGGGTGTGTATTGTCTTTCCGCAATTGGCGCTGGACGGCGTGCAGCGTGTGCATCCCGAGCCGGACCAACCCCTCGCGTTGTTGGCCGGTACCCCGCAACGTCGCGTGCTGCAGACCGTCAATGCTGCCGCCCGTGCCTTGGGCCTGCGCCCCGGGCAATCGCTGACGGCGGCCCATGCGCTGGCCAAGTCCTTTGCCTGCGCCGAATACGACCCCGCCGAGATCGAGCGTTGGCAGCAGTTCCTCGCGGCCTGGGCCTACTGTTTCAGCTCCCAGGTCAGCCTGCACTACCCACGCGCCTTGTTGTTCGAGATCGAGTCGAGCCTGGGCCTGTTCGGGCCGTGGCCGCAGTTCGAAGCGCGTTTGCGCCAGGAGCTGAACGAGTTAGGTTTTCGCCACCGTATCGTCGCCGCGCCCAACCCGGCGGCGGCGCGGGTATTGGCCAATCTCTACGATGGTCTGGCGGTGACTGACGACGCCTTGAGCCAGGCCCTGGCGTCGCTGCCCATCGACCGCGCCGGCCTCGACCCGCAGGCCGCCATCGCGTTGTCCCGCATGGGCCTGCGCACCCTGGCCCAGGTGCAGGCGTTGCCCCGGCACACCCTGGCGCGGCGTTTCGAGGCGGGCTTGCTCAAGCACCTGGATACCCTCACCGGGCAACGGCCATTGGCTTTGGCGTTCTATCAGCCGCCGGATCAGTTCGAGGCACGCATCGAATTGAATTTCGACGTGCAATCCCACCAGGCGCTGCTCTTCCCCTTGCGCCGTTTGACCGGCGACCTGTCCGCCTTCCTCTGCGGTCGTGACAGTGGTGTGCAGCGCTTTGACCTGCACCTGGAACACGCCCAGCAACCCGATAGCGTGATCAAGGTCGGCCTGCTCAGCGCCGAGCGGGAACCTTCGATGTTGTTCGAACTGGCCCGCGGGCGCCTGGAGCAGGTGCAAGTCAGCGCGCCGGTACGCGGCGTGCGCCTGCTGGCCCAGGACTTGCCCGTATTCGTGCCGCAGCGCCAGGACCTGTTCGACGACCGCCCGCAACAGACCTTGCCCTGGGAGCAACTGCGCGAACGCCTGCGTGCGCGGCTTGGCGATGACGCGGTGCAGAGCCTGCGTTTTCATGCCGACCATCGCCCCGAATGCGCCTGGCAAGCGGCAGCGGCCAAACACCCGTGCCAGCCCCTGGACAACGTGCGCCGCCCCGGCTGGTTGCTGGCCGAGCCGACCCTGCTGGCCGAGCCGGGCGTGCAGATCCTCTTGGGCCCGGAGCGCATCGAATCCGGCTGGTGGGACGGCGCGGATATCCGTCGCGACTATTACCTGATCCGCACCCGTGCCGGCCAGCAAGGCTGGGCCTACCGCACCGTCGGCGAACCCGATGGGTTGTGGTTGCAGGGTTGGTTTGCATGAGTTACGCCGAGCTGCATTGCCTGTCCAACTTCAGTTTCCAGCGCGGCGCCTCCAGTGCGCTGGAGTTGTTCGAGCGCGCCAAAGGCCAGGGCTACAGCGCCCTGGCGATCACCGACGAATGCACGCTGGCAGGTATCGTGCGGGCCTGGCAGGCGGCAAAGGCCGTGGCGTTGCCGTTGATTATCGGCAGCGAAGTGCGCATCGAAAACGGCCCGAAACTGGTGCTGCTGGTGGAAGACCTGAATGGCTACCAGCACCTGTGCCGCTTGATCACCCTGGCCCGACGGCGTGCCGCAAAGGGCGGTTATCGCCTGCTGCCAGCCGATTTTGAACAACCGTTGCCGGGCCTGCTGGCATTGTGGGTGGCCGAAGACAGCGACACCCAGGCGTCGATCCAATGGCTGCGCCACACCTTCGCCGAACGCCTGTGGCTGGCGGTACACCTGCACTGCGGCCAGGACGATGCGCGTCATCTGGAGCAACGCCTGCAGCTGGCCGCCAGCCTGAATATCAAGGCGGTGGCCTGCGGTGATGTGCATATGCATGTGCGCGGCCGTCGTGCCCTGCAAGACACCATGACTGCTATCCGCCATCACGTGCCGGTGGCCGAGGCCGGCACGCGCCTGCACCCCAATGGCGAGCGGCATTTGCGTGACCTCGGCGCCCTGGCTGCGCTGTATCCGCAAGCGTTGCTCGACGAGACCCAGGCCATTGCGCGCCGTTGCACCTTTGACCTTGGCCAGTTGCATTATCACTACCCACGCGAGCTGGTGCCCGAGGGGCATGATGCAACGTCCTGGCTGCGTGCCGTCACGCAAGAAGGCATCGCCCGGCGCTGGCCAAAGGGCGTTGATAGCAAGACCTTGCAGCAGATCGACAAGGAACTGGAGGTGATCGGCACCCTGGGTTATGAAAGCTATTTCCTCACGGTTCACGACATCGTGCGCTTCGCCCGCAGCCGTTCGATCCTGTGCCAGGGTCGGGGTTCGGCGGCCAACTCGGCCGTGTGTTTTGCCTTGGGCATCACCGAGATCGACCCCAGCCTGACGGCTATGCTGTTCGAGCGCTTCCTGTCCAAGGAGCGCAATGAGCCCCCGGACATTGATGTGGACTTCGAGCACGATCGCCGCGAGGAGGTGTTGCAGTACGTGTTCCAACGCTACGGCCGCACCCGCGCGGCGTTGACGGCGGTGGTCAGTTGTTATCACGCGGCCGGCGCGGTACGCGATGTGGCCAAGGCCCTGGGGCTGCCGCCGGACCAGATCAACGCCCTGGCCGACTGTTGCGGGCGCTGGAGTGACGATGCTCCGCCCCTGGAACGCTTGCGTGAAAGCGGCTTTGACCCGCACAGCCCGATCCTGCGCCGCGTGCTGACGCTGACCCGGCAACTGATCGGTTTTCCCCGTCATCTGTCGCAGCACCCCGGCGGCTTCGTGATTTCCGAGTACCCGCTGGACACCCTGGTGCCGGTGGAAAACGCGGCCATGGCCGAGCGCACCATCATCCAGTGGGACAAGGACGACCTCGATGCGGTCGGCCTGCTCAAGGTGGATATTCTGGCCCTGGGCATGCTCAGTGCGATCCGCCGCTGTTTCGACCTGTTGCGCCGCCACCGTGGCCGTGACCTGGCCTTGGCGACCATCCCCAAGGAAGATCCGGCGACCTACGCGATGATCAGCAAGGCCGACACCATCGGCGTGTTCCAGATCGAATCGCGGGCGCAGATGTCGATGCTGCCCAGGCTCAAGCCGAATAATTTCTATGACCTGGTGATTGAGGTGGCGATTGTGCGGCCGGGGCCGATCCAGGGCGGCATGGTGCATCCTTACCTGCGTCGTCGGAACAAGGAAGAAGCCACCACTTACCCGTCGCCGCAATTGAAAACGGTGTTGAAGCGCACCCTGGGCATTCCGCTGTTCCAGGAACAGGTGATGCAGATCGCCATGGTCGCCGCCGACTACAGCCCCGGCGAGGCCGACCAGTTGCGCCGTTCGATGGCTGCCTGGAAGCGCCACGGCGGGCTGGAGCCGCACCAGGAGCGCTTGCGCGACGGCATGCTCAAGAACGGCTACACCGAAGCCTTTGCCGCGCAGATTTTCGAGCAGATCAAGGGCTTTGGCAGCTATGGTTTCCCCGAGTCCCACGCGGCCAGTTTCGCCTTGCTGACCTATGCCAGTTGCTGGCTCAAATGCCATGAGCCGGCGGCCTTCGCCTGTGCGCTCATCAACAGTTGGCCCATGGGTTTCTACAGCCCGGACCAGATCCTGCAGGATGCCCGGCGCCATCGGTTACAGATTCGCCCGGTGGAGGTGCAGGCCAGCGACTGGGATTGCAGCCTGGAACCTATCGACGGCGCGCAACCGGCAATCCGCATGGGCTTGCGCATGATCGCGGGGTTTCGCGAGGAGGACGCACGACGTATCGAGGCCGCTCGCCAACACCAGGCATTCAGCGACATTGCCGACCTGGGCGCACGCGCCGGGCTGGATGCGCGGGCCCAGGCCTTGCTGGCGGATGCCGGGGCCTTGCGGGCGTTGGCCGGGCATCGGCACAAAGCGCGCTGGGAGGTGGCGGGCGTGCAGCAGCAACTGGGCCTGTTCGCCGGCCTGCCCAGCCCCGACGAAGCGGTGGTGGAGTTGCCGGCGCCTTCGGTCGGCGAAGACCTGCACGCTGATTACGCCACCGTTGGTACCACCCTTGGCCCGCACCCGTTGGCGCTGTTGCGTGAAGAATTGCGCAAGCGACGCTGCCGCAGCTCCCATGAACTCCTGGCGGTCGAGCATGGTCGTAACGTGAGCATTGCCGGGCTGGTTACGGGGCGGCAGCGGCCCGGCACGGCCAGTGGCGTGACCTTCGTCACCCTGGAGGATGAGTTCGGTAACCTCAACGTGGTGGTCTGGCGTGACTTGGCCGAGCGTCAGCGCCAGGCGCTGGTGGGCTCTCGGCTGCTCAAGGTGGATGGGCGCTGGGAGGCGGTGGGCGACGTGCGACACCTGATTGCCGGACGTTTGACCGACCTGACGCCGCTGCTGGAAGGGATCCATGTGCGCAGCCGGGATTTTCACTGAAGACTGTGACGCGGGTTGCATTTACCTGCTGGCGTTAAGGCGGTGAAACGATCTAGGGTTGGCGCGCTCCAACGCTGGTCGATGTTTTCTTTTCGTACTGAGTCAACCCATGCATTTTTTATCCAATTCTCATGGCTGCGAAGGCTGGGCCGGTGAAATGGCCCGGCGAATCCGCGCGTTCGACTGGTCGACCACTGATCTTGGCCCCATCGACTCGTGGTCCACCAGCCTGGTCTGCAACGTGCAAATGATGCTGGCCTCGCCCGTGCCGATGGTGATGCTGTGGGGGCGGGCGGGGTACATGATCTATAACGACAGCTATTCGGCGTTTGCCGGTGGCCGTCATCCGCATATCCTGGGCAAACCGGTGGAGTTGGGTTGGCCGGAAGTCGCCGACTTCAACCGTCATGTGGTCGACACCTGCCTGGCGGGCGGGACCTTGTTATTCAACAACAAGGACCTGGTACTGTCGCGCCATGGCAAGCCGGAGACGGTCTGGCTGGACCTGTATTACAGCCCGGTTGCCGGCGACAACCAGCAGCCGGCCGGCGTGCTGGCGATTGTGGTGGAGACCACCGAACTGGTGAAGTCCGAGCAAGTGCGCCAGGAACTCACCCACAATCTTGAACAACGCGTCGCCGCTGAAGTGCAGGCGCGCTCCGCTGCCGAGGATCAACTGCGCCAGTCGCAGAAGCTGGAAGCCATCGGCGGCCTGACCGGTGGTGTAGCCCACGACTTCAATAACCTGCTGCAGGTGATCGCCGGCAACCTGCACCTGCTGGCCCGGCATGAGCCGGATAACGCCCAGGTGCAGCGCCGGGTCAACGCAGCCATTGAGGCCGTTGAGCGCGGCGCCAAGCTGTCGGCGCAACTGCTGGCCTTCGCCCGTCGCCAGCCGCTGTCGCCGGCGGTGTACAACCCGCAGCGCATCTATGCGGGCCTGGGCGAATTGCTGCAGCGTGCGTTGGGTGAAACCATTCATATCGATGTGCAGATGCCCACGGATGCCTGGTGCATCAAGGTCGACCGCAACCAGCTGGAAAACGCGCTGCTCAACCTGGCGATCAATGCCCGGGATGCCATGCACGGCGAAGGCGTGATTCGTATCACCGGCGAAAACATCATCCTCAACCCTGACGATTGCGCCGGTAAAAGCATCAAGCCGGGCGAGTATGTGCGCCTGGCGGTCAGCGACACCGGCGTGGGGATGTGCCCGGAGGTGCTCAAGCGCGTCTTCGAGCCGTTTTTCACCACCAAACTCGAGGGCCAGGGCACCGGGCTGGGCTTGAGCATGGTGTTCGGCTTCGTGCGCCAAAGCGGCGGGCACGTGGAGATGTGGAGCGAGGAGGGCAAGGGCTCGACGGTGCAGATGTATTTCCCCCACAGCCTGGAGCCGGAATGCCTGGACACACAGGAAGAACTGGCGCTGCACTGCGGCGGCCAGGAGACCATCCTGGTGGTGGAGGACAATGAAGGCGTGCGCCTGACGGTCGTCGAGTTGCTCAAGCAAGCGGGCTATACCGTACTCACCGCCGAGGACGGCGACCGGGCGATGCGGGTGTTGCAGGACGGTGTACGGCCGGACCTGATTTTCACGGATGTGGTGATGCCCGGCCGAGTCAAAAGCACGGACCTGGCCGACTGGGCCCGCGTGCAGCAGCCTCCCGTGCCAGTGCTGTTCACCTCCGGGCACACCCGTGACATTCTCTCCAGCAATCATTTGCTGAGCCCGGATATCAACTTGCTGAGCAAGCCCTACAGCCCCGATGCCCTGACGCAACGGGTGCGCTCGGTGCTCACTACCCGACAAGGTTGTCCATGACCTCACAGCGCAACATGCCCAAGCTTTCTACCCCGGTCGGCTTCGTCCGGGTGCGTGGCGCCCGCGAACACAACCTGCGCGATGTCGATGTGGACATTCCCCGTGACGCCCTGGTGGTGTTCACCGGGGTGTCCGGCTCCGGCAAGTCGTCGCTGGCATTTTCCACGGTGTATGCCGAGGCGCAGCGCCGTTACTTCGAGTCGGTGGCGCCGTATGCGCGGCGCCTGATCGATCAGGTCGGCGTCCCGGACGTGGACAGCATCGAGGGCCTGCCCCCCGCCGTGGCCCTGCAACAGCAGCGCGGCACGCCGAGTGCGCGTTCATCGGTGGGCAGCGTGACTACGCTGTCGAGCCTGATCCGCATGCTGTATTCCCGCGCCGGCAGCTACCCGCCGGGCCAGCCAATGCTGTACGCCGAAGATTTTTCGCCGAACCTGCCCCAGGGGGCCTGCCCGGAGTGCCATGGCCTGGGCCGCGTGTATGAGGTGACCGAGGCGCTGATGGTGCCTGACCCGTCGCTGACCCTGCGCCAGCGTGCGGTGGCATCCTGGCCGCTGGCATGGCAGGGCCAGAACCTGCGCGACATCCTCGTGACGCTGGGCTATGACGTCGATATTCCGTGGCGCGACCTGCCGAAAAAGCAGCGCGACTGGATCCTGTTCACCGAAGAAACCCCGACCGTACCGGTGTATGCCGGCTTCACCCCCGAACAGACCCGCGACGCCCTCAAGCGCAAACTGGAGCCGAGCTACCAGGGCACGTTCAGCGGTGCGCGGCGTTATATCCTGCACACCTTCACCCACACCCAAAGTGCACTGATGAAAAAGCGCGTCGCGCAATTCATGCAGGGCAGCGCGTGCCCGTTGTGCGAAGGCAAGCGGCTGAACCAGGCGGCGCTGTCGGTGAAGTTTGCCGGGGTGGATATCGGTGAGTTGTCGCAGTTGTCGTTGTCCCGCTTGGCCGAGCTGTTGCGCCCGGTGGCGGCGGGGCAGGACAAGATGAAACTGTCGGTGGAAAAGCGCCTGGCGGCGCAGCGCATCGCCCAGGACCTGCTGGAGCGGGTCAACACCTTGATCGAATTGGGCCTGGGTTATCTGTCCCTGGAGCGCAGTACGCCGACCTTGTCGTCCGGTGAATTGCAGCGCCTGCGCCTGGCCACTCAATTGGGCTCGCAGTTGTTCGGGGTGATCTATGTGCTGGATGAGCCTTCGGCGGGCCTGCACCCGGCCGATGGTGAAGCGTTGTTCAGCGCATTGGAGCGTTTGAAGGTGGCGGGCAATTCGTTGTTCGTGGTCGAGCACGACCTGGAAACCATGCGCCGCGCCGACTGGCTGATCGACGTCGGCCCGGCGGCCGGCGAGCAGGGTGGGCAGGTGCTGTACAGCGGCCCGCCGGCCGGTTTGGCCGACGTTGAGGCGTCGCAGACCCGTGAGTATCTGTTCGCCGAACGGCGCCCGCCAGGTCAGCCGCATCGTGAGCCCTCGGGCTGGTTGAAGCTCGAAGGGGTGACGCGCAATAACCTCAATGACCTGGACGTGGAGTTCCCGCTGGGGTGCTTCACGGCGGTGACCGGTATTTCCGGCTCGGGTAAATCCAGCCTGGTCAGCCAGGCGTTGCTGGAACTGGTGGGCACGGGCCTGGGGCGCGTGCTGGAGAACGACGAAGAACCAAGCCTGGAAGACGACGCGCCGCAAGCCAGCGGCGGGCGGATCAGCAGCGGCCTGGAACACCTTCGCCGCCTGGTGCAGGTGGATCAGAAACCCATCGGCCGTACCCCGCGTTCGAACCTTGCGACCTACACCGGGCTGTTCGACAACGTGCGCAAGCTGTTCGCCGCCACGCCAGCGGCGAAAAAGCGCGGTTACGATGCCGGGCAGTTTTCCTTCAACGTCGCCAAGGGCCGCTGCCCGAATTGTGAAGGCGAAGGCTTTGTCAGCGTCGAATTGTTATTCATGCCCAGTGTGTATGCGCCGTGCCCGACGTGCCATGGCGCCCGCTACAACCCCGAGACTCTGGCGATCCAGTGGCAGGGTTTGAACATCGCCCAAGTGCTGGGGCTGACGGTGGCGCAGGCGGTCGAGGTCTTCGCCGAGCAGCCGGGGATATTGCGCTCCTTGCAGGTACTGCGGGATATCGGCCTGGGCTATTTGCGCCTGGGCCAGCCGGCGACGGAGTTGTCGGGCGGTGAGGCGCAGCGCATCAAGCTGGCGACCGAACTGCAACGCAATGCGCGGGGCGCCACGTTGTATGTGCTGGATGAGCCGACCACCGGCCTGCATCCGCGTGACGTCGACCGCCTGCTCAGCCAGTTGAATCAACTGGTGGATGCCGGCCACACCGTGGTGGTGGTTGAGCATGAAATGCGCGTGGTTGCCCAGAGTGATTGGGTGATCGATATCGGGCCGGGAGCGGGCGCTCAAGGCGGCAAGGTGGTGGCGTGTGGTACGCCGCAGAAAGTCGCCAAGAGCAAGGCCAGCCGTACCGCCCCCTTCCTCGCCCGGGAACTGTGAGGCCGATGCGGGACAAACTGTGGGAGGGGGCTTGCTCCCGATGACGGCCTGTCAGTCACTTCATGTGTCGACTGAACCCCGCCATCGAGAGCAAGTGCGAATCAACGCATTCAGTGTTGAGCCCGTTGGATCTGCTGCCTGGCCAGCTCCACCACATTCTCAACCGTAAACCCGAACTTCTCCTGCAACTTGGCCAGCGGCGCCGAAGCCCCGAAGCTGTTCATCACCACTTTGGCCCCGGTCTGCCCGACATAGCGGTCCCAACCCAGGGGGCCGGCCTGTTCTATCGCTACCCGAGCCTTCACTGCGGGCGGCAACACACTGTCGCGATAGCTGCGTTCCTGCTCTTCAAACAGCTCCCAACTGGGCATTGAAACCACCTGCGCGGCAATCCCTTCGGCGGTCAACTGTTCATAGGCCGCCACGGCCAGGCTGACTTCACTGCCGGTCGCCAACAGCAACACTTCAGGGCGCTCGGCACCCGCCAGCACATAGGCGCCCCTGGCCGCTCCCGAGGCGCTCGCATACTGCGTACGGTCCAGGGTCGGCAACGCCTGGCGCGACAGCACCAGGCAGCTGGGCCGGTGGGTTTGCGCCAGGGCCACCTTCCACAATTCCAGGGTTTCATTGGCATCGCCGGGGCGCAGGGTCAGCAACCCCGGCGTGGCCCGCAGCTGCGTGAGGTGCTCGATGGGTTGGTGCGTTGGCCCGTCCTCACCCACGCCGATCGAGTCGTGGGTAAACACGAACACCACCGGCAACTCCATGATCGCTGCCAGGCGGATCGGCGGTTTCATGTAGTCGCTGAACACCAGGAACGTCGAGGTGTAGGGCCGCAAGTAGGACAAGGCCATGCCGTTGGCGATGGCGCCCATGGCATGTTCACGAATCCCGAAGTGCAGGTTACGCCCGCTGTAGTCGTCGGCGCTGAAACGCCCGGCACCATCAAAGGTGAGATTGGTCTTGGTCGAGGGCGACAGATCCGCCGACCCGCCAATCAGCCAAGGGATATGCTGGGCGAAGGCGTTCAGCACCTCGCCGCCCGAGGCACGGCTGGCGACGCCCTTGGCATCCGCCGCAAAGTCCGGCAGGTCGGCTTGCCATTGTGCCGGCATTTCCCCGGCGCGCATGCGCTGGAGTTCGTCGGCCAATGGCGCGTCGAGCTGGGACAGGGTCTGGTTCCATTGGCTGAACAAGGGCTCGGCGCGTTCGAGCAGCGCATCGCGCAACGCCGTACGCGCCGCATCGGGCACCAGGAAGCTGGAGTCCTGTGGCCAGCCATAAGCGGCCTTGGTCAGGCGGATTTCTTCTTCACCCAGCGGCTCGCCATGGGCGGCGGCTGTGTTGTGTTTGTGGGGCGAGCCATAGCCGATCACGCTGTCGACCACGATCAGGGTCGGGGCGCCGGTGTTGGCCTGGAAGGTTGACAGCGCAGCACTCAGGGCCTGCAGATCATTGGCATCGGTGACGTGCAGGGTGTGCCAGCCATAGGCCTGGAAGCGCTGGATCACATCTTCGCTGAACGCCAGCTCCGTGTGGCCCTCGATGCTGATGGTGTTGTTGTCGTAGATCCAGCACAGGTTATCCAGCTGCAGGTGCCCGGCCAACGATGCCGCTTCGCCGCTGATACCCTCCATCATGTCGCCGTCACCGCACAGGGTGTAGACGTTGTAGTCGAACAGCACCTTGCCGTCGCGGTTGAAGCGCTTGGCCAGCCAGCGCTCGGCCATGGCCATGCCGACGCTGTTGGCACAGCCCTGGCCGAGCGGGCCGGTGGTGGTTTCCACGCCGGTAGTCATGCGGTATTCGGGGTGGCCTGGGGTCTTGGAGCCCATCTGCCGGAACTGCTTGATGTCGTCGAGGCTGATCGCGGGCGCTCCGGAGCGTTTGCCATGGGCATCGATCTCGACCACACCGGCCAGGTGCAGCAGCGAATACAGCAGCATCGACGCATGCCCCACCGACAACACAAACCGATCACGGTTGGGCCAGTCGGGTTGCTGCGGGTGATAACGCAGGAAGCGACTCCACAACGTATACCCCACCGGCGCCAGGCCCATCGGCGTGCCGGGGTGGCCGGAATTGGCCTTCTGCACGGCGTCCATGGCCAGGGTGCGAATCGTGTTGATGCATTGGGTGTCGACAGCGGTGGCAGCATGATTCATGAACCGGTCTCCCTCGGGTGGCGATCTAGAGTGGAGGGCAGGGCAGGGCAGGGCAAAAGGTTTGATCCCATCGTCCGCCTTGCGACGAACGGAGCCCTATTGATCCCGGACATGACAAGACCCCGCGCAATGGGCTAGCTTCAAGAGCGTAGGCCATTGATCAACGTGCAGAGGTACGCCATGCCAGTGAAACACGATCTGATTCAGGACTTGGGTAAAAGCAAGGAAGAGGTTCACCAACGTAGGGCGAGTGATAAGCGCCTGGACGCGCTGTTCGACCAGTACAAGGACGCCGACGACGCAGTGCTGAAAGCAGAATCGGCCAGCGCCAGCGATGAGCAGGTGGAGGTACTGAAGAAGAAGCGGCTGTTGCTCAAAGACCAAATTGTGCAACGGATGTTGTAGGAACGACGGTAATATTTCTTCAGAATTGTCTGAGGGACAGACGGCGCTTTAGTGCCTATGATGCCCCCCGTCCACCCGGCTCTGGGGATTTTTGCAGCGCATGGAATGCGCAGCTGAGCCGGGCGGGCACTTCATTTCATTTCAGCAGGGTTTTCAGGCATTCGTCGATGGAGCGCTGCTGCGTCTCGCCATACAGCTGCAATTCATCAATCGTCTGACGCCCCAGCGCCTGTTCGAACTGCGCCTGGTTGGCGTTGGCTGCGTAGTGACTTTGCGCCGCATCCCCCAGGTTCGACTGGAATATCCCCACCGCACTCACCGGCAGGAAATCTTCATAGACCAACGGCTCTACCGCCACATGGCCGGCTGCGATCAATGCCGCCAGGGTCTGTGGTTGATCGGCGTGACCGCGTGCCGCCAAGCCTTGTTCGGTGGCGAAGTAGCGAAAGTACGCCAGGCCCTGTTCACGCATCTGTGCATGATCATCGGGGAAGGCTTGGAAGTGTTGTTCCATCAACGCCACATAACGCGCAGCGTTGCCTTCATTGGGGAAGGCGCCCAGCGCGTCGCGGGCGGCGTTCAGCAGTTGGTCGTACAGGGCGCGGCCTTTGGGTGTCAGGGCGACGCCGCGTTGTTCGATTTCGCCGAAGCGTGCGCTGTGGCTGCCCTGGGCATCGGTGAAGGCGATGGGTTCGTCGAGGGCCTTGAAGCTGGTCTGGCGCAGCAGGATCGGACAGCGACGGCGGGGTGGGCCTTCGATCACCGCCTTGGGGGTGATGCCTTTGCCAGGCATGGCGGCCTGCACTTGGTCGATATCCAGGGTGCGCGGTGTCAGGTGGTTGATGTGCGGGCCCTTGAACGCCACGACATCGGCGATCAGGCGATGCTGGTCGCTCAATTGCTGGTATTGCGCAGCGGTGACGGTGGCGGTGTGGTGCCAGCGAAAGGTTTCCAGGGCCTGGCGGATGAATTCATCAGCGTCCTGGGCGTTGAGGCCGCCGTTCCGTTCTGATTGTGCAATCAGCGCCAGTGCGCCCGGGGTGAAGATCGCACGTTTGGCCAGGGCCTGTTCGGCGAAGGCGCGCAGCTCGGGGTTTTCGATCAGTTCCAGGCGTAGCAGCGAGGTGAACACGCGAAACGGGCTGACCTGCAGCGAATGTTCATGCACGGCGCGAAAGGCCGTGGAATGCACCGGCACCCCGGCAGGCGTCAGGTCGTAGTAGCCCACCGGTTGCATGCCCATCACCGCAAACAGGCGGCTGATGGTTGCCAATTCCTCGGCGGTGCCCAGGCGGATGGCACCGTGGCGTTCCATGTCGAGGCGCTCGATCTCTGCGGTGCGGCGCAACTGTCGGGCCAGGCCCGGATCACTGTTCAACACCCGGCTGTTGGTCTCGGCCACCAGCGCCATCAACGCGCCGTACAGCGGAACTTCATCTCGGTACATGTCCGACATGGCCTTGGAAAAACCTTTGCGGATCTCGTCGGGGCTGATATGCGCGGCGCTGGGCATAAAAAAATTCCTGAACACTAGAGATAGGGGCATGCAATGACGCGGCTTGTGCCTGGATTTTGTTGGGCTGGGTGCCAGCGTGCAAACGAAGAATCTTCAGGACTTCATTCTGCGAATGAATGACATGACGTAAATATGACAAAAACCATCCCCTGCGAAATTTCATTTTTCCCCGACTTTCCTAACAAAATCTTCACGAGGTGCGCCCAGGGCGTCATGAAACAATCGTCACGTTTGTAGGGATGAAAGCTGTTCTAAACACCGCACACATAAAAATAGATTTAGGGGCCGTCATTAATGAAAATTTCTACACTGGCGTTAGCCGTCACCGCCGCCGTGCTGGCACAGCAAGCGAGCGCCGATGGTTTTGGGCTGGGTTCTCTGGGTACAGGCAACGGTTACAGCGGTTTTCTTGAAGACAGCCATGCGTCCGTCAGTTCGCGGACCATGTACTACAGCGCCGATAACCGCTCGGGGACCAACAACGATCTGCGCGAAACCGCGACCGCGCTGCGTTTTGACTATAAGTCCGGCTACACCCAAGGCACCCTCGGCGTCGGTTTCGACGTGATGGCCTTTGGTGCGTTGCGCCTGGACGGTGGCGATGGTCACACCGCAGGCCCGGGCCTGGCGGGTAACGGCAACAGCTTCTTCCCGACCAAGAACAACGGTACCGAACCGGCCGACTCCTTCAGCCGTGCCGCCGGCAATGTGAAGTTCCGCATTTCCCAGACCGAGCTGCATGTGGGTGGCGGCCTGGCGCCGGTGTTGCCGATCCTGGTCTCGAACGACAGCCGCGTGGCGCCGCAGACCTTTGATGGCGGCATCCTCACTTCCAACGACATCCCGAACGTGAGTATCACCGCCGGTGAGTTGAACAAGGCCGAAGGCCGTGCGTCGAGCAACTCCACCGGGCTGAGCGTGGCCGGTGGTACCCGTGACAGCGACAGCTTCAAATTCGGCGGGTTTGATTACAAGCCGTTTGGCTCCTCCGACAACGCCATCGCTAAAAACCTGACGTTGCAGTACTACTACGCCAACCTGGAAAACTTCTACAAACAGAACTATTTCGGCCTGGTCCACGTATTGCCGCTGGGCAACGACCAATCGTTCAAGACGGACCTGCGCTACTTTGACAGCAGCAGCGACGGTAAAAACGGCGAGTCCGGCTATGCGTTCAACAACAACGGCGGCTACGCCAAGCACGCCGGCGAAGTGGACAACAAAACCTACAGCGCCGCGTTCACCTACCAGTTGGGCGGCAGCAGCCTGATGCTTGGCCATATCGGTGTGAGCGATGACGGTGGCTTCGTCTGGGTCAACCAGGGCAGCCTTGCCGACCCTAACCCGCAAGGTGCGGGCGGCAGCGACTTCTATCTGTTCACCGACGCCGTGGTCGGCCAGTTCTCCCGTGCCGGTGAGCAGGTCAACTTCGGTCAGTACTCTTATGACTTCAAGGCTTTCGTACCTGGCCTGAGAGCGTCCGTGGCCTACCTGGACGGTACCGGCATCAAGTCCAAAGTGGCCGGCGGTTCCGACCAGAAAGAAAACGAAACCGACTTCCGTCTCGACTACGTCGTGCAGGAAGGGCCGCTCAAGGGCTTCGGTACCACGCTGCGCACCGGTACTTACCACGGCCACAACACCGGCACGCCGGATCAGGACCAGACGCGCCTGATCTTCAACTATACCTACGCGATCTTCTAAGAACGCGCCGGGATAACAAGCGGCCGCTGAATCAGCGGCCGTTTTTTTTGGCGCTCATAAAATGAGACTTCATGTGCATCCGGGCACGGCGGGGCTCTACACTGCCCCTCACTGTGTCAGTGATGGAGGACTCGATGACGGCCAAGCCCGCAACCCACATCCTTGAAACCCTGGAAGGCCGGCGCCTGGCGGCTCAAGACGCCGAGCGCTGGCGCGAATGGGGGCCTTATCTCAGTGAACGCCAATGGGGCACCGTGCGCGAAGACTACAGCGCTGACGGCGACGCCTGGGCCTACTTTCCCCACGAGCACGCCCGCAGCCGGGCCTATCGCTGGGGTGAAGACGGCCTGGCCGGTTTCAGTGACAAGGCGCAACGTTGGTGCCTGGGCCTGGCCCTGTGGAACGAGCGCGACGCGATCATCAAGGAGCGCCTGTTCGGCCTGAACAACGCCGAGGGCAACCATGGTGAAGACGTCAAGGAGCTGTACTTCTTCGTCGACGGCGTGCCGAGTCATGCCTACATGCGCATGCTCTACAAATACCCGCATGCCGCCTTTCCCTATGAAGATTTGCTCAACGAAAACGCCCGGCGCGGTCTGGACGCCGCCGAGTATGAAGTGCTCGACACTGGGGTATTCGAAGACAACCGCTACTGCGATGTCAGTGTCGAATACGCCAAGCATCAACCCGACGATATCTGCATGCGCATCACCGTGCACAACCGCTCGGACCAACCGACGCGCTTGCAGGTACTGCCCCAGCTCTGGGCGCGCAATGACTGGAGCTGGACCTACGACGCGCCCAAGCCAAGCCTGACCCTCAGCGGCGAGCAGGTGCTGGCCCGTCACCCTGAGCTGCCCGATCGCCATCTCAGCGCGTGGGGGCAGGAGGGAGTCGAATGGCTGTTTTGCGAAAACGAGACCAACTTCCCCAAGCTGGATGGGCTGGCAGCCTTGGGGCCGTTCAAGGATGGCATCAACGATTACGTGGTGGGTGCGGTGCAATCGGCGATTCGCCGCGACCGCGGCACCAAGGTCGCGGCGCGCTTTGTCCTTGAACTGGCGGGCCTGGAAAGCAAGACCCTGTACCTGCGGTTTGCCCCCACCGATGCGCCTGAGCTGAATGCGCGCAAGCTCTTCGAACAGCGTCGCCAGGAGGCGGATGATTTCTACGCGGCCTTGCAGCAGGGAATTGCCGATGAGGATGCGCGTAATGTGCAACGCCAGGCACTGGCCGGCCTGCTGTGGTCCAAGCAACTCTATTATTTTGACGTGAACCAATGGCTCGACGGCGACCCGGCCCAGCCCGCGCCGCCGCCTGAGCGCCTGCATATCCGCAATACCCATTGGCGGCACCTGTCCAACTTCGACATCCTGACCATGCCCGATACCTGGGAATACCCGTGGTACGCCTCCTGGGACCAGGGCTTCCAGGCGGTGGCGATCGCACTGATCGACCCAGGGTATGCCAAGCAACAGCTGCTGTTGCTGGTGAAAGACCGCTTCATGCACCCCAACGGCCAATTGCCGGCCTATGAATGGCGTTTTGACGACGCCAACCCGCCGGTACACGCCTGGGCCAGCTGGCGGGTGTATCAGCAGGACAAAGCGCTCAACGGCGTGGGCGACATGGACTTTCTTGAGCGGATATTCCACAAGCTGCTGTTGAATTTTTCCTGGTGGGTCAACCGCAAGGACGCCGAAGGGCGCAACCTGTTCCAGGGCGGCTTCCTCGGCCTGGACAACATTGCGTTGTTCGACCGCTCGGCGGCGCTGCCGCCGGGTTACCAGTTGGATCAGGCCGACGGCACGGCCTGGGTAGCCGCCTATGCCCTGGACCTGATGCGCATCGGCCTGGAGCTGGCCAAGCGCAACGCGGTGTACGTGGACATCGCCGTGAAGTTTTTCGAGCACTTCCTGTATATCGCCGGCGCGATCAATCGCGTCGACGACAGTGCCGAAGGCTTGTGGGATGAGCAGGACCGGTTTTTCTACGACGTGCTGCACCGCCCCGACGGCCAGAATGAACCGGTGCGCCTGCGTTCCATCGTCGGCCTGATGCCGCTGTTTGCAGTGCTGGTGCTGGAGCAGCGTGAGCACGAAGGCTTGCCGGGCTTGCGTGAACGTCTGTTGGGGTTCATGAAGCACCGGCCAGACCTGGCCAAGCTGGTGTCACGCTGGAACGAACCGGGGCAGGGCAATCGCCTGTTGCTGGCGCTGTTGCGCGGTGAGCGCACCAAGGACCTGCTGCGGCGCATGTTGGAGGGCGATGAGTTCCTTTCGGCGTTTGGCGTGCGCTCTCTGTCCAAGGCATTTGCCGAGCAGCCGTTGGCGCTGAAAATGAATGGCGACACCCTGTGTGCGCGCTACCAGCCTGCTGAATCCGACTCACGCCTTTACGGCGGCAACTCCAACTGGCGGGGGCCGCTGTGGATGCCGGTGAACTACATGCTGATTGAGTCGCTGCGCGAGTTTCATCGTTACTACGCGGATAATTTTTCGGTGGAGTACCCGACGGGGAGTGGTTATCTGTCTTCCCTGGAGGACGTCGCCGACAGCCTGAGCCAGCGTCTGACGGGTTTATTCCTGCGCGATGAAAATGGCCTGCGGCCTTCGATGGCGGGGTATGCGCAGTTGGAGGCAGATCCGGCCAGCCGGGATCTGGTGTTGTTCCATGAGTATTTCCATGGGGAAACCGGACGGGGGTTGGGCGCATCCCATCAAACGGGATGGAGTGCGTTGGTGGCGTTGTTGCTACAGCCGAACCGCAACTGAATGTGGGAGGGAGCAAGCCCCCTCCCACCATTGGCGTTTCAGTGCACTCAGGCTGGGAACAGTTCGCTCAGCTTCATGGCCAGCATCATGTCGCCTTCAGTGCGCAGTTTGCCGCCCATGAACGCCTGCATGCCGTCGGTGGAGCCGTCGACGATGCCTTTCATGGTCTCGCCGTCCATGACCAGGGTCACTTGGGCGTCCGGGTTTTCGCCTTCCAGCAGTTCACAGGTGTTGTTTTTAACCACCAGCGAGAAGTTCTGGGTGTCATCGATACGGAAACCGAAGACCAGGTCCAGGCCGTCGGCGGCAGCTGGGTTGAATTTGGCTTTCATTGCTTCTACGGCTTTAGCTACGTCAGTCATGGTTTCGATCCTTTAGGGTGAGTCCAGTGACCTTGGGGTCACGGTTGGCCGCAGTTCATCGGAAAGTGATGAGCTGCGGCGCCTTCAACAATTGCAAGTGGGTATGACTGTTGAAGGAAGCCAGTGCCACCTCGCGACCGCGGAATTTCAGCTGGTTGAGCGAGGTGTTAACAATTTGCCAGTTCAGTTCGAAGGCCTGGGCGGCAGGCATCCGGGTAATCAGGTGGAGCAGGGCGGTGATGGTGCCGCCGGAGGTAAACACGGCGATCTTGTGGGTGTTGTCTGCCGCCTCGAGGATGCGCTGCAGGCCACCCTGGACGCGCTCGACAAACCCCAGCCAACTTTCCAGCCCGGGCGGGTCGTAGGTGCCGGCCAGCCAACGCTCGATGATCAGCGCGAAAATTCGCTGGAATTCGCTGCGGTTCTGCGCAGCATTGCGCAGGATCTCCAGGGCGTGGGGCTCGGTGCCGAGCAGGTCGGGGAGCAGGGCGCGGATGATCGCCTCGGCGTCGAACTCGTTGAAGGCACTGTCGACTTCAAGCGGTGGCACCGCAAGGCCCAGAGCCGTGTACTGATCGAAGGTAGCGCGGGCGGTGTGCTGCTGGCGACGCAGGTCGCCGGCGATGCAGCGGTCGAATGCCAGGCCGAGGTCGGCCAGGTGGCGACCGAGCACTTGCGCTTGCTCCACACCGACGGGCGACAGCACGTCGTAGTCGTCTGCACCGAAGGAGGCTTGGCCATGTCGAATCAGGTAGATGCTGCCCACGTCCGTTTTCCCGGTACGTTGAAAGTCTGGCGAGGTTATGAGGATGCCCGCGAGCTGTCAATGAAAAAACATACGCTTGTTTTAAAAGCGCGTTAGAGGGGCATTGCTGGCGGTTTGAGCACTGGTCCGAAGGCGGTGCCGCCGGTATGCTGGGGCATCTGCGCCTGGCGCACATCCATTTAAATTGTCCTTATAAGGAGCGACATGGATTTTCTGGCTGAATACGCGAGTTTCCTGGCAAAGACCGTCACCCTGGTGGTCGCCATCCTGGTGGTACTGATCAGTTTCGCGGCGCTGCGCAACAAAGGCCGTCGCAAGTCCGCCGGCCAATTGCAGGTCAGCAAGCTCAACGATTTCTACAAGGGCCTGCGTGAGCGCCTGGAGTCGAGCCTGCTCGACAAAGAGCAGCTCAAGGCCCTGCGCAAAGCCGAAAGCAAAACCGAAAAGAAAAACAGCAAGAAGAAACCCGAGGCCAAGCCGCGGGTGTTCGTGCTGGATTTCGACGGTGATATCAAGGCCTCTGCCACCGAGAGCCTGCGCAATGAAATCACCGCGTTGCTGAGCCTGGCCACGCCCAAGGACGAAGTGGTGCTGCGCCTGGAAAGCGGCGGCGGCATGGTGCACAGCTATGGCCTGGCGTCATCGCAACTGGCGCGTATCCGCCAGGCGGGCGTGCCGTTGACCGTATGCATCGACAAAGTGGCGGCCAGCGGCGGCTACATGATGGCGTGCATCGGCGAGAAGATCATCAGCGCACCGTTCGCCATCCTCGGCTCCATTGGCGTGGTGGCGCAACTGCCGAACGTCAATCGCCTGCTCAAGAAGCACGATATCGACTTCGAAGTGCTGACCGCCGGTGAGTACAAGCGCACCTTGACGGTGTTTGGCGAAAACACCGAGAAGGGCCGCGAGAAGTTCCAGGAGGACCTGGACATCACCCATCAGTTGTTCAAGAACTTCGTCTCGCGCTACCGCCCACAGCTGGCGATCGACGACGTGGCGACCGGTGAAGTGTGGTTGGGGGTTGCCGCCCTCGACAAACAACTGGTCGATGAACTGCAGACCAGCGACGAATACCTGGCGAACAAGGCCAAGACCGCCGAAGTGTTCCACCTGCATTATGCCGAGCGTAAAAGCCTGCAGGAACGTGTGGGCCTGGCCGCCAGCGGCTCGGTTGACCGCGTGTTGTTGACCTGGTGGAACCGGCTGACCCAGCAGCGGTTCTGGTAATCGATGCTGGACCTGTAGCTGATCCCTTGTGGGAGGGGGCTTGCTCCCGATGGCGATGTGACAGTCGATAACTGTATGGACTGAACCACCGCTATCGGGAGCAAGCCCCCTCCCACATTTGTTGTGTGGTGTTGGAATCAGCGGGTCGGCAGTGAAGATGGGGTGGCTGCCGGAATGGGTTTGCTCATCAAGATCCCCACCACCACCGCCCCGAGCAACCCCAACAATCCGGCTACCCACAATACCCCGCCGAACCCACCCACAAACGCCTGTTGCGCCAGCGGTTGCACGGCCGCCCGTGCCGACTGCGGCAACAAGCCCATCGCCGCCGGCATATCCCCGGCCACGACGCGCGAGGCAATAGACGCCACCTGGGCCTGCCACTGAGCGTCAACACTCGCACTGAGCAACCGCTCGCTATGGCGGCTTAACAACGCCCCATACACGCCGATGGCCAGCATGATCGCGCTGAAACGCATGGTGGTGCTCATGCCCGACGCCATTCCGGCGCGGTCGCGTGGCACGCAGGCCATGATGTTTTTCTGTGTATCGCCATTGAGCAGCCCCGCACCGGCGCCGGTGACGGCAATCGCCAGGGCGAAGGGCAGATAACCGCCGACGTTCACGGCCCAGGCACTCAGCAAGTTGCCGCAGCCCACCAGGGTCAAGCCGGCGGCCATCATCGTCGCGGGTGCAAAGCGGCCAGCCAGACGGGCGCCGATCCGGGGGCAGATGAGCATGGTCAAAGCAAACGGCAGCATGCCCAGCCCCGAGGCAATCGCGGAAAAGCCCAAGCCGTTTTGCAGGTAGAACGGCAGCAGCGTCATCATCACCTGGGCACAACCGGCGTAGGCAAACATCCCCAACAGCGCGCCGATAAAGCGCGGGTGACGCAACAGTTGCAAATCCACCATTGGCCGTTGTTGCAGGCGCTCGACCCACACAAACACGCCCAGCAACAGCGCGCCACCGACCAGACGCGCGTAGGTCAGCAGGTTGTCCCAGCCAATGCGATTGGCCTCGATCAAGCCCCAGATCAGGCACAGCAAGCTTGCGCTGAAGGCCAGGCTGCCCCATGGGTCGAGGCGTGCTGACGGGGTGTCGCGTGATTCGGGAATCGCGCGCAGCGCCAGGCTCATCAGTGTCAGGCCCACGGGCAGGTTGAGGTAGAAGATCCAGCGCCAGCCCAGATAGTGGGTAATCAGGCCGCCCAGGGTCGGCGCGGCGGTCATCGCCACGCCCATGCAGGCGCCCCAGAACGCCCAGGCTTTGGCACGCTCCACTTCATCGTGGAAGGTGTGGCCGATGGAGGCCAGTGCCGAGGTCAACAGCAGGGCCGCGCCGACCCCTTTGACGGCGCGGGCGATATCGAGCAACAACGCGTTCGGCGCAGCACCACAGCCCAGGGACGCCAGGATGAAAATGCTCAACCCCCAGATCAGCGATTTCTTGCGGCCAAAGCGATCGGCAATACTGCCGGCGGGCAGTAACAAGGCCGCGAACGCGAGCATATAGGCGCTGACCACCCATTCGATATCGACAAAATTGGCGCCCAGGTCGCGGGCGATGCTTGGCAATGTCACCGCGACGATATTGGTATCCAGCACGATCAACGAACAGACACCGGAGGCGGTCAGCAGCGTCAGGCGTGGGCTGGCCGGGTTCATGGTTGAATTACCTTGCAGGCAATCCTGAAAAGACAATTGACGGGCATCGCGAGGGCTCTCTAGTGTTGAAGTGGTATGAGCTTATCCTTGGCCGGTAACGTCTTTGTTAGCCGCTACGAAGCACTTCATTACCTTTGAGCTAAACCTCTATGGAACTACGCCATTTCCGTTACTTTCTGGCCGTTGCCCGGCACCGCAACTTCAGTCGCGCGGCCGAGCAGTTAGGCATCGCGCCGCCGACCCTGAGCCGGCAGATCCAGGACATGGAAAACAGCCTGGGCACACGTTTGTTCATCCGCCGGCAGCGCGAGGTCAGCCTCACCGAAGCGGGCGCCGCCTTGCTGATTGAAGCCGAGGCCACGGTGCGGCAATTCGAGTTCGCCCAACGCAATGCCCAGCGCGCCGGCCGTGGGGAGATCGGGCATATCGAGTTGGGTTACGTGGTTTCGGCGCTGTACTGCGGTTTGCTGCAACGGCAAATGCAGGGGTTCAGCCAGGCGTTTCCCGACGTGAGCGTGAACGTGCGCGAATGCGCGATGGCGACCTTGGCCAATGCGGTGGCGGATGGGCGGTATGACATCGGCTACATCCGCTCACCCATGACCTTGCCCGATGGCGTGGAGGCGGTACGCCTGGACAGTGAGGGCTTCGTGCTCGCGCTGCCGCAGGATTCCTGGCTGCTCGGGCTCAAAGCCATCGGCTGCGAACACTTGCAGAATGAGACGTTTATCCTGCCGGAACAGATCAGCGGCACCCTGCACGTGGCCGCACAAGGTGGCTATGCGCCACGCCTGGGGCCGCAACCGGGTGGTTTGGTCGCGGTGGTGGCGCTGGTGTCATTGGGGCAGGGCGTGGCGGTGGTACCGGCGTCCATGGTGGGGCATGTGAGTTTGCCGGGCGTGGTGTACCGCACGATTCAGGGATGCGAAGCCTCGTCATGGTTGTCGTTGATTCACCGGCGCTTTGAGCAAGCGCCGGCGGTGGTGCGCTACCTGGAGCACATCAAGCAATCAGTCGCGGTTGTACCGAGTCGGCCAGGCGCGTGAGGATCAGGCAGCACGACACCGCCCCTGCATCCAGCACCCCCAGGGAACGCTCGCCCAGGCGACTGGCGCGGCCGATTTTCGCCACCAGGTCCTTGGTCGAATCGCGGCCGCGTGACGCAGCGCTTTTCATCGCCTCCAACGCATCATGGAAGGACGCGCCGCCGGCATGCGCGCCCTCAAAGGCTTCGACCGCCGGGATCAGCGTATCCATCAAGCACTTGTCGCCCACGCCGGCTTCGGTAATGTCCTGCAGCGAGGTCAAGCCGCCGCGCAGCAAGTGGGCGAAGGTGGCGGCGTCGATGTCATCACAGCTGCGTACCTCGTCGGCCATGCCGATAAACAGGCTGCCGTACAACGGGCCCATGGAGCCGCCGATGCCTTCCATCAGGCTCAGGGTCAGTTCATCCAGGGCTTCGGCCAGCGTCAGTTGGCGGCCTTCGATTGTGCGCCCGCAATGGGCGAACCCTTTGGCCATGTTGATGCCGTGGTCGCCATCGCCGATGGCGCCGTCCACTTCGCTCAAGTATTCACGGTTGGCGACGATCACGCTGACCAGGTCGGCAACGATGGCGCTGCCGTCGTGGGTGGAAAAATGCTGGCTCATGGTTCACTCCGCCTGGGTCATGCCGATGGAACGGCAGGGATGATCGATCAGGGTTTTCAGCTCTGCGTCCAGGCCGAGCAGGGTCAAGGTCACGCCCATCATCTCCAGGGAGGTGAAGTAGTTTCCGACGTAGCAACGGTGAATCTTCAAGCCCTTGGCGCTGAGCTGACGCTCCACTTCGGCGTAGAACACATACAGCTCCATCAGCGGCGTGGCCCCCAGGCCTGAGACCAATACCACCACGCTGTCGTCCTGGCTGAAATCGCGGTCGGCGAGGATTGGCGCGAGCATGCGTTCAGCCATCGCGGCTGCCGGTTCGATGGCGACCACTTCGATGCCCGGCTCGCCATGATGGCCGATGCCCAATTCCATCTGGCCGTCGGGGATCTGGAAGTTCGGCTTGCCGACGGCGGCAATGGTGCAGGGGGTGAGGCCAATGCCGATCGAGCGGCAATGATCGACGGTTTTTTGCGCAACCCGTATGACCCCGTCCAGGTCGTAATGCTGGGCTGCAGCGGCACCGCCGACCTTCCACATGAAAATTTCCCCAGCCACCCCTCGGCGCTTGGCGATATCGGCCTTCGGCGCGGAGGCCACGTCATCGTTGGCGACCACCGTGCGGATGCGCATGTTTTTGCTGGCCGCCATTTTCATCGCCAGTTTCACGTTCATATTGTCGCCGGCATAGTTGCCGTACAGGCAGGCCACGCCCGCGCCATGGTCGGCGGCGCGGAAGGCATCGAAAAAGCTTTTGGCGGTGGGTGACGAAAAAATTTCGCCGACGGCTACCGCGTCCACAAGGCCCGGGCCGACATAGCCGAGAAACGCCGGTTCATGGCCTGAGCCGCCGCCGGTGACAATGCCTACGCGGCCCTGGCCGGAGGGCCTGGCTTTGGTGATGACCCGAGGGTTGGTCTCGTACTGGCGCAACTCGGGGTGCGCGACCAGGATGCCGCGCAGCATGTCCTCGACCACTTGGTCCGGATCGTTGATGACTCGATTCATAACGCGGGTTCCTGTGTTCTTGTTCTGTTGGACGACAACAATCCAGTGTGGAGCGGCTTGCTCCCAGGTGGTGCGCCTAAGGTTTGAGCACAACCTTGAGCGACTTGTCTCCGCGCTCCATCACTGCAAACGCCTCCTTGAAATCCGCGAGTGCGAACGTGTGGGTCACCACATCGCGCATGTCGATCTTGCGGTTACCAATAAAGTCGATGGCGCGCGGGTACATGTAAGGCCCCAGGTGGGAGCCGAGGATATCGAGTTCCTTGCGGTCGCCGATGATCGACCAGTCGACCGTGGCTTCGTCGTTGAACACGCTGAACTCGACGAAGCGCCCCAGTTTGCGCAGCATTGCCAGGCCCTGGTTGACCGCTTTGTGGTGCCCGGTGGCCTCGATATAAATATCGCAGCCGTAGCCATCGGTGATCTCGCGGATTTTGGCCATGACGTCGACCTCGGCCGGGTTCCAGACTTCGTCGGCGCCCAGGCGCAGGGCGAGGGCGGCGCGTTCTGGCTTCATGTCCAGCACGATGAGCCTTTTCGGATTGCGCAGGCGCACGGCGCCGATGATGCCCAGGCCCAGCGTGCCGGCGCCGGCGACCACCACAACGTCGTCGTGGTCGACATTGGCGCGCTCGGCGGCGTGCAGCGAACAGGCCAGCGGCTCGATCAGGATCGCTTCATCGGGGGCGATGGATTCCGGCACTTTGTGGATGATGCCCTCCTTGGTGAAGATCATGTACTGGGCCATCGCCCCCTGGACATTGTTCTGGAAGCCGTAGAGGTCATGCTTCTGGCACATCCAGTACTGGCCGTGGTTGCAGAAGCGGCAGCCCCAGCAGGGCACGATCTGCTCGGAGATCACCCGGTCGCCGACCTGTACACCCCGCTTTTGCGCGCCCGGGCCGAGGGCGACCACACGGCAGACAAACTCATGCCCGGGAATCATCGGCGGTTTCACGTAGCGCGGTTGTTCGGCATCGCCCCAGAACGACGGCGCGCCGCGATAGGTCTTGATGTCGCCCATGCAGATACCGCACAGCTCGACTTTGGTGAGGATTTCATCGGGGCCAGGCGTCGGGACGTCGACGGTTTCCAGGCGATAGTCTTCCGGGCCGTGGCAGACCACGGCCTGCATGGTTTTCGGGATGACCGGCTGCAGTTGATCAGGTGTGCGTTCGGTAGCGGTGGACATGACAGAACCTCACGACAAAAAAGAATTACTGAATGCTGTAGCCGCCGTCGATCACCATGTTGGCGCCGGTAATCATCTGTGCGGCATCGCTGAGCAGGTACAGCGCCAGCCCGGCGATTTCTTCGGGCTGGGCAAAACGGCCCGCCGGGATCTGCAGTTTGGCCCGCTCACCCACTTCACCGGCCCAGGCTTTCTTGCCCAGGGCGGTTTCGACGATGGTCGGGGAGATGGCGTTGACGTTGATCTGCGGCGCCCATTCCATGGCCAATACCTTGGTCATGCCGACGATCGCGGCCTTGCTGGCGCAATAGGCAACGTGGCGATCGAGGCCGATCACGGCAGCCTGGGAGGCGAGGTTGACGATACGCCCGGCGCCCTGGGCCAGCATGTGCCTGGCGCAGGCCTGGGCCACGAAAAAACTGGCTTTCAGGTTGATGTCCAGGGTGCTGTCCCAGGCGCTTTCGCTGACGTCGATGGCTTTGTCCAGCAGGGCGATGCCGGCGCTGTTGATCAAGTAGTCCAGGCGTTGGAAGTGTTCGAACACCTGGTCGATGGTGTGTTGCACCTGGCTGATCCGGCTGAGGTCGACGGCGATACCCAGATGTTCGGCACCCAGGCTTGCCGCGACATCCACGACCGCCGGATCACGGTCCAGCAGCGCCACGCGGGCGCCGCGTTCGGCCAGCAGGGTGGCGCAGGCCAGGCCGATCCCGGCGGCACCGCCGGTGATCACGGCGCAACGGCCGCTGAGGTCGAAGGCTTGGTTCCAGAATCCAGACATGCATGGCTCCTCTTGTGAGCGCTGTGACGATCCAATGTGGGCGGTGTTTCAGGCCAATAGCTATTTGCCGCCGCTGACTTGTTTGTACAGGGTGTCGGCGTTGGCGTCGGTCACCGGCACCCACGGCAGGATGTAGTTCTTGGCCGTGCCCTCAGCCCATTTCAGCTCTTTGGCATAGCGCTCCCAGATCACCGACTGGGGTTTGTAGTCCTTGCCGGCCAAGGCGCGCAGCGCTACATCCAGCGCACCTTGGGACTGGGCCTGGGCGTCCTGGAGGAAGGTGGTGACTTCGCCTTTCTTCGCCGCCTGGATCGCATCGGGCATGCCGTCAATCGAGGTCACTGGCACGTCTTTGGCGGTCAAGCCGTGGGACTTCAGCGCCTGCACGGCGCCCAGGGCCATGTCATCGTTCTGCGCGATCACGCCGTTGATGCCTTTGGGGTGGGCGTTCAACCAGTCTTCGGTCAGTGCGAGGGCCTGGGCGCGGTCCCAGTTGGCGGTTTTTTTCTCGATGATCTTGATCTCGGGGTGTTTACCGAGCACTTCCAACTCGCCTTTTTCCCGGTCGATTTGCGCCGATTGGCCAATCGGGCCCTGGATGATCACCACGTTGCCTTTGCCGTTGAGCTTGTCGACCATGGCCTGGGCTTGCAGGCGACCACCCTCCACGTCGTCGTTACCCACATAAGGGACGGCGGCATCGGCGACTTTGGTATTGGACGCGATGACCACTACGTCGTTGCTCATGGCTTGCTTGACGGTGCCGACGCCGGCCTTGGTGTCGATCGGCACGAACAGGATGGCGTCGTAGTGCTGGGTCACCATGTTTTCGATCTGGTTGTTCTGGGTCAGGGCGTCGTAGTTGCCGTCGAAAATGGTCAACTGCACGGTGCCGTCCTTGACGGCCGGGTGTTCCTTCAGTTCGCGCACCCAATTCTGCATGAACTGACCCTTGAGGCCGTAGACGGCCGCGCCGATTTTGTAGGTCTTGCCTTCGGCGGCCAGGGTGATACTGCTGGCGAGCAGGGAGAGGGCCGCCACGGCGGCCAAGGTGGTACCAAGTTTCATGAGTAGAACTCCGGTTGTTGTTGTGGGTCGTTCTCTAGGGTTTTTTCTTGCGCCACACGTCAATCAGTACTGCGAACACGATGATCAGGCCCTTGGCGACCTGCTGGTAATAGGAGGACACGCCGAGCAGGTTCAACCCGTTGTTGATCACGCCGATCAACAGCGCACCAAACAGCGTGCCGACAATGCTGCCGGTGCCGCCCGACAGGCTGGTGCCGCCGATCACCACTGCGGCAATCGCGTCCAGCTCATAGGACACTCCGGCCTGGGGCAGGGCGGAAGTGGTGCGGGCTGACAGCACCACGCCGGCCAGCCCGGCGAGCAGGCCCGAAACCACATACACCGAAAACATCACTTTGCGTACGCCAATGCCGGAAGTGCGTGCGCTCTTTTCGTTGCCGCCTACCGCGTACACATAACGGCCGTAGGTGGTGTAGCGCAGCACCATCCAGAAGATCAGCGCGACCACGGCAAAGATGATGATCGGCACACCTATCGGGCCGATCTTGCCGATGCCCAGGGCCAGGTAAGCGTCGGGCAGGTCGGTGATCGGGCTGCCGTCATTGAGGATGAACGTCATGCCTCGCGCCACGCTGAGCATGCCCAAGGTCGCCACGAAGGGCGGGATCGACAGATTGGCGACCATGAAGCCGTTCACTACGCCGAGCATCGCCCCGGCAAACATCCCCGCGCTCACGGCGGCCAGCAGGCCGTAGCCCTGAGTGGCAACCATGGCGCTGCACAGCCCGGCGAAGGCCAGGATCGAGCCCACCGACAGGTCGATGCCCTTGGTCAGGATCACGTAGGTCATGCCTACGGCCAGGATGCCGTTGATGGAGGTCTGGCGCAGGATGTCCATCCAGTTACGCCAGGTCATGAAGTATTCGCTGGAAAATGCCATCACCCCGCACAGCAGGATAAACACCAGCGGCAGGCCGAAGCGGTCGATGGAAAGGCGCAGGCGATTGCGCGGCGCGGCGGTAATCGGAGCAGCAAGGGTTTTGGCATTCATGAGGCAAGACTCAACAAGGCTTCCTGGGAAAGGGCGGTGTCAGTGCTGACGGTCACCAGCCTGCCGCCTTTGAATACGGCGATGCGATCACTCAGGTGCAGCAACTCGGGGGCTTCCGACGACACCACGATGGCCGCGCCGCCGGCCCTCACGAACTGGTCGAGCAGGTGGTAGATCTCCTGCTTGGCGCCTTCGTCGATACCGCGGGTCGGTTCATCGCACAGCAGGCACACCGGCTCGGTGGACAAGCATTTGGCGAGCACGACTTTCTGTTGGTTGCCGCCGCTCATGGAGGCCACCGGCAGGTCCAGTGACGTGGTCTTGATCTGCAGGCGCTTGACCATGTCGCGGGCCAGTTGGGTTTCCTTGCGCGCATTGATCAACGACCAGTTCGACAAGCGCTTGTAGGCCGACAGGGCAATGTTGGAAAGAATGCTGCCGGTCAGCACCAGGCCGCTGTCTTTACGGTCTTCGGTAACCAGGGATACGCCGGCATTGATCGTGGCCTTGGGCAGGCCGATCGGCATGGGCTTGCCGTGCAGGGTGACGCTGCCGGAATCCGGTGTGGTCAGGCCATAGATGCAGTTGAGGAATTCACTGCGCCCCGACCCCATCAGGCCATAGATGCCGAGGATTTCCCCCTGGCGCAGTTGCAGGCTGATGTCGTGGAATTCGCCGGCGCGACTCAGGTTGTCCACTTGCAGGCAGGTACTGGCGGCGCATTCGCGGCCGACCTTGTGGTCGATGCGCGTCAGTTCCTGGCCGACGATGCCACGCACCAGGTGGTTGCGATCGATATCCGCCATGCGCCCGCTTTCCACAAAGGCGCCATCGCGAAAGATGCTGTAGTCGTCGGCGATCTGCGCCAGCTCGCTCAGGCGGTGCGACACATACACGATACCGGCACCTCGGGCGGTGAGCCGGCGGATCGCCTTGAACAGGGTTTCAGCCTCGCGCTCGCCGATGGCCGAGGTGGGTTCGTCCATGATCATCACCTGACAGTCATGGCTGAATGCCTTGGCGATTTCCACCAGTTGGATCTGCGCCACGCTCAGGCGGTGCATGGGCTGGGTCGCGTCGACGTCGAACTCCAGGCTTTCAAGCAGCTCGCGGGTGCGACGGTTGAGGGTCTTGCTGTCGACGATGCAGCCGGCGCGGCGCGGTTCGCGGCCCAGCCAGATATTTTCGGCGACGGTCATGTAGGGGATGGGCTCCAGCTCCTGGGTGATCATCGCGATCCCCGCCGCCAAGGCTTCGCCTGGGCGGTTGAACTGCACCGGTGCGCCGTTGAGCAGAATGGTCCCGGCGTCACGTTGGGTGATGCCCATCAGGATACTCAGGAACGTCGATTTGCCTGCGCCATTGCCACCGCACAGGGCGTGGACGCTGCCGGCCCGCAGCGAGAGGCGCCCATCACGCAGGGCAGGCACCCCGGCATAAGCCTTGGCGACGTGTTCAGCCTGGAGCAGTAATGGCGTAGCCATCGGCGTGTCCTCGTGCTGTGAATTCTTATTAGGTCGCACAGTCATGTTTTGCTGTGATCATATGTGTATCAAATGAAATTCTGATCAGTCAATCTCTTTCATTGAAAAGCCATGATTCTGGTCTTGGATGGCAATATCGCCTTTTTAGGCCGCTTTGACTGCTGGGTCAGTTAGAACTTGCTTGACAGGAAGGGGTGAATGCAAGCGAAATGACTGAGAGAAATTTCATTGAATGATCATTTGATCAGTCATAAGCATAAACACGGCAGCGGAGTCAGACGCCATGAACACACCTTTCCCGGTGGCTATCGGATGCGATGAAGCGGGTTTCGAGCTCAAGGAGCTGTTGAAGCGTCATATCGAGGCGCTGGGTTATCCGGTCACCGACTTCGGCACTCATTCCACCGCGCCGGTGCTGTATCCGGATATCGCCCTGGCCGTGGCCAACGCCATTAATGCCGGTGAGCAACGCCTGGGTGTGCTGGTGTGCGGCACCGGTATCGGCATGGCCATTTCCGCGAACAAGGTATTGGGCATTCGTGCAGCCCAGGCTCACGATACCTACTCGGCGGAGCGTGCCCGCAAGAGCAACGATGCGCAGATACTGTCCATCGGTGCGCGAGTGATCGGTGCGGAGTTGGCCAAAAGCATCGTCAAGGCATTTCTGGAGTCGGAGTTCGAAGCGACGCGTTCCGGGGCCAAGGTCGAGCGCATCAATGCGATTGAGCGCGATAGGCATCAGTAGTGGACTAAACGGGGCAAGAGTCGGGAGAATGCGCCTTTGACGCCGAAACGGAAGCCCGTCCCCATGAGTGACAGTACCCAGCGCATTGCCAGCGATATCGATCAGATGACCGAAGTGGCGATGCTCTATTACCTTGAGAACGTCACTCAGGAAGCCATCGCCAAGCGCTTCGATCTGTCGCGGGCCAAGGTCAGCCGCCTGCTCAAGCGTGCGCGGGATGAAGGCATCGTCGAGGTGCGCGTCTTGCAGCATCCGGCGATGAACAACGAACTGGAGCGGGCGTTGGTGGAGCGCTTCAAGTTGGATCGTGCGTTGATCGCGGTCGACCATAGCGACCCCGACACCCAGCGCTCGGCAGTCGCCAGCCTGGTGGCCAACTACCTGAACAAAACGTTGAGCGATGGCATGATCGTCGCCGTAGGCATGGGGCGCAATGTCGGCGCAGTGGCCGATAACGTCTTCCTGCCGGTGACGCGCAACTGCACATTTGTGTGTGCTATCGGTGGTTCGCTCAAGGCCGGCGAATACATGAACCCTGACCATATCTGCCGGCGCCTGGCGCTGCGCTTTGGTGGTGAAAGTGAAAGTCTGTATGCCCCTGCCTTGGTGGCCAACCCGGAATTGCGGGGCGTACTGATCAACAACGACACCGTGCGCTCCACGCTCGACCGCGCCCGGCGCGCTGACATCGCGTTGATCGGCATTGGCGATATGAGCGAAAACAGCAATATGGTGCGCATGGGCTGGTTCTCGCCCCAGGAGATTGCCCAGGCGCGGTTGTCCGGTACGGTCGGGGACATGATGGGCTATGACTTCATCGACATTCATGGCCAGCCGGCGGTCAACGCCATTCAAGGGCGGGTGATCGGCTTGACGGTACAGGAGCTGGTCCGCATTCCGGATGTGGTAGCGATTGCCAGCGAAAACACCAAGGCGGCGGCGACGCTGGGTGCGTTGCGCTCGGGGGTGATCAACACGCTGGCAACGACGGTTACCAACGCTCACACCATCCTGGCGCTGGATGATGCCACCCGTAAAGGCTGACTCAGCCGAGATCGGAATGAGGGTGGGGCGGTGCGATGATTCGGCTGGTTCCCGATGGAGGCGGATCAGTCGGTAGATAGGTTGACTGACAGGCTGTCATCGGGAGCAAGCCCCCTCCCACAGGGTGGCGGGGCGGCGTTGAGGACAGGTTTTGTAATAGTTTTGCGTTGTAGGAAATTTGTGTTCAGGCTGTACGATTCAAGTCCTTTTATGATTTCAGGACCTGCATGAACACCCTCTCGGAGCCTCCCAGTCGTCTTTCCCCAAGACCACCATTGCCGCTGTTCCAGCTGAAACCCTACCGTATTGCGCCTGCTAACCTTGTCCCGGTCCATCGACCGCACATTGCCGTGCCCGGCATTCTGAAAAATTCTAAAGAGGTTCTATAAATGGAGTGGTTAGCGGACCCCACGGCCTGGCTCGGCCTGTTGACGTTGATTGTGCTGGAACTGGTGCTGGGTATCGACAACCTGGTGTTTATCGCGATCCTGGCCGACAAGTTGCCGCCGGAGCAACGCGACCGTGCGCGGTTGATCGGTTTGTCCCTGGCGTTGCTGATGCGCCTGGGCCTGCTGGCAAGTATTTCCTGGTTGGTGACCCTCACCCAGCCGCTGTTCGAGGTGTTCGACAAGAGCTTCTCCGGCCGTGACCTGATCATGCTGTTTGGTGGCGTGTTCCTGTTGTTCAAAGCCACCATGGAACTGCACGAGCGGCTAGAAGGTCATGTGGCCCAGCGCACGGGCAATGTCGCCTATGCGATGTTCTGGCCGATCGTGGCGCAGATCGTGGTGCTCGACGCGGTGTTCTCCCTGGATGCGGTGATTACCGCTGTGGGTATGGTCGACGAGTTGGCCGTGATGATGATCGCGGTGATCGTATCCATCGGCCTGATGATTGTGGCGAGCAAGCCGCTGACCCGTTTCGTCAACGCGCACCCGACGGTGATCATGTTGTGCCTGGGCTTTTTGATGATGATTGGTTTTGCCCTGACCGCCGAGGGCTTGGGCTTCCATATTCCGAAGGGCTATCTGTATGCGGCGATCGGCTTCTCGATCCTGATCGAACTGTTCAACCAGATTGCCCGTGCCCGTCGCAAGAAGTCGGCGCAAGGTACGCTGCCGGTTCGCCAGCGTACCGCGCATGCGGTCATGCGCTTGTTGGGTGGCCGCAGCCTAGCGGTGGAAGGCATGGATGACGACGTGGCTGACTTGCTGGGCGAGCCCGACGCCAGCCAGGGGCCGTTATTTGATCGGCGCGAGCGCGTGATGATCAGCGGCGTGCTGCAACTGGCCGAGCGGCCGATCCGCACGTTGATGACGCCCAGGGCCAAGGTCGACTGTATCGACCTGGCGGACGATCCCGAGACGATTCGCCTGAAGCTGATGCATTCGTCCTACTCGCGTTTGCCGTTAATCCGCCACGGTGCGGTGGATGAACCGCTGGGCTTTGTGCACAAAAAGGAGCTGCTCAAGGAGTACCTGGCCGGTCATGAGCCTGACCTTGAGCGCCTGGCGCGCCGTGCGATCAACCTGCTGGAGAGTTTTTCGATCCTCAACGCCCTGGAGCAGATGCGCCAGGAATCCACCCACATTGCCTTCGTGATCAACGAGTTCGGCGATTTCATGGGCGTGTTGAGCATGACCGACATTCTGGAATCCATTGCCGGTGAATTGCCCGATGCCAGCGAAATCGAGGGGCCGGATATCGTCGAGGAAGGCAACGGCTTCCGCGCCAACGGCGCATTGACCCTGAGCCAGGTCAGTCAGCGCACTGGCTTCAATGCCGTAGCCACCGAGGATTACCAGACCCTGGCCGGCCTGGTGATGAGCCTGCTCGACCGCCTGCCGGTGGTGGGCGACAGCCTGGAACATGCAGGCTGGCGCCTGGCGGTGGCGGCAGTGGAGGAGCGGCGGGTCACGCAGGTGCGTCTGATGCCCCTGGCTGGGCATAGCGGCTGAATATCGCTTCGATGGTTTGCTCCTGGGTTTCCCAGGGGCCAAACCCCTTGAAGACTTCCTTGAGTTTACCATCCACATGAGTGACCAGGGTCGGAGTGCCCGTCACCGGCTCAAGCCGCGGGGTGGTTGCCGTATCAAGCACCAGGCTCTTCACCCTGTGTTCATAGGCTTTGGCGACGGGCTCGAAAAGCTGCACGGCACGCTCGCACGCCGGGCAGGTCGCTGAAACAAACAGCAGGAACACCGTCTCGTACGCGGCCAGTATCGAGTGATAGTCCTCATTGCTGTTAATGACCTCTTTAGCGATTCCCATGATGATGTCCCTGTCGACGGATGGTTTTCGGACCAACGCTAAGCCCAGGGATTTCCCGCGTCTACTGTCAACCTTCACAGGTACCTGCACCTTACGCGTCGCGGTCGCGCTCCAGTCGCTCGCGTTCCTTGCGCGCCTGGCTCGCACATTTGCGGTATTCCTCATTGTCCCGAGAGGCCTTGGCCTTGCGATAGCCGTGATGGTTCTGGCTGGTGTAGTTGGTGTCGAAGGCTTCCTTGAGTTTTTGCAGTTCTTGCGTGCATTCGTGGCGGTCGCTGGCAGCTGAAACGCTGCCGGCGGCCAGAAAGCTGAGCAGAACCAGAATAAGGCTGAGCTTCATCAGTGAGGTCCTTGTGGGGCGGCAATCTGCCAAGGCTAGTCCAGCGCAGGCGTTTTTGCACCGGTGTGGGCGCACTCGAAGGGGGCGCGGTAACACGCTTGTGACGCACTTTGCTGGAGCAATCACTGGGTGGTGGGGCATTGGGTAGCAAGGTGGCCTTGGGTGCTGGCGCAACGCCTTCTACGGCTATTTGAATTAGCACGCTGATTTATAACGACTTTATCCCGTTCATATTTTTCTGCTGACGCGTGTGGCACACTTTCTGCTGTCTATTCCGTTGTTACAAACCAAGTTCCGGTATAGCGGAATAAACAATCCCTGGAGTGCTTGTCATGCATCACCGACCTTCCGTGTTTAAAGCGTGTGTTTTTCTCTTCGCCGCATCGGCTTCCCTCGCAAGCCTGGTGCAGGCGGCGGACAGCAAGCTCGATGATGTGCTCAAGCGTGGGCATCTGATCGTGGGTACAGGCAGTACCAATGCGCCGTGGCACTTCCAGGGAGCGGATGGCAAGTTGCAGGGGTTTGATATCGACATCGGCCGCATCGTGGCCAAGGGGTTGTTCAACGACCCGAGCAAGGTGGAGTTTGTGGTGCAGTCCTCCGACGCCCGTATTCCCAACCTGCTGACCGACAAGGTCGACATGAGTTGCCAGTTCATCACCGTTACCGCCAGCCGTGCGCAGCAGGTTGCCTTTACCTTGCCGTACTACCGCGAAGGGGTGGGCCTGCTGTTGCCGAACAACAGCAAGTACAAAGAGATCGAAGACCTGCAGGCCGCCGGCGACGGCGTCACCGTAGCCGTGCTGCAAAACGTGTATGCCGAAGAGTTGGTGCACCAGGCACTGCCCAAGGCCAAGGTCGATCAGTACGACAGCGTCGACCTGATGTACCAGGCCGTGAACTCCGGTCGCGCCGATGCCGCCGCCACCGACCAGTCTTCGGTCAAGTACCTGATGGTGCAGAACCCTGGTCGCTATCGCAGCCCGGCCTATGCCTGGAGCCCGCAAACCTATGCGTGTGCCGTCAAGCGTGGCGACCAGGACTGGCTGAACTTCGTCAACACCGCGCTGCATGAAGCCATGACCGGCGTGGAGTTCCCGACCTACAAAGCCTCGTTCAAGCAATGGTTCGGCGTAGATCTGCCGGAGCCTGCGATTGGTTTCCCGGTTGAATTCAAGTGATGTGTAAACCGCGGGCGCCGCACATGGCGCCCCGTTTCAGGTACCGCCGACCATGAACTATCAGTTGAACTTTGCCGCCGTGTGGCGCGACTTCCCCAGCTTGCTGGCAGGGCTTGGCCTCGGCCTTGAGCTGGCGTTGCTGTCGATCGCCATCGGCTGCGTGATCGGCCTGATGATGGCGTTTGCCATGCTGTCCAGGCACCGTGCGTTGCGCCTCTTCGCCTCGGTGTATGTGACGGTGATCCGCAACACGCCGATCCTCGTGCTGATCCTGTTGATCTATTTTGCATTGCCCAGCCTGGGCATCCGTCTGGACAAGATCCCGTCGTTCATCATCACCTTGTCGTTGTACGCCGGTGCCTATCTGACCGAAGTGTTCCGCGCCGGGCTGTTGAACATTCCCAAGGGTTTGCGTGAAGCCGGCCTGGCCATCGGCTTGGGTGAGTGGCGCATCCGTGCCTACATCACGGTGCCGGTGATGCTGCGCAACGTGCTGCCGGCGCTGTCGAACAATTTCATTTCGCTGTTCAAGGACACCTCGCTGGCCGCCGCCATCGCGGTGCCCGAACTGACTTACTACGCCCGCAAGATCAACGTCGAGAGCTACCGGGTCATCGAAACCTGGCTGGTCACGACGGCGCTCTATGTGGCCGCCTGTTACCTGATTGCCATGCTGCTCCGTTACCTGGAACAGCGTCTGGCGATCCGTCGTTAAGGAGGGTTTCCATGTACGAATCTCCCAGCTGGTTGCACGAGTTGTGGGTCGCCCGGGATACCCTTTGGGCGGGGTTTGAAACCAGCGTGTATTGCTCGGCGCTGGCGATTGTTTTCGGCACGCTGATCGGCATCGTCGCCGGGTTGATCCTGACGTACGGCAAGTTCTGGATGCGTGCACCGTTTCGTCTGTATGTCGACTTGATCCGCGGTACGCCGGTATTCGTGCTGGTGTTGGCGTGTTTCTACATGCTGCCGGCCCTTGGCTGGCACATCAGCGCATTCCAGGCCGGCGCGGTCGGGTTGACGTTATTCTGTGGTTCCCACGTCTCGGAAATCGTGCGCGGCGCACTGCAAGCCATTCCGCGTGGGCAACTGGAGGCGGGCAAGGCCATCGGCCTGACGTTCTACCAGTCCCTGGGTTACGTGCTATTGCCCCAGGCGCTGCGCCAGATCCTGCCGACCTGGGTCAATTCCTCCACGGAAATCGTCAAGGCCTCGACCTTGCTCTCGGTGATCGGCGTGGCCGAGTTGCTGCTCAGCACCCAGCAGGTGATCGCACGTACCTTCATGACCCTGGAGTTCTACCTGTTCGCGGGTTTTCTGTTCTTTGTCATCAACTACGCCATCGAGCTGTTCGGGCGTTACCTTGAAAAGCGGGTGGCCTTGCCATGAATCAACCTCAAACCCAGCAACCGCTGCTGAACATCAGCGGCCTGCGTAAACAATACGGTCAGGTGGAAGTGCTCAAGGGCGTCGACCTGTCCATGCAACGCGGTAACGTGGTGACGTTGATCGGCTCCAGCGGCTCGGGCAAGACCACGCTGTTGCGCTGCGTCAACCTGCTCGAAGAGTTCCAGGGCGGGCAGATCACCCTGGACGGCGAGTCCATCGGCTACAGCGAAGTTGCCGGTAAGCGTGTGCGCCACCCCGAGCGTGTGATCGCCCAGCACCGGGCGATGACCGGCATGGCGTTCCAGCAATTCAACCTGTTCCCGCACCTGACGGCGCTGCAGAACGTCACCCTTGGCCTGCTCAAGGTCAAGAAGATGAACAAGGATGAAGCCGTGGCCCTGGCCGAAAAATGGCTGGACCGCGTCGGCCTGCTGGAGCGGCGTAACCACTTTCCCGGGCAATTGTCGGGCGGCCAGCAACAGCGCGTGGCGATTGCCCGCGCCATTGCCATGAACCCCAGCCTGATGTTGTTCGATGAAGTCACCTCGGCCCTCGACCCGGAACTGGTCGGTGAGGTGCTCAGTGTGATCAAGGGCTTGGCGGAAGAGGGCATGACCATGCTGCTGGTCACCCATGAAATGCGCTTCGCCTATGAAGTGTCTGACAAGATCGTATTCATGAACCAGGGGCGCATTGAGGAACAAGGTTCGTCGAAGGACATCTTCGAACGCCCGCAATCGCCGCGCCTGGCTGAATTTTTGAAGAACATTCGTTTTTAATCAGGAGTTATTTTATGAGCATTACTCGTTACGGCACCGGTAGCACCGCCGGCGGCGGCCAGCCACGTCCTTTTGCGCGTGCGGCGGAAGCGGACGGTTGGCTCTACGTCTCGGGCCAGGTGCCGGCGGTGGACGGTGAAATCATCACCGGCGGCATCGTCGAGCAAACCCGGCAGACCCTGCGCAATGTGGTGGCGATCCTCGAAGAGGCCGGTTACGAACTCAAGGACGTGGTCCGCGTTGGCGTGTGGCTGGAAGACCCACGGGACTTCTGGAGTTTCAACAAGGTCTTCGGCGAATACTTCACCCCGGAACACGCTCCGGCGCGGGCCTGCGTACAGGCCAGCATGATGGTCGATTGCAAGGTCGAGATCGATTGCGTGGCCTACAAGAAAAAAGGCTAAATGCCCCCGACTCTAAATGATTGTTCCCACGCTCTGCGTGGGAACGCCGCCTCGGACGCTCTGCGTTCGCTTCTGTGACGCAGAGCGTCACGGTATGCGTTCCCACGCGGAGCGTGGGAACGATCAATAACTCGGACCGATTACCGTTATGACCGAAGACACCATCAAACGCCGCGCCAAAGGCCTGGACCGTGCATTCGATATCCTCGATTTTCTCAAGGAAGTCGGCCAGCCCCTGCGCCCGAATGATATTGCCAACGGCATCGGCAGCCCCAAGTCCACGGTCTACGAACTGGTCGCCTCCTTGCTCGAGCGGCGCATCCTGGAAACCGTGGGCAAGGACGGCCATGTCTACCTGGGCCGCCAGCTGTATTTTCTCGGCCAGGCGCACCTGCGCCATTTCGATCTGACCCGCGAGGCTGACCATGCCTTGCAGGAAATCGTCAGCCAGACCCGCGAAACCGCGCAGATGTGCCTGCTCAACGGGCGCAAATACACCGTGGCGCTGATGCGCGAAGGCGAGCGGCATTTCCGCATTTCGTCGGACATCGGTGAAAACGCGCCGATCCCATGGACCGCGTCCGGGCGCCTGTTGCTGGGGCACTTGAGCGACCAGCAGATCATCGACTTGATCGACCCCGACGACTTTATCCTGCCGGACGGCCAGCGCTTGCCGCTGGAGACGTTCCTGGCGCAAATCCGTCAGGCCACCCTCGACGGGTTCTTTTCCTTCGACAGTGTGGCCGACACCTTTACCCATTGCTTTGCCGCCCCGGTCAGGGACGCGCAAGGCGTCAGCATCGCGACGCTGTGCATCGTCGCACCGCGTGCGGATGCCATCACCCATTACCACGACTATCGCCGGGTGCTGATCGAAAGCGCCAACAACCTGGCCCGTCGCATCAACGAATAGGAGCATGTCATGTCTGCCTTCAATGCTGTCGAAAAGGGCGCCGCCGCAGTGGGAGCCCACCTGGTCCGTGATGTCAGCCTGCCGGCGCTGGTGCTGCATCGCGACGCCCTGGCACACAACATCCGCTGGATGCAGGCGTTTGTCAGCAACAGCGGCGCCGAGCTCGCGCCCCATGGCAAAACCAGCATGATGCCTGCGCTGTTTCAGCGCCAGATCGCGGCAGGCGCTTGGGGCATCACCCTGGCCAACGCCGTGCAAACCCGTGCGGCCTATGCCGGTGGCGTGCGCCGTGTATTGATGGCCAACCAGCTGGTGGGCGCGCCGAACATGGCGCTGATCGCCGACCTGCTGGCCGATCAGGATTTCGACTTTCACTGCATGGTCGACCACCCGGACAATGTCGCCGACCTGGGCCTGTTCTTCGCCGCCTGTGGCCTGCGCCTGAACGTGATGATCGAGTACGGCGTGGTCGGAGGCCGTTGTGGTTGCCGCAGCGAGCAGCAAGTGCGTGACCTGGCCAAGGCGATCAAGGCGCAGCCGGCGCTCGCGCTGACCGGCATCGAAGGATATGAAGGCGTGATCCACGGCGAGCATGCCGTCAGCGGCATTCGCGAGTTCGCCGCCAGCCTGGTGCGTTTGGCGGTGGAGCTGCAAGACAGCGGCGCTTTCGACCTGCCCAAGCCGATCATCACGGCATCGGGCTCGGCCTGGTATGACCTGATCGCCGAGTCTTTTCAAACCCAGAACGCCGCCGGCCGTTTCCTCAGCGTATTGCGGCCGGGCAGCTATGTGGCCCACGACCATGGCATCTACAAAGAGGCGCAGTGCTGCGTGCTCGACCGCCGCAGCGACCTCGACGAAGGCTTGCGCCCGGCCCTGGAAGTCTGGGCGCATGTGCAGTCGCTGCCTGAACCGGGCTTTGCGGTGATCGCCCTGGGCAAGCGCGATGTAGCCTACGACGCCGGTCTGCCGGTGCCGCTCAAACGCTACAAGGCCGGTATTGTGCCGGCGCAAGGTGATGATGTGAGCGCGTGCAAGGTCACGGCGGTGATGGACCAGCATGCGTTCATGACCGTGGCACCGGGGGTCGAACTGCGCATCGGCGATATCCTTTCGTTCGGTACTTCTCACCCGTGCCTGACCTTCGACAAGTGGCAGGTCGGCTGCCTGGTCGATGAGCAGTTGCAGGTGATCGAGTCCCTGGAAACCTGCTTCTGAACCGAGTCGCTCCTTTCGCGAGCACGCCCGCCCCACCGTTGAAATGCATTCCAAATGTGGGAGCGGGCTTGCTCGCGATGAGGCCATCAGCCACACCCGAGACCATCGCTATGAGCACCCATCCGCACATCGCCCTGATCGGCGAATGCATGATCGAATTGCAACACCGCGCCGACGGCAGCCTGCACCAGAGCTTCGGCGGTGACACCTTGAACACGGCGGTGTACCTGCGCCGTGAGCTGGGCGACAGCGGCAGTGTCGACTACGTCACCGCGCTGGGCGATGACAGTTTCAGCGATGCCATGTGTGCCCAGTGGACACAAGAAGGTGTGGGCCTGGGCATGGTCCAGCGCTTGCCTGGGCGCTTGCCGGGGTTGTACTGCATCCAGACCGACGCCAACGGCGAGCGCAAATTTCTCTATTGGCGCAACGAGGCCGCCGTGCGTGATTGTTTCACCACGCCTGCGGCCGAACCGGTCCTCGCGGCCTTGCCGGGTTACGACGTGGTGTATTTCAGTGGCATCACCCTGGCGGTACTGGGTGAGGTCGGGCGTCAGCGCTTGCTGCAGGCCCTGATCGAAACCCGTCGACGCGGCGGCAAGGTGGTGTTCGATAACAACTACCGCCCCCGGCTGTGGGCCACTGTCGAGGCGGCGCGCGCGGCGTATCACCAGGTCATGGCCGAGGTGGATATCGCCTTGCTGACCGAGGATGACGAACGTGCATTGTTTGGCTATGCCGACAGTGAGCAGGTGTTCGCAGCGTATCCGAGGTTGGCCGAGGTGGTGCTCAAGCGTGGGGCGGATGCGTGTCTGATCCGTTGTGATGGCGAGCGTTTTGCGGTGCCGGCCTTGAAGGTGGAGAGGGTGGTGGACACCACGGCAGCGGGGGATTCGTTCAGTGCGGCGTATCTGGCTTGTCGGCTGAAGGGTGGCTCGCCTGAGCAGGCGGCTTTGGCTGGGCATCGATTGGCTAGCCGGGTGATCCAGGTGCCAGGGGCATTGATTCCCAGGTGAATGGCCGCCTCTGGCGGATCGGGAGCAAGTCAAACACTCAGTCGCGGTAGAACACCTGTACCAGGTGGTACCCGAACTTGCTCTTGATCGGCCCGTGAACCACCTTCACCGGTTTCTTGAAGATCACCGCATCGATCGCCCCGACCATCTGCCCTGGCCGTACTTCGCCCAAGTCGCCGCCGCGCTTGCCCGATGGGCAGGTGGAGTACTTTTTGGCCAACACATCAAACGCTTCGCCCTTGGCGATGCGTTGCTTGAGCTGTTCGGCTTCTTCACTGGTTTTCACCAGGATGTGACGGGCTAGGGCTTTCATCTTGTTACCTTGCAACGGTCAAACGTCAGGGCGCGCGATTATGCCTGAACTCAGGCGTCAACGCCGATCATGCTGCGGATTTTCGTGGCCAGCAACTCGATGGAAAAGGGTTTGGCGACCATGTCCATGCCGTCTTCCAGAAAGCCTTGGCGCTCGGCGGCTTTTTCGGCGTAGCCGGTCATGAACAAGACCCGCAGGCCCGGGCGGTGCTGGCGGGCGATTTCCGCCAGTTGCCGGCCGTTCAGGCCCGGCAGGCCGACATCGGTCACCAGCAGGTCGACACGCAGGTCCGACTCCAGCAACGGCAGCGCCGTGCGTGCATCGCCAGCCTGGTGCGCGGTGTAGCCCAGTTCACCGAGCACGTTGACCACCAGCATCCGCACGGCAGGGTCGTCCTCGACCACCACGACGGACTCACCGGCCAATGCCAGCGGGGCTTCGCTCAAGTTCGCGGGCTGGCGGCTTTCCAGTGCGGTGCCATGCAGACGCGGCAGGTACAGGCGCACGCAGGTGCCCTGGCCCGGTTCGCTGTGAATGGTCACATGTCCGCCGGACTGCTGGGCAAAGCCGTAGATCATCGACAGCCCCAGGCCCGTCCCCTGGCCGATGGGCTTGGTGGTGAAGAACGGGTCGAAGGCTTTGGCGAGGATTTTCGGCGCCATGCCGGTGCCGTTATCGCATACGCCGAGCATCACGTAATCGCCGGCCTTGACCGGTTCCAGGGTGGTGATATCAGTGCCGTCCAGATAGCTGTTGGCGGTTTCGATCAGCAATTCGCCGCCGTCGGGCATGGCGTCGCGCGCGTTGATCACCAGGTTGAGCAGGGCGTTTTCCAGTTGGCTGGCGTCGGTGTTGACCGGCCAGATGTCCTTGCCCAATTGCACCTTGAGCGTGATATGCGCGCCTTTGGTGCGGCGGAACAGATCTTCCAGGGAGGCCACCAACTGGTTGGGATCGATCGGCCGACGGTCCAGCGACTGGCGCCGTGAAAACGCCAGTAGCCGGTGGGTGAGGGCGGCCGCGCGGTGGGCGGAGGACACCGCCGCGTCGGTGAAACGGCCGATTTCGTCGCTGCGCCCGGCGGCGATATAACGCTGCATCAGGTCCAGGCTGCCAATGATGCCGGTGAGCATATTGTTGAAGTCGTGGGCGATGCCGCCGGTGAGCTGGCCCACCGCCTCCATCTTCTGCGCATGGCGCAGTGCGTCTTCGGCGCGCTCGCGCTCGAACATTTCGTTTTGCAGGCGCTGGTTGGCCTCGGCCAGCGCCTGGGTGCGCTGGGCCACGCGTTCTTCGAGGTTTTCGTTGAGGTGACGCAAGGCTTCTTCAGTGAGGATGCGTTCGGTCTCGTCGATCACAAAGATGTAGAAGCCGTTGACCGAACCGTCATTGCTGAAACGCGGCAGGTACTTCATCAAGGCGTGGCGCGCTCGGCCGTCGCGATGCGGGGTGATGGTCAGGAAACTGCAGGCCTTGCCCTTGAGGGCGGCGGCGATCTTGTCGGCGCGCCCGGCATACACCTCGTCGCCGAGCACTTCACGGATGCTTTTACCGTACAGCTCCTGGGGCGTCAGGCCGTACCAGTCGAGGTAGGCGCTGTTGTTCAGGCGAAAGCGCTCTTCGTGGTCGACGTAGCCGATCAGCACCGGCATGGCGTTGATGATCAGCTGCAATTCGGTCTGGCTTTGACGCAGGGCCTGCTCGGTGTGCTTGCGTTCGGTCAGGTCCAGTGCGGCACCGAGGAAACGTGCCGGGCGACCCTGCGGGTCCTTGTAGCAGCGGCCGCGGGCAAACACCCAGCGCAACTGGCCGTCGGCTTGCAGCAAGCGGTACTCCTCGGCGTATTCGGTGCCGAAGGTGATGCAGTGCTTGATGCTGCGCGCCACCATGCCACGGTCTTCGGGGTGCACGCCTTGCAGGTACGCGCTGATCGGCAACAGGTCGGCGTCTTGCGGGTCGACGCCGTGCAGGTAGGCGAAATGGGCGTCGGCGATAAAGCGGTCTTCGCTGATATCCCAATCCCAGGTGCCTACCGCGTCGGTCGCGGCCAGGGCCAACTGCAGGCGTTGTTCGGTGTTGTGCTGGGCCTTGAGGCTGTCTTCGGAGCGTTGCTGCAGTTCGAGGGTTTTGCTGCGGCGTTCGTTGGTTTCAATCGCGGTGACCAGGATGCCGGCGACCGTGCCGTGCTCATTGCGTACCGGGCTGTAGGTCAGGTCGAGCCAGATCTCGGTGTCGCGGTGGTCACGCTGCAAGACGAAGCGCTGTTCGCTGAAGGTGCGTACCTGCCCGCCGAGGACCGCGTCATAGATCGGCGCAGCGAAACTCTCAAGCTCCGGCCAGGTTTCATGTGCCGGTCGGCCCAAGGCATCGGGGTGCTTGTTGCCGGCGAGCCGGGCGAACCCATCATTGTAGAGTTGGGTCAGTTGGCTGCCCCACAACAGCAGCATCGGCATTGGTGAGTGGACGACAATATCGACGGCGGTGCGCAGGCTTTGCGGCCAGTTAGCCGCATCACCGAGAGGGCTTTGCGCCCAGTCCAGCCGCGCGATCAAGACTGCTGCTTCGCTGTCGGTGGATGTTCCATTCATGAAAAAAACCCTACGCTTGACGCTTTGAAATACGACAAAAGCCGATTATCCCGTGAGAGGGGAACGGCTGACTACCCCACGAAAAATAGCATGCATTGGGCGTTTGTCTTCAAATCAGTGCGTCAAGCTGAAACCTTTCTGCTTCATGTCGCCAGTTCAGGGCGGTCGCGAAACTGCGCCAGGGCCTGCGGGTTGGCCAGGGCGTCGGTGTTTTTCACCGGCTCGCCGTGAACCACATTGCGCACCGCCAATTCGACGATCTTGCCGCTGATGGTGCGCGGGATATCGGAGACGGCGAGAATCCTCGCCGGCACGTGGCGCGGTGTGGTGTTGGCGCGGATCACCTGGCGGATCTGCTGTTGCAGGGCGTCGTCCAGCTCGATACCGTCATTGAGGCGTACGAACAGCACTACACGCACATCGTCTTGCCAGCGTTGGCCGATGGCCAGGCTTTCCAGCACTTGCGGGATTTTTTCCACCTGGCGATAGATCTCTGCGGTGCCGATCCGCACGCCGCCGGGGTTGAGCACGGCGTCCGAGCGCCCGTGGATCAGCAGGCCGCCATGGGGGCGCTGCTCGGCGTAGTCGCCCTGAGCCCACACCCCGGGAAACTGACTGAAATACGAGGCGCGCAGTTTCTGCTGGTCCGGATCGTTCCATAAGCCGATCGGCATCGCCGGAAAATGCCGGGTGCACACCAGCTCGCCTTTTTCGCCGATCAACGGCCGGCCGTGTTCGTCCCACACTTCGATGGCCATCGCCAGGCTCTTGCACTGCATTTCGCCACGCCGCACCGGCAGCACCGGGTTACCGATCACAAAACAGGAGACGATGTCGGTACCGCCCGACATCGACGCCAGGCACAGCTCGGGTTTGATCTCGCGGTACACATAGTCGTAGCTGTGGGGCGACAGCGGCGAGCCGGTTGAAATCAGACCCTTGAGGCTGCTCAGATCATGGCTCAGGCGCGGTTGCAGCCCGGCTTTTTCCAGGGTGGCGAGGAATTTCGGGCTGGTGCCGAACACGCTGATGTGTTCCGCATCGATCAGGTCGATCAACCGCTCGGGCCCAGGGTGGAATGGCGAGCCGTCATATAGCACTGCGGTTGCGCCAAGGGCCAGCACCGACACCAGCCAGTTCCACATCATCCAGCCGCAGGTGGTGTAGTAGAACAGGCAATCATCCCTGGACAGGTCGGCATGCAGGCCGTGCTCCTTGAGATGGGTGAGCAGCACGCCGCCGGTGCCGTGGATGATGCATTTGGGCACGCCGGTGGTGCCGCTGGAATAGAGGATGTACAGCGGGTGATCGAACGGCACGGCCACAAACTCGGGCTCGCCGCCAGGTTGATAGAAGTCGTGCCACAGCGTGACCCTGGCTCGGCTGCGGTAGTCGTCGACCCGCGCCTGAGGTCGTGCGTACGGCACGATGATCAGCTGTTCGAGGGACGGCAGGCGTTCGAGGATTTCATTGAGCTTGGCGCTCTGGTCGATGTCTTTACCGGCATAACGGTAACCGGCGCAGGTGATCAACACTTTGGGCTCGATCTGGCCGAAGCGGTCGATCACGCCCTGGGTGCCGAAGTCCGGCGACGAACACGACCAGATCGCGCCGAGGCTGGTGGTGGCCAGCATGCCCACCAGGGTTTGCCAGGTGTTGGGCATGCACGCGGCGACGCGGTCGCCCTGGGTTACGCCGGCGTCGCGCAGGCTGCGCTGCAAGCCGGCGACATGCTGGGCGAGTTCGGCGTAGGTCAAGGCTTCGCGGTGGCCATCCTCACTGATGGCGACCACGGCCGGGTGCTCATCGCGGCGGCGCAGCAGGTGCTCGGCGAAGTTCAGCGTGGCGCCGGGAAACCATTGGGCGCTGGGCATCTCGGCCTCTTCGATCAGCGTCGCAATGGGCGGGCTGCGAAACGCTACGTCGAAATAGCTGACGATGGCCTGCCAGAAATCCGGGCGCTGGTCGATGCTCCACTGGTACAGGGCGGGGTAATCGTCGAGCTGCACGCTGTAGCGTTGGTTGATGTAGCGGCGGAACTGGTCCAAGCGCGTGTTGGCGATGCGTTCCGGGGAGGGTTGCCAGAGGATGTCGGACATAGGCGAATCTCTTGTTCGTCAACGACGATCAAATAGGGGGGGGCGGGCTGCCTCACCCTATTTGAATCTTCAGTGTCTGGATTACTGCGCCAGCCAGCCGCCGTCAATATTCCAGGCGGCGCCGCGTACCTGGGCACCGGCTTCGCTGCACAGGAACAGCACCAGCTCGCCCAGCTGCGGTGGGGTGACAAATTCCAGCGACGGTTGTTTCTCGGCCAGCAGGTCATGCTGCGCCTGCTGGGGATCGACACCCGCGGCGGCACGATCGTCAATCTGCTTCTGCACCAGCGGTGTCAGCACCCAGCCTGGGCAGATAGCGTTGCAGGTGACGTTGCTGGTGGCCGTCTCCAGGCCCACGACTTTGGTCAGGCCGATGACGCCGTGCTTGGCCGCCACATAGGCCGCCTTGCCCACCGAGCCGACCTGGCCGTGCACCGACGCGATGTTGACGATGCGCCCCCAGCCCTTGGCCTTCATTCCCGGCAAGCTCAGGCGTGTGCTGTGGAACACCGAGGACAGGTTGATTGCGATGATCGAGTCCCAGCGCTCCACCGGGAAATCTTCTACCGCCGCCACATGCTGGATACCGGCATTATTGACCAGGATATCGACGCCGCCGAACTCACGCTCGGCATAGGCGATCATGTCGGCGATCTGCGCCGGATCGCTGACGTCGGCCGGGTGGTGGCCGACCTTGCCGCCGAACGCCTGTACCTGGGCGATCACCGCGCTGGCATCGCCGAAGCCGTTGAGGATCAGGTTGGCGCCGGCCTTGGCCAGGCTCAGTGCGATGCCCAGGCCGATGCCGCTGGTGGAGCCGGTAACCAGGGCGGTCTTGCCATTCAAAGTCGTCATGAAAACCTCACACAATGCCGGTGGCGTAGAAAGTACCAATCACCACGAACACCGCGAGGGTCTTGATGAGGGTGATGCCGAAAATGTCCTTGTAGGCTTCGCGGTGGGTCAGGCCGGTGACCGCCAGCAGCGTGATCACCGCGCCGTTGTGGGGCAGGGTGTCCATGCCGCCGCTGGCCATGGCCGCGACCCGGTGCAGCACTTCAAGCGGAATATTGGCCGCGTGGGCCGCCGAAATAAAGCTCTCGGACATCGCCGCCAGGGCGATGCTCATGCCGCCGGAGGCGGAACCGGTGATACCGGCCAGCAGGGTCACGGTAATCGCCTCGTTGACCAGTGGGTTGGGGATACCCTTGAGCCAGTCCGCCAGCACCAGGAAGCCCGGCAGCGAGGCAATCACCGCGCCGAAGCCGTATTCCGATGCGGTGTTCATCGCCGCCAGCAAGGCGCCGCTGACCGCACTTTTGCTGCCGTCGGCAAGCTTGCTCTTGATCGCCGACCAGCCGAATGCCAGCACCATCAGGATGCCCACCAACAGTGCCGCCTGCACCGCCCAGATCGCGGTGAGCTTGGCGATCTCGGTGGTCACCGGCGCGCTCATGCCCGGGAGGCTGAGGCTGTGGGTCTTGCCGTACCACTGTGGAATCCAGTGGGTGAACAACAGGTTCATCACGCCCACCAGAATCAGTGGCGACAGGGCGATCCAAGGGTTGGGCAGCCTCAGGTTTTCGGCGGTTTCCGGTTCGTTGCGCAACTCGGTGCCATAACCCTCGGCGGCGCGTTGTGCCTTGTTGCGCTGGCGTGTCAGGTAGAGCATGCCGGCGCAGAACACGAAAATCGTGCCGATCAGCCCCAGCCACGGCGCCGCCCACGCCGTGGTGTTGAAAAAGGTGCTGGGGATGATGTTCTGGATCTGCGGTGTGCCGGGCAGGGCGTCCATGGTGAACGAGAACGCGCCGAGGGCGATGGTCGCCGGAATCAGGCGCTTGGGGATATTGCTCTGGCGGAACATCTCGGCGGCGAACGGGTACACCGCGAACACCACCACGAATAGCGACACGCCGCCGTAGGTGAGCAGGGCGCAGACCAGCACGATCACCAGCATCGCCTGGCGGGTGCCGAGCAGGCGGATCGCTGCGGCAACAATCGAACGCGAAAAGCCCGACAGCTCGATCAGCTTGCCGAACACCGCACCGAGCAGGAATACCGGGAAATAGAGTTTGATGAAGCCGACCATTTTCTCCATGAACACCCCGGTAAAGGCAGGGGCGACGGCGGAGGGGTCGGTGAGCAGTACCGCGCCGAGGGCGGCGATGGGCGCAAACAGGATAACGCTATAGCCACGGTAGGCAGCCAGCATCAGCAGCGCCAGGGCTGCCAGGGCAATGATCACACTCATGGTGTGTCTCCAGATTGTTATTTTTGTGAGGTGGTGCTTTGGAGAGGAGCTATAGCTAGATGTGTGCCAAAAATTTAACTGGTTGATATATAAAAGAATTTTCCGACAGTTGACTGATAATTTGAATTTTTGTCTCTAATTTGAGACAGGTGAAAATCCACTGTGGGAGGGGGCTTGCTCCCGATAGCGGTATGCCAGGCAATAAAAATGCTGACTGGAGC
>NZ_JBNPJV010000012.1:0-22951 GCF_050312585.1 Pseudomonas sp. R19M
GCGATACATCAGAAACCAAGCGATCTTAAATCGACCAACGCACTACATCAGTAACTAAGCGACACCTGGTTTTGGGGCTGCTTCGCAGCCCAGCGCGGGGCAAGCCCGCTCACTACAAAAACCGCGCCCACAGGAAGGGATCAGTGAAGCACGCGTGGCCCATCTTCCTTCTCTGGCTCGCCTTCCGCCAGACGACCAGCCATCTGTACGCCCACGCTCAACATGGCTTTAGCCACTTCCACGTGCTGGCCTTGCAGGAACGCTTTTGCGTCCTCGGAAAAATCCAGAATAACCAGAGAACCCTCGTCCTCAGCGCGGCGCAGCTCGATTCGACCGTCAGGCAACTCGACAATTTCCAGAAAGGACGTTGGCATAAAAATGTGTTCTCCACGAAAGGCCAGGATTATATCAGTCATCCACCCAGCCCCGCAGAGGTTCTGAAGAGGTTTCTTTACAGCTTGATGAACGGTGCTTTGTGCTGTGCGCCCGAACAATAGGGGTGCCTCAGCACTCGTTCAACCCTTCCCGAAACCGCAAGGCCATCTTTTTCAGCTCCTGGCGCCAGCTTTCCAGCTCTTCGCGGCTCAATGGCTTGGGTTCATCATCTTCCAGGGCAACCGCCACAATCAGCGGCTGGGTCACATCGCCCTTGGGCACGTGGCGAACCCGTGGCGGCTGGAACATATCAGCATGAGCCTTGAGCAGGCGGGCGACCCAACTGTCAGGGTTTTGAGCCATTTCTACCAATTCCGCCAGCTCTGGGATGGCCATGGCTTCCAGTACTTGCGGGCTCATGATCATCTCTGCACGAGGTGAGCCGGCCTGGGGCAGGCGATAGAACCCGGCAATTTCATGGCACAGCCCCAGCAAGGCGCCGTACAGATGAAACAGTGCGGCCTCACGCCCCGCCTGTACCAGCGCGATGGCGTTCATCTCTTTCCCTTCCTCGGCGCGGCCAAGGGCATCCAGGGACAAACCCGCGAAGTAAATTTTCTGGTTGGTACGGGTATAGAGTTCGTTGGCCATAAAGGCAGTCTCCACAACGAATAGAACGTGATGCCGGCTACGTTTGGAGCGGGCTTGCTCGCAAAAACCTGAGGAAGCCATTATGTACCTGGCTTCCCGCGTTATCGTTAACGATTTTCGCGAGCTCAACACAAAAAAGGCCGCCCATGCAGGCGGCCTTTGTCTTTCACGGATCAGTGGATCAAGCGCCCTGACGCTTGTCCTCCACCTTCCACTTGCCGCCGTCGTAGAACGCTTTCCAGCCGGTAGGCTTGCCGCCCACCTCGGTCTGCACGTACTGCTCCTTGGTCTTGCGGCTGTAGCGGATCACGGCCGGGCGACCGTCCGGATCTTTTTTCGGCGCTTCACACAGGAAGTGGTACTTCGGATCGATTTCATCCTTGTGCGGCACGATCTCCAGCACCAGCGGCGCGCGGGTCTCGCGGTTTTTCGGGAACTGGCTGGCCGCCAGGAACAGGCCCGAAGCCCCGTCACGCAGGATGTAGGTGTCGTTGACCTTCTCGCACTTGAGCTCAGGCATCTTCACCGGGTCCATCTTCGGCGGCGCCGCATCGCCGCTCTTCAGCAGCTTGCGGGTGTTCTTGCAGGTCGGGTTGGTGCAACCGAAGAACTTGCCGAAACGGCCAGTCTTGAGCTGCATCTCACTGCCGCACTTATCACATTCCAGGCTCGGGCCTTCGTAGCCCTTGATGCGGTAGGTGCCTTCTTCAATCTCGTAGCCATTGCAATCGGGGTTGTTACCGCAGATGTGCAGCTTGTGCTTCTCATCCAGCAGGTAAGCGTCCATCGCCGTGCTGCAGATCGGGCAGCGGTGCTTGCCACGCAGGACCAGCGACTCGGATTCGCCCTCATCATCGGCGGCAATTTCATCGCCCGGCACCAGGTTGACCGTCGCCTTGCAGCGTTCTTTTGGCGGCAGGCTGTAGCCCGAGCAACCGAGGAAAACGCCGGTAGAGGCCGTACGAATCTGCATCGGCCGCCCGCAGGTCTGGCACGGGATGTCGGTCATCACCGGCTGGTTGGCACGCATGCCGCTCTCAGGGCTTTCGGCCACTTCGAGTTTTTTCTTGAAGTCGCCGTAGAACTCGTCAAGGACGTTTTTCCAGTCGCGCTCGCCCTGGGCCACGTCATCGAGGTTCTCCTCCATGCCGGCAGTGAAGCCGTAGTCCATCAGGTTGGAGAAGCTCTCGGACAACCGTTCGGTGACGATGTCGCCCATTTTTTCCGAATAGAAGCGACGGTTATGCAGCGCCACATAGCCGCGGTCCTGGATGGTGGAGATGATCGCGGCGTAGGTCGAAGGACGACCGATACCCCGTTTTTCCATCTCTTTTACCAGGCTGGCTTCCGAATAACGCGCCGGCGGCTTGGTGAAGTGCTGGGACGGGTCGAGCTTGATCAACTTCAGGCTGTCGCCCTGGGCCATGTCCGGCAGCACATCGTCGTCGCCAGGCTTGGCAATCTGCGGCATGACACGGGTGTAGCCGTCGAACTTGAGGATACGGCCCTTGGCACGCAGCTCGAAGTCGGAAGCCGCCACGGTGACCGTGGTGGACAGGTATTGCGCCGGCAGCATCTGGCAGGCCAGGAACTGGCGCCAGATCAGCTCATAGAGGCGCTCAGCATCGCGCTCCATGCCGCTCAGCTTGGCGGGCGTGGTATTGGCGTCGGACGGACGAATCGCTTCGTGAGCTTCCTGGGCGCCTTCCTTGCTGCTGTAGACGTTCGGCTTCTCCGGCAGGTACTTGTTGCCGAACTCGCTTTCAATATAGGTACGCGCCATTGCCACCGCGTCCACCGACAGGTTGGTGGAGTCGGTACGCATATACGTGATGTAGCCGGCCTCATACAGACGCTGGGCCATCATCATGGTTTTCTTCACACCGAAGCCAAGGCGGTTGCTCGCGGCCTGCTGCAGGGTGGAGGTGATGAACGGAGCCGACGGCTTGCTGCTGGTCGGTTTGTCTTCACGCTTGACGATGCTGTAGCTGGAAGCCTTGAGCTTTTCCAGCGCGGCCATGGCCTGGGCTTCGTTCAGCGGCTTGAACGCCTCGCCTTTCTCGCGGGCCACTTCAAAGCGCACGCTGGCGCCTTTGGCGGTGCCCAGGTCGGCGTGGACTTCCCAGTACTCTTCGGGGTTGAACGCACGGATCTCGCGCTCACGCTCCACGACCAGTTTCACCGCGACCGATTGCACACGACCAGCGGACAGGCCACGGGCGATCTTGGCCCACAGCAGTGGCGAGACCATGTAACCCACCACGCGGTCAAGGAAACGCCGCGCCTGCTGCGCATTGACCCGGTCGATGTCCAGCTCGCCCGGCTGGGAGAAGGCTTCCTGGATGGCTTTCTTGGTGATTTCGTTGAACACCACACGCTTGTAGCGGCTGTCGTCACCGCCGATGGCTTCCCGCAGGTGCCAGGCAATGGCTTCCCCTTCGCGGTCCAAGTCCGTTGCGAGATAGATGGTGTCGGCATCCTTGGCGAGCCGGCGCAGCTCTTCGATGACCTTTTCCTTGCCCGGAAGGATTTCGTACTTGGCCTTCCAGCCATGATCCGGGTCCACACCCATGCGCGAGACCAGTTGCTTGCGCGCTTTCTCTTTAGGAGTGAGCACCGGACCTTCGCCCGCAGCCGCCTTGCCGCGCTTGGCGGCAGGCTCCTTGCTGGCGCTAGCCGAACCGCTGGTGGGCAGGTCTCGGATATGGCCGATACTCGACTTCACCACGTACTCGTTGCCCAAGTACTTGTTGATGGTCTTGGCCTTAGCCGGGGATTCCACAATGACCAGCGATTTGCCCATGGATCGGAAAATTCCTGAATTCGAGAAGTGAAAGGCAGTTGGCGCCTGTCGCGGCAACGCTATATATAGTGGCAACAAGGTGAGGTCAAGCGCAGCATTCTGCGCGGCCTGCCGTTATTGCCCTGAAAAAAGACTGGGTTCGGCCTGGACCAAAGCAAAGCGCGGGACCTGCTCGCCGTCAACCTCAACGGTCTCCAGGAACATGCTCAACGGGCGCACCCAAAAGCCGTAATCGCCATACAGTGCTTGGTAGAACACCACTTCCTCTTCGGTCTCGGAGTGCCGCGCCACATTAAAAACGCGGTACTGCGGACCTTTATAATGCTGGTAGAGCCCCGGTTCGACTTTCATGCTCTGGCCCTCTTACAAAAATTTGTAAAAAAAAAAAATACAAAACCGCCAAAAAACAAAAACCGGGGCACTGGGCCCCGGCTTGCGTCAACTCAACGCTTAGACGCGTTCGAAGACGGTGGAAATGCCTTGGCCGAGACCAATGCACATGGTTGCAACCCCAAGGTTACCGCCATTTTGCTTCATCACGTTAAGCAGAGTGCCGGAGATACGTGCACCGGAGCAACCGAATGGGTGGCCCAGGGCAATTGCACCGCCGTGCAGGTTAACCTTCTCATTCATCTTGTCGAGCACTTTCAAATCTTTCAGCACCGGCAGGGCCTGTGCGGCGAAAGCTTCATTGAGCTCGAAGAAGTCGATGTCGTTGATGGTCAGGCCCGCGCGCTTCAAGGCTTTTTGTGTGGCCGGTACTGGACCATAGCCCATGATTGCCGGGTCCACACCTGCCACCGCCATCGAACGGATCACCGCCAGCGGCTGGATACCCAGGTCCTGGGCACGTTGCGCCGACATCACGATCATGCACGAAGCACCGTCGGTAATCTGCGAAGAAGTACCTGCGGTCACGGTGCCGCCCTTTGGATTGAAGGCCGGCTTCAGGGCCGCCAGGCTTTCCAGGGTGGTATCCGGACGAATGGTTTCGTCGTAGTCGAACAGTTTCAGGAAACCGTTCTCGTCGTAGCCGTTCATCGGGATGATTTCATCCTTGAACTTGCCTTCCACGGTCGCCTTGTGGGCCAACTGGTGGGAACGCAGGCCGAACGCGTCCTGGGCTTCACGGGTGATGCCGTGCATTTTGCCGAGCATTTCCGCAGTCAGGCCCATCATGCCCGAGGCTTTTGCCGCGTACAGCGACATGTGCGGGTTAGGATCGACACCGTGCATCATGCTGACGTGGCCCATGTGCTCCACGCCACCGACCACGAACACATCACCGTTGCCGGTCATGATCGCCTGGGCGGCAGTGTGCAGCGCGCTCATCGACGAACCGCACAGGCGGCTGACGGTCTGGCCGGCAGCCGTGTGCGGGATCTGGGTCATCAGCGACGCCATGCGTGCGATGTTCCAGCCCTGCTCCAGGGTCTGGTTGACGCAGCCCCAGATCACGTCCTCGACTTCGTTCGGGTCGACCTTGACGTTGCGTTCCAGCAGCTTGCTGATCAGGTGCGCCGACATGTCCTCGGCGCGGGTGTTGCGGTGCATGCCGCCCTTGGAGCGGCCCATCGGAGTACGACCGAAGTCGACGATCACGACGTCTCTTGGATTCAAGCTCATAAATATTCTCGCTCTAGTCGTCTGGGCACTTAACCGAAGAAGCGCTGGCCGTTCTTGGCCATTTCACGCAGCTTCGCGGTCGGGTGGTACAGCGGGCCCAGATCAGCGTATTGATCAGCCAGGGCAACGAACTCGGCCACACCGATCGAGTCGATGTAACGCAGCGCACCACCACGGAATGGAGGGAAACCAATACCGTACACCAGGCCCATATCGGCTTCGGCGGCGGTTTCAACAATGCCATCTTCCAGGCAACGCACGGTTTCCAGGCACAGGGCGATCATCATCCAGTTGATGATGTCCTCGTCCGACACCTCACGCTGTTCGTAGATGACCGGAGCCAGCACTTCGTGCACCGACGGGTCGGCCACTTTCTTCTGCTTGCCCTTCTTGTCGGCCTCGTAGGCATAGAAGCCCTTGCCGTTCTTCTGGCCCAGGCGCTTGGCCTCGTACAGCGCGTCGATCGCCGAGCGGCGGTCGTCCTTCATGCGGTCCGGGAAGCCCTCAGCCATCACATCGCGACCGTGGTGGCCGGTGTCGATGCCGACCACGTCCATCAGGTACGCCGGGCCCATCGGCCAGCCGAATTTTTCCATGACCTTGTCGATGCGCACGAAGTCCACGCCGGCGCTGACCAACTTGGCGAAACCACCGAAGTACGGGAACAGCACGCGGTTGACCAGGAAGCCCGGGCAGTCGTTGACCACGATCGGGTTCTTGCCCATTTTCTTGGCGTAGGCAACGGTGGTGGCAATGGCCAGCTCGCTGGACTTCTCGCCACGGATCACTTCCACCAGCGGCATCATGTGCACCGGGTTGAAGAAGTGCATGCCGACAAAGTTTTCCGGACGCTTGAGGGCCTTGGCCAGCAGCGAGATGGAAATGGTCGAAGTGTTCGAGGCCAGGATCGTGTCGTCCTTGACCTGGGCTTCCACTTCAGCCAGCACGGCTTGCTTGACCTTCGGGTTCTCGACAACGGCTTCGACTACCAGGTCGACGTGGCCGAAATCACCGTAGGACAGCGTAGGACGAATGCCGTTAAGCACTTCAGCCATCTTCGCGGCGGTCATACGGCCTTTGTCCACACGGCCTACCAGCAGCTTGGCGGCTTCCGCCAGGCCTTGCTCGATACCGTGCTCGTTGATGTCCTTCATCAGGATCGGCGTGCCTTTGGACGCCGACTGATAGGCGATACCGCCACCCATGATACCGGCGCCGAGTACGGCGGCCTGTTTCACGTCCTTGGCGATCTCGTCGTAGGCCTTGGCCTTTTTCTTCAGTTCCTGGTCGTTCAGGAACAAGCCGATCAGGCTCTGGGCCGCCGAGGTTTTCGCCAGTTTGACGAAGCCCGCCGCTTCCACTTCCAGGGCTTTGTCGCGACCGAAGTTCGCGGCTTTCTGGATCGTCTTGATCGCTTCAACCGGCGCCGGGTAGTTCGGGCCGGCCTGGCCAGCCACGAAACCTTTGGCGGTTTCGAACGACATCATCTGTTCGATGGCGTTGAGCTTGAGCTTTTCCAGCTTCGGCTGACGCTTGGCCTTGTAGTCAAATTCGCCGCTGATGGCGCCCTTGATCAGGTTCAGCGCGGCTTCCGCCAGCTTGCCCGGCGCAACCACGGCGTCGACGGCACCGACTTTCAGTGCGTCTTCAGCCTTGTTTTCCTTACCGGCGGCGATCCACTCGATGGCGTTGTCGGCACCGATCAGGCGCGGCAGACGCACGGTGCCGCCAAAGCCCGGATAGATGCCCAGTTTGACTTCAGGCAGGCCGATCTTGGCGGTGGCCGACATGACGCGGAAGTCTGCGGCCAGGCACATTTCCAGGCCGCCGCCCAACGCGATGCCATTGATCGCGGCAACGGTAGGCACGTTGAGGTCTTCGAAATCGCTGAAAATCTTGTTGGCTTCGAGGTTGCCAGCCACCAGCTCGGCATCGGGCAGCTTGAAGTTGTCGACGAATTCGGTGATGTCAGCGCCGACGATGAACACGTCCTTGCCGCTGGAAACGATCACGCCCTTGACCGAAGCATCTGCTTTGATGGCGTCTACGGCCTGACGCAGTTCGTTCAGGGTTAGACGGTTGAACTTGTTGACGGACTCACCCTTGAGGTCGAATTTCAGTTCGACGATGCCACTTTCAAGAGCCTTAACCGTGATGGCTTTACCTTCGTAAATCATCAACTGATCTCCACGATATGGAAGCTGAACAGTACACATTGAACGCTGGCCTCTGGTTGGGCATTGATAGTTGCGTCAATGCTCACTCCAATCCGCCAGGCACACCCGCCAATGCGATAGTCGGGGTTCTGTATGAGCGGTCTGACAGACAAACGCTCAATTCATACGCCCGTTTGATTTGGGTACGTCACCTTCATTCAATTCCGAGCAATTGTCAATCGCTCCGAAAGGCTAGTAAAAACGCGACTTTCCAGTCATTTCAGAACCTTTAGCCTAGGTGCGCCTCGCATCAATATTCAAACATTCACGAAATCAATAAGAGAAAAGTTCTGGGAAAAGGCTGTACAGAACGGGATATGCCGCTAGGCTAGCGACAACCTTAATGCGCTGGAGAGAACATCCGTCGCGAGAGATATACAAAATTACCGGCCTGCCTGGCCAACTCCAGCCCGATGAACATGTCGGGCTTTTTATTGCCTGTTTTTCAGGCCAACGCCTTGAGCAGCGCATCAATGTCCTTCAGGACAGCGGCTTCACCCTTCTCCCCCCAATACAGGGCGATCATTTGCCTGTCGGCCTCGACTTTGTAGACATTGGCGGGAAGCGTCGCAAAATGCGGCAACAACTTTTCATCGACGCAGGATTCACGCCATTGGTTGACCCACATTCCAGGCTCCAGCTGCCAGTAACTCCAGATGGCCGGCGCGCTGCCACGGCGCGGCCGACAATACTGTGCACAGGGGCTCGGCGGCTCCTGCTTGAGCCAGTGCGGCCACTCCTGGGGCGCCAATTGCATGGTCAGGCCAATGCGGCGTGCCTCCATGCGCAGGGCCATGCGCCCACTCTGATGACGCGACGGGCGCAGCCATGCCAGAGGGCTCAGAACCACCACAAGGATTGACACCACTATCCAGACCGTCATATGTGTACTCCCGAATTTCCAGTTGAGCGGATTTGATCTGACGCAACTCGATCCGCTTGAAAGCAGCCATACTGAATATATTGCAGTCCCCTGGAGGAACGCCCCATGTCATACGAACATATTCTGGTCGCCGTCGACCTGACCGAAGAGTGCGATCCAGTGATCAAGCGCGCCCGTGCCTTTGCGGTCGCAAGCGGCGCGAAGCTGTCGCTGGTACACATCGTCGAGCCCATGGCCATGGCCTTCGGCGGCGACGTGCCCATGGATCTCTCCCAGTTGCAGCAACAACAATTCGACCAGGCCAAAGAGCGCCTCGACCGGCTCATCCTCAAATATCCCGAAGTGACCAAGGAAAACTCCCACCTCACTTACGGCCAGCCGCGCCAGGAGATTCACCACCTGGCCAAGGAACAGCACTGCGACCTGATCGTGGTCGGCAGCCATGGCCGCCATGGCCTGGCGTTGCTGCTGGGCTCTACCGCCAATGACGTGCTGCACGGCGCGCCGTGTGATGTGCTGGCCGTCAAACTGGTGAAAAACCCTTCTTAAATCAATGAGGGTCAAATGTGGGAGGGGGCTTGCCCCCGATGGCGGAGTGTCAGTCACCAGATGTATCGACTGACAGACTGCTATCGGGGGCAAGCCCCCTCCCACATTTAAACTGCATTCTCATATGAAAAACCCGGTGCTCATCAGATGAGCACCGGGTTTTTCAATGCACTGGAATCACTCAGGCATCCAGCTCAGCCCAACGCTCCATCAGCACTTCCAGCTCCTGGTTCAATGTCTCCAGGGAAGCGATGACCTTGGCGGTTTCAGCCGCAGGGCGCAGGTAGAAACCCGCGTCAGCCATTTCCGCTTCCACCGCGGCAATCTGCTGTTCCTTGGCGTCGATATCACCCGGCAAGGCTTCCAGTTCGCGCTGCAGCTTGTAGCTGAGTTTCTTCTTGCCAACCGGTGCCGCCGGCTCAACCGGTGCCGCAGCGGCAGCCGGGGCGACGACCGCCGAGTTCAGGTCGGCCTTGCCGGACTTGCTCTCGGTCACACCCAGCAAGCGCGGCGAGCCGCCCTGACGCAGCCAGTCCTGGTAACCACCCACATATTCACGCACCTTGCCTTCACCTTCGAAGACCAGGGTACTGGTGACCACGTTGTCGAGGAATGCCCGGTCGTGGCTGACCATCAGCACCGTGCCGTTGAAGGTCAGCAAGACCTCTTCGAGCAACTCGAGGGTTTCCACATCGAGGTCGTTGGTCGGTTCGTCGAGCACCAGCAGGTTGGCCGGCTTGCTGAACAGCTTGGCCAGCAGCAGGCGCGCACGCTCCCCGCCGGACAAGGCTTTGACCGGCGTGCGTGCACGCTGCGGGCTGAACAGGAAGTCGCCCAGGTAGCTGAGCACATGGCGGCTCTGGCCGTCGATATCGATAAAGTCGCGACCTTCGGCAACGTTGTCGATCACGGTTTTTTCCAGGTCCAACTGATGGCGCAACTGGTCGAAGTAGGCCACGTCGATCTTGGTGCCCTCCTCCACCTTGCCGCTGGTGGGCTGCAGGCCGCTGAGCATCAGCTTGAGCAACGTGGTCTTGCCGGTGCCGTTGGCGCCCAGCAGGCCGATACGATCGCCGCGCTGCAAGACCATGGAGAAGTCCTTGATCAGAAACGGACCGTCCGGGTGATGGAAGCTGACGTTTTCCAGCACCATCACTTGCTTGCCCGACTTTTCGGCGGTATCCAGCTGGATATTGGCCTTGCCGGTGCGCTCGCGACGTTCGCTGCGTTCCACGCGCAGAGCTTTCAGGGCGCGTACGCGGCCTTCGTTACGGGTGCGGCGCGCCTTGATACCCTGGCGGATCCAGACTTCTTCCTGGGCCAGCTTCTTGTCGAACAGCGCATTGGCGGTTTCTTCAGCGGCCAGGGCGGCTTCCTTGTGCACCAGGAAGCTGGCGTAGTCGCCGTTCCAGTCGATCAGGCCACCACGGTCCAGTTCGAGGATGCGCGTCGCCAGGCTCTGCAGGAAAGCACGGTCGTGCGTGATGAACAGCACAGCCCCCTGGAAGTCCTTGATGGCTTCTTCCAGCCAGGCGATCGCGCCGATGTCCAGGTGGTTGGTCGGCTCGTCGAGCAGCAACAGGTCCGGCTCGGATACCAATGCCTGGGCAAGCAGCACACGGCGACGCCAGCCGCCGGACAACTCGGCCAGGGTCTTGTCGGCAGGCAATTGCAGGCGGCTCAGGGTGCTGTCCACCAACTGCTGCAGGCGCCAGCCATCGCGGGCTTCGAGGTCTTGCTGGACGTGCATCAGCTTGTCCAGATCGGCATCGGTCACACAGTTCTGCGCCAGATGATGGTATTCGGCGAGCAATGCGCCGACACCGTCCAGGCCCTCGGCAACCACGTCGAACACTGTCCGTCCGTCGGCTACCGGCAATTCCTGCGGCAGCTCGCCAATCTTGAGGCCCGGCGCGCGCCATACGGCGCCGTCATCGGGTTTCTGATCGCCTTTTACCAGCTTCATCATGCTGGACTTGCCGGTGCCATTGCGGCCGATGATGCACACCCGCTCACCACGGGCGATCTGCCAGGACACCTTGTCCAACAACGGCATAGCGCCGAAAGCAAGGGACACATCGCTGAATTTGAGCAGGGTCATGAGCTTCTCCAAAAACTGGGCGCGCATTCTACCTGAGTTGCGGGTGGGATGCGGCCGGCATTTTCGCTATGAACAGGTTCTACAGGACATTTGCGTCTAACTTGGATCAAGCGGGCCGCAAAGCTTTCACCGGCTGCGGGCAAAAGGCTAAGCTAGGGGCAGTCAGTGTCGGCGGTGCCGGCGCTATTCGTGATTTCTCTGCACGGACGTCTCATGCGCAGCCGCCTTTTCAGCTTTTTATCTTGTCTGCTTCTTTCCGTCACCGCCGTTCAATCCGCCCAGGCCGTGGATCTCACCACCCAACGTCAATATTACGATGAAGCCAAGCGCGCCCTGGCCAAAGGCGACAGCGGCCCCTACATGCAATACAGCCAGGCCCTGGCCGACTACCCGCTTACGCCGTACCTGGCCTACGACGAGCTGACCGCACGCCTGAAAACCGCGAGCAATGAGGAAATCGAACAATTCCTCGCCAAAAACGGCGACCTGCCCCAGGCCAACTGGATGAAGTTGCGCTGGTTGCGCTGGCTGGCCGACCGTGGCGACTGGCAGACCTTTGAAAAGTACTACGACCCCAAGCTCAACTTCGTCGAACTGGACTGCCTGCACGGTCAATATCAGCTCACCCACAACCTGAAAGCTGAAGGCTACAAGACCACCGAAAAGCTGTGGATGACCGGCAAGACCCAACCCACCGCCTGCGACGCCACATTCGGTCAATGGGCGGCCGACGGCCAGCTCACCGAGAAAAAGATCTGGGACCGCGCCAAACTCGCCGCCGAAGCGCGCAACTACGCACTGGCCAACAGCCTGGTGAAAACCTTGCCGACCCTCGGCGCCCAGGGCCGCTTGATGGTGGATGTCGCGCAAAAGCCTGACATGCTCGGCGACCCGTCGCGCTTCCTGCCGGCCACCGAGGCCATGTCCGATGCAGTTGGCCTGGGTCTACGCCGCCTGGCACGCCAGGACCCGGACAAGGCCATGGCCCTGCTCGACGGCTACGCCAGCAGCATGCACTTCTCCCGTGACGAAAAAGTGTCGATCGCCCGCGAAATCGGCCTGACCCTGGCGCGCCGCTACGACCCGCGCGCGCTGGACGTGATGACCCAGTACGATCCGGAGCTGCGTGACAATACCGTCTCCGAATGGCGCCTGCGCCTGTTGCTGCGCCTGGCTCGCTGGGAAGAAGCCTACCAGCTCACCCGCAAACTCCCGCAAGACCTGGCGACCACCAACCGCTGGCGCTACTGGCAGGCGCGCAGCCTGGAACTGGCCGAACCGAAAAACCCACAGGCGCTGGTGCTGTACAAAAACGTGGCCAAGGAACGGGACTTCTACGGGTTCCTCGCCGCCGATCGCTCCAAAGCGCCCTACCAGCTGACCAACAAGCCACTGGTCATGAGCCAGGCACTGATGAACAAAGTGCGCAACACCCCCGGCGTGCGTCGTGCCCTGGAGTTCTATGCGCGGGGCCAGGTGGTGGATGGCCGCCGCGAGTGGTACCACGTCAGCCGTCACTTCAACCGTGACGAGATGGTGGCCCAGGCCAAGCTGGCCTACGACATGAAGTGGTATTTCCCGGCAATCCGTACCATCAGCCAGGCGCAATACTGGGACGACCTGGATATCCGCTTCCCGATGGCGCACCGCGACACCCTGGTGCGCGAGGCCAAGGTGCGTGGACTGCATTCAAGCTGGGTGTTCGCCATCACCCGCCAGGAAAGCGCCTTCATGGACGACGCCCGCTCCGGTGTCGGCGCCAGCGGCCTGATGCAACTGATGCCTGGCACCGCCAAGGAAACCGCACGCAAGTTCAGCATCCCGCTGGCCTCCCCGGCCCAGGTGCTCGACCCGGACAAGAACATCCAGCTCGGCGCCGCCTACCTGAGCCAGGTGCACAGCCAGTTCAGCGGCAACCGCGTCCTCGCCTCTGCCGCCTACAACGCCGGCCCCGGCCGTGTGCGCCAATGGCTGCGCGGGGCGGACCACCTGAGCTTCGATGTGTGGGTTGAAAGCATTCCTTTCGACGAAACCCGCCAGTATGTGCAGAACGTCCTGTCTTATTCGGTGATCTACGGGCAAAAGCTCAACTCCCCCCAACCGCTGGTGGATTGGCATGAGCGCTACTTCGACGATCAGTAACAACTTGTAGTGAGCGGGCTTGCCCCGCGCTGGGTGGCGCAGCCGCCCCAACAAGGATGCCTCGATGCTTCAGAGAGACCGAGGTGCCTGGATTTGGGGCGGCTTCGCCACCCAGCGCGGGGCAAGCCCGCTCACTACTTGTCGCCTTCCTTCCCGTCACTGAACTGCAAAGCGGCCAATCGTGCATACAGCGGGTTGCTCGCAATCAGCTGCTGGTGCGTGCCAACCGCGATCAATTTGCCTTGATCCATGACTGCGATCCGATCCGCGTTCTTGACGGTTGCCAATCGATGCGCAATCACCAGGGTGGTGCGCCCTTGCATCAACTGCGGCAGCGCCTGCTGGATCAAATGCTCGCTCTGGGCATCCAGGGCGCTGGTGGCTTCGTCCAACAGCAGGATGGGTGCATCTACCAGCAATGCACGTGCGATGGCCAGGCGTTGGCGTTGACCACCGGAAAGGCCCATGCCGCCGTCGCCGAGGTGGGTCTGGTAGCCGTCGGGCATTTGCAGGATAAAGTCGTGGGCGTGGGCGATGCGCGCGGCGGCTTCGACCTGCTCACGCGTGGCGGACGGGTTGCCGTAGCGGATGTTTTCTTCGACGCTGCCGAAAAACAGCGCCGGGCTCTGGGATACCAGGGCAAAATGCCGACGCAGGTCCATGGGGTCGAGATCGGTCAGCGGGTGGCCTTCCAACAGGATGCGGCCTTGTTGTGGATCGTAGAAGCGCAGCAACAGGTCGAAAATCGTCGATTTACCCGCCCCGGACGGCCCCACCAGGGCGAGGGTTTCGCCAGGGTTGATCGTGAGGCTCAGGCCATCGATGGCATAGCGGTCTGGCCGCGACGGGTAGGAAAAATGCAGGTCCTGCAATTCCATGCGCCCGCTGACCCGCTCCGGCAACTGCAGCGTGCCAGTGGCCGGTGCCTGGATCTCGTTGCTCGACTGCAATAGCTCGCCGATACGCTCAGCGGCCCCCGCAGCGCGCTGCAACTCCCCCAGCACCTCACTCAAAGTGCCCACGGCACTGCCGACGATCAAGCTATAGAACACAAACGCCGCCAGCTCACCGCCGGAAATGCGCCCGCTGATCACGTCCATGCCCCCCACCCACAGCATCACCCCCACGGCGCCCAGCACCAGCATGATCACCAGGGTAATCAGCCAGGCCCGTTGGGCGATGCGCTTGCGCGCCGTGGCAAACGCGTCTTCCACGGTCACGGCGAAGCGTTGTTCGTCCTGCACCTGGTGGTTGTAGGCTTGCACGGTCTTGATCTGGCCGAGGGTCTCGGACACGTAGCTGCCCACATCGGCGATACGGTCCTGGCTCAGGCGCGAGAGGCTGCGCACGCGGCGACCGAAAATCAGGATCGGAGCCAGCACCAGCGGCAAGGCCACCACCACGATACTGGTCAGCTTGGGGTTGGTGACAAACAACAAAACGATGCCGCCGATGACCATCAACCCGTTACGCAGGAACAACGACAAGGACGAGCCGATCACCGATTGCAGCAGCGTGGTGTCGGTGGTCAGCCGTGACTGGATTTCCGAACTGCGATTGTTTTCATAGAACCCCGGATGCAGATAGATCAGGTGGTTGAACACCTGCCGACGGATGTCCGCCACCACCCGCTCGCCAATCCACGAGACCAGGTAGAACCGGGTAAAGGTGCCTACGGCCAGGCCCAGCACCAGCACCATGAACAGCCCGATGGACTGGTTGAGCAGGTGCGGTGACTGGGTCATGAACCCTCGGTCTACCAACAGACGGATGCCCTGCCCCATCGACAAGGTGATACCCGCCGTGACAATCAGCGCCAACAAGGCCCCCAGCGCCTGCCAGCGATAGGGCGCGATAAAACGGCTGGCCAAGCGAATCGCATGACGTTGACGGACTGAGAACATGGAGGGTTTCACCTGCGCCAAGAAAGAGAGGTCTGTGCACAGCAACATTGGGGGAACTTGTGTAAATAACAATGAGTCAGGTTATTTATGCCCGCCGATACAGGCTGCTAGAGGCTATCGGTCTAAAGCACGGCTGGAAATATGTATCGGTTTCTGGTGGACTGGATACCCGCACCGTGACTTTGCAAGGAGTTGTAATAGCTCGGTCACGCGGAGAAATTAAACTAGGTACACAACCTGATGAGGAGACAGGCCATGACCTTGCAAAACAGCAGCGATGCCAAAATTAACGTAATCCGCCAACCGCAGCAGTTGCCTTGCTCGTACATCGACGCCAAGGGCCGCGAGGTTCAGATTACCGAAGAGATGATCCAGCAAGCGTGTCACGAGCTGGAACAGCGACTGGTCAAACCTGCCCAGCAAGGCTGAAGCGCCCACGCTCTTTCAAACCCGGCCTCGATGGCCGGGTTTTTTATTGTGTGCTCGTTTATTGGGGGCTAGATCGTTACCGCGCCCAAGGCGGACACGATGCTCGACAAGGCTGGCGATTCGCCGTTGATCCGCACGCGCAGGCCATCAATCTCGCGGCGCTCCGGATAGTGCTTGCGCAGCAGGTCGAAAGCCTTGCGCTGCTCTTGCTCGCTGCCTACGAGGCTGCGGCGAAAATCCGCATCATCACGGCGCGGGTCATACACGCTGCGGCACAAGGTCGCCAGCGCCCAGGCCGGGTCGGTCGAGGCATTCAGGTGCACCTCGGCCAGCCACGGCGCCGGCAGCAGGTCGCTCAATTGAATGCTGGCCGGCTGGCCCAGATGCGCACAGAGCGCTTGATAGATCTGCGCCGTCCCACGTTGCTTGCCGTCCAGGCTGTAACCGGCAATATGCGGCGTGGCCAGCACGCACAGGTCAGCCAGGTCGACATCCACCTGCGGCTCGCCTTCCCACACGTCCAGCACCGCTTGCAGGTCTTCGCGAGCCAGCAACACCTCGCGCAGGGCTGCGTTGTCGACCACCGGCCCCCGGCTGGCATTGATCAGCCAGGTGCCGGGCTTGAGACGATTCAGACGCTCGCGATCAAACAGATGCCAGGTGGAACCATTGCCGGATTGAGTCAGCGGCGTGTGCAGGCTGATCACATCGCATTGTTCGATGATCTGCTCCAGGCTGACGTAATCACCGTCTTCGGCGATCTGGCGCGGCGGGTCGCACACCCGCACATCCCAGCCCAGGCCCTTGAGCACCTTGACCAGGCGCCCGCCCACTTCACCCGCGCCCACCACGCCGTAGGTGCGCTGCTTGAGGTCGGCCCCCTCGATTTCAGCCAGGGTGTGCAAGCTGCCCAGCACATAATCCACCACACCCCGCGCATTGCAGCCGGGGGCGCTGGACCAGGCAATGCCGGCCTGCGTGAAGTATTCCAGGTCCAGGTGATCGGTGCCGATGGTGCAGGTTCCGACAAACCGCACCGCAGTCCCCTCCAGCAAGGCTCGGTTGACGTGGGTCACCGAACGCACTAACAGCACATCGGCCTGCTCGACCGTGGCGCGGTCGATGGAGCGACCGGGCACCCGGCGAATTTCGCCAAACCCTTCGAAGAAGGCATCGAGCAGCGGGATATTTTCGTCGGCAACAATCAGCATGGCAGGCTCCTTTCGCGGACCCGCAGTGTAACAGCGCGCATTCCCGGTGGGAGGGGTGTTGGGGGGAGGACGCTTACAAATCGCTAACACAGGTTTTTTCCTGGCCAATGCGTCAAAGCGTAGAATCCGCCGTCCTTGCACTTCGCTTCCCGATTGGACACCCCCGCACGTGAACACTGCCACCACCCCCCTCACCCGCCCCGCCCGTATCAGTCGGGAAGTGCGCGGCCTGCTGACCCTCGCCCTGCCGATCATGATCGGCCAACTGGCAACCACGGCGATGAGCTTTGTCGACGCCGTGATGGCTGGGCGCGTCAGCCCGCAGGATCTGGCGGCGGTGGGCCTGGGCAATTCGATCTGGATTCCGGTGTATCTGCTGATGACCGGCACCCTGCTGGCCACCACGCCGAAAGTCGCCCAGCGCTACGGCGCCGGCCAGTTCAGCGAGATCGGCCCACTGGTGCGCCAAGCCCTGTGGCTGGCGCTGGTGGTCGGGATCAGTGCCGCGTTGTTGCTGCTCTGCGCCGAACCCATCCTGCATGCCATGAAGGTCGAGCCCGACCTGATCGAACCCTCCATGGGCTACCTGCATGGTATCGCCGCAGGCATGCCGGCTATCGCGTTCTACTACGTATTGCGCTGCTTCAGTGACGGCCTGGGCCGTACGCGACCGAGCATGGTCATGGGCCTGTGTGGGTTGGCGCTGAACATTCCCCTGAATTACATCTTCATCTACGGCCACCTGGGCGTACCGGCCATGGGCGGCGCGGGCTGTGGTTGGGCGACGGCGATTGCGATGTGGGTGATGATGCTCGGCCTGGCCGCCTGGACCCGCTGGGGGCCGGCCTATCAGAGCAGCGAACTGTTCAAGCGTTTCGACTGGCCCCAGTGGTCGGTGATCAAGCGCGTGCTGGGCATCGGCCTGCCCATCGGCGTCGCGATCTTTGCCGAGTCGAGCATCTTCGCGGTGATCGCCCTGCTGATCGGCAGCCTGGGCGCTACCGTGGTCTCGGGTCACCAGATCGCGCTGAACGTCAGCTCCCTGGTGTTCATGATTCCTTATTCCCTGAGCATGGCGATCACCGTACGCGTCGGCCAGGCCCTGGGCCGTGGCGAACCCCGTGAAGCGCGCTTTGCCGCCGGGGTCGGCATGGGTACGGCGTTGGCGTACGCCTGCTTGTCCTGCGGCCTGATGCTGGTGTTCCGCGAACAGATTGCGACGATCTACACCCCCGACCCGGTCGTGATCCACCTGGCCTCGACGCTGATCGTGTTTTCGGCGCTGTTCCAGTTCTCCGACTCGGTCCAGGTCACCGCCGCCGGCGCGCTGCGTGGTTACCAGGATACCCGGGTGACCATGGTGCTGACGTTGTTCGCCTATTGGGGCGTGGGCCTGCCGGTAGGCTACGCCCTGGGCCTGACCGACTGGCTCGGCGCGCCCAGCGGCCCAAGCGGCTTGTGGCAAGGGCTGATCGTGGGCTTGAGCTGTGCGGCGGGGATGCTGCTGGTACGCCTGGCGCGCAGCGCACGCCGGCGCATCCGTGCGCACAAGGCGTATAGCTAGGAACGCAAATTCAGGAAGCGTTCTTGCGAATCCAATACAGGTACGTACCGGCCTGCTCCTGCTGATCCACCAGTTCGTGGTCAAGGAACACGCAGAACTTGGGAATATCGCGGCGGGTCGACGGGTCGGTCGCGATCACCTTGAGCAAGCCGCCCGGCGGCAGGTCACGGATGTGTTGGTGCAGCATCATCACCGGCTCCGGGCAGTTGAGGCCCGTTGCATCGAGCACTGCGTCTACAGGCAAATCGAGGGGTTGGTTCATACATCACTCCTGAAACGGCACCGCTCAAAATGTGGGAGCGGGCTTGCTCGCGAAGACGCGGGCACATTCAACATGGATTTCGAAGGTTATACCGCCTTCGCGAGCAAGCCCGCTCCCACAGGGGTTTTGTGGTCAGTTCAAGTCTTCAGCGGGTCTTGGGTTTCTTCGCAGTTTCCAGCCGACGCAAGTGGCAAGTCACTTCTTCACGATCGTGATACAGCTGTTTGCAGCCGATCTCCACGCGAATGCCGCGCGCCTTGAAGCCTTCCTCGATACGCTCCAGCAAGCGCTTGACTTCGGCATAGCGCTGCTTCATCGGCAACTTGAGGTTCACCACCGCCTCACGACAATGCCCCTCGCCGATCCAGGTTTCCAGCAGCGCTGCATTACGCGCAGGCTTTTCAACGATGTCGCAGACCATCCAGTCCACCGGCTGCTTGGGCACGAAGGTGAAGCCGTCGGCCATCAAATGCTGCACCAGGCCGGTGTCCATCAGGCTTTCGGCCATGGGGCCGTTATCGATGGCGGTCACCAGCATGCCGCGGTTGACCAGTTGCCAGGTCCAGCCGCCCGGTGCTGCGCCCAGGTCGACGCCGGTCATGTCGCTGTGCAGCCGCTCGTCCCACTGCTCGCGGGGGATGAAGTGGTGCCACGCCTCTTCCAGTTTCAACGTCGAGCGGCTCGGCGCTTCGCGGGGGAACTTCAGGCGGGGGATGCCCATCGGCCACATCGCCGAATTATTCGACTCGGCCAGGCCCATGAACACCTCACGACCACTCTTGAAGGTCAGCAGCAGGCGCGGCTTGCTCGGGTCGTCCACCAGCTTGCCGGCGTTCAACAAGGCTTTGCGCAGGTGCACTTCGAATTTCTTGCAGAAATTCGACAGCTCTTTGCCGTCGTTGGTGTCGACCATTTCCAGCCACAGGCTGCCGCACACCGGGAAGCCTTGCAGGTGCGCGAGGATCACGCTGATGCGATCCGTTTCCGGCAAGTCGATAAACACCCCGCGCGCCCACTGCCTTGGGAAGATCAACTCGGCAAAACGCTGGCCGTGCATCAGGCGCTGGGCGCCGTCTTCTTCGGTGCAGACAAATTCGGCGCAGGCGCTGCCGGTCTTGGCCTTGGCGTAGCCGGAAACGTTCAGGCGCGCGGCGTGCTCCGCGATCTCGGAACAGACTTCGCCTTCAAAACCCGGGCGGCAGTGCATAAAAAGGGTGTTCATCAACTCTCCTGGTGAATCGACCGGCTTGCGCTATCGCAATACCTGTCATGAAAACCCGCGCATGATAACGGAGTTCTGAACCTTGGACTTAGCGATAGAGTCCAGTTATTAGCCTGCTAATGAAAACAGGGCTAACGTGTAAGGCTCTGTTCGTCCCGTCAGGTCCGTAGCCGTGCGGACCATAAGGAGTCACGTAATGTCATCCCTTGATAGCCTGAGAACCCTTAAAACACTGGAAATAGACAGCAAGACCTACCACTACTTCAGCCTGCCCGAAGCCGCCAAGAGCCTGGGTGACCTGGACACGTTGCCGATGTCGCTCAAGGTGCTGCTGGAAAACCTGCTGCGCTGGGAAGACGCCAAGACCGTCACCAGCGCCGACCTCAAGGCCATCGCCGCCTGGCTCAAAGAGCGCCGGTCCGACCGCGAGATCCAATACCGCCCCGCACGGGTGCTAATGCAGGACTTCACCGGCGTACCCGCCGTGGTCGACCTGGCCGCCATGCGCGCCGCCGTGGCCAAGGCCGGGGGCGACCCGCAGCGCATCAACCCGCTCTCCCCGGTGGACCTGGTGATCGACCACTCGGTGATGGTCGACAAGTTCGGCAGCACCAGCGCGTTCGAGCAGAACGTCGACATTGAAATGCAGCGCAACGGCGAACGCTACGCCTTCCTGCGCTGGGGCCAGAGTGCCTTTGACAATTTCAGTGTGGTACCGCCCGGCACCGGCATCTGCCACCAGGTCAACCTCGAATACCTGGGCCGCACCGTATGGACCAAGGACGAAGACGGCCGCACCTACGCATTCCCCGACACACTGGTGGGCACCGATTCCCACACCACCATGATCAACGGCCTGGGTGTACTCGGCTGGGGGGTGGGCGGGATCGAAGCGGAAGCAGCGATGCTCGGCCAACCGGTGTCGATGCTGATTCCGGAAGTCATTGGCTTCAAGCTCACCGGCAAGCTCAAGGAAGGCATCACCGCAACCGACCTGGTGCTGACCGTCACCCAGATGCTGCGCAAAAAAGGCGTGGTGGGTAAATTCGTCGAGTTCTACGGCGACGGCCTGGCCGACCTGCCTCTGGCGGACCGCGCCACCATCGCCAACATGGCCCCGGAATATGGCGCCACCTGCGGTTTTTTCCCGGTTGATGAAGTGACCCTGGACTACCTGCGCCTGTCGGGTCGCCCGAGCGAAACCGTCAAGCTGGTTGAGGCCTACACCAAGGCCCAGGGCCTGTGGCGCAATGCGGGCCAGGAGCCGGTGTTCACCGACAGCCTGGCACTGGACATGGGCGACGTCGAAGCCAGCCTCGCCGGGCCGAAACGCCCGCAGGACCGGGTCTCGCTGCCCAATGTGGGCCAGGCGTTCAGCGACTTCCTCGACCTGCAGTTCAAACCCGCGAGCAAAGAAGAGGGCCGCCTGGAAAGCGAGGGCGGCGGTGGCGTCGCGGTGGGCAATGCCGACCTGGTGGGCGAAACCGACTATGAAGAGGCTGGCCAGACCTATCGCTTGAAAAACGGCGCCGTGGTGATCGCGGCGATCACCTCCTGCACCAACACCTCCAACCCCAGCGTGATGATGGCGGCCGGGCTGGTAGCGAAAAAGGCCGTGGAAAAGGGCCTGACCCGCAAACCTTGGGTCAAGAGTTCCCTGGCGCCTGGCTCCAAGGTGGTCACCGACTACTACAAGGCGGCGGGCCTCACCCAATACCTGGACAAACTGGGCTTCGACCTGGTGGGTTATGGCTGCACCACCTGCATCGGCAACTCCGGCCCACTGCCCGAGCCGATTGAAAAGGCCATCCAGAAAGCCGACCTCACCGTCGCTTCGGTTCTGTCCGGCAACCGCAACTTCGAAGGCCGCGTACACCCGCTGGTGAAAACCAACTGGCTGGCCTCACCGCCGCTGGTGGTGGCGTATGCCTTGGCCGGTACGGTGCGCATCGATATCAGCCGCGAACCGCTGGGCAACGACCGGGATGGCAAGCCGGTGTACCTCAAGGATATCTGGCCAAGCAGCCAGGAAATCGCCGACGCGGTGGCCCAGGTCAGCACGGGCATGTTCCACAAGGAATACGCCGAGGTGTTTGCCGGGGACGCGCAATGGCAAGCGATTGAAGTACCGCAGGCCGCGACCTACGTGTGGCAGAAGGACTCCACCTACATCCAGCACCCGCCGTTCTTCGATGATATTGCCGGGCCTTTGCCGGTGATCGAGGATGTCAAAGGCGCCAAGGTGCTGGCCCTGCTGGGGGATTCGGTGACCACCGACCACATCTCCCCTGCCGGTAATATCAAGACCGACAGCCCCGCCGGCCGCTACCTGCGCGAGCAAGGCGTGGAACCGCGCGACTTCAACTCCTACGGCTCACGCCGGGGCAACCATGAAGTGATGATGCGCGGCACCTTTGCCAATATCCGCATCCGCAACGAAATGCTCGGCGGCGAGGAAGGCGGCAATACGTTGTATATCCCCACCGGCGAGAAGATGGCGATCTACGATGCGGCGATGAAGTACCAGGCGGCGGGCACGCCGCTGGTGGTGGTTGCCGGGCAAGAATACGGCACCGGCTCCAGCCGCGACTGGGCGGCCAAGGGTACCAACCTGCTGGGGGTCAAGGCAGTGATCGCCGAGAGTTTCGAGCGTATCCACCGTTCCAACCTGGTGGGCATGGGCGTGCTGCCCTTGCAGTTCAAGCTGGATCAGAACCGCAAGACGCTCAAACTGAGCGGCCGGGAGACGATCGATATTCTTGGGCTGACCGACGCCGAGATCGAGCCGCGAATGAACCTGACGCTGGTGATTACCCGGGAAGATGGCAGCACCGAGAAGGTCGAGGTGCTGTGCCGGATTGATACCCTGAACGAAGTCGAATACTTCAAAGCCGGGGGCATCCTGCACTACGTACTGCGCCAACTGATCGCCTCCTAGAAAACTCAAAGGAGATCAAATGTGGGAGGGGGCTTGCTCCCGATAGCGGTGTATCAGGTTGAGTCTGTGTACCTG